>JBCCOP010000023.1:0-26369 GCA_039025315.1 Planctomycetota bacterium | reverse complement strand
GCGGGGGACTTCGTTACCGGTGAGGAGGCCGAGGGTGAGGCGTTGGATGAAGAGGTGCCAGGTGTTTTTGCCCCCGGAAGAACGGCCCTTGCCGTTGTGGGAGGTGAATTCGGTGGATTCGTAGGTGAGGCCTTGGCCGCCGAACCGGCGTTGGAGGCAGCGGCGGCAGGTGAAGCCGGGAGTCAGGGGGTTTTGGATGTTTGATTGGTGATTTTGGATTTGTTCGATCGCTTGCGGGGGGAGTTCGGGGGAGAGTTGGTGGAAGTCGAAGTTGAGGTAGGCGGGGAGGTTGAGGGGGCGGAAGGGCCAGTAGAGGCGTTGGGCGAGTGGGTCGGTTTCCGGGGGGCAATCGGGGCAGAGCCACTCGAAGCGTTCGTATTGGGGTTTGGGGTCGTGGGGGCGGAGTTGGCGGACGGTGCGGAAGAGGGTTTGTTGCCACCCCCCGGAAGCGGTGCTGGTGGATGCGGACGAGGGACGCTGCGCGTCACCCGTTAAACAGGTCTGACGGGGGAGGTTCCGGGGGCGGTCGTGGAGGTGTTGGTTGAGGTGGCCCCAGTCGGCGGATTGGACGTCGGGGACGGGGTGGATGAGGTGATCGGGAGGGGGAGCGTAAAAGTGGACGTGGGGGCGGGGCGGGTCGCCGGGGTAGTTGCCGGAGCGGGTGGAGGGGCGGGGGTAGGGGGTGTGTTTGATGAGGTGGCCGGCGCGGACGCGGGCGGGGAGGGCGGAGGGGCCGACGCCGAGGAGGTGGGCGGTGTCGGTGCGGGAGTGGCCGGGCGGGGGGAGGTGGAGGGGGGCGCAGTATCGGGCGACGGCGTCGGGGGTGAGGAAGACGGCGCCGGCGGTGTTGTGGTCGGGGAGGCGGCGGTCGTTGGCGCGGAGGGTGAGGGTGAAGGAGCGGAGCCCCCGGAATTTCCCCCGGGATTTTTCACTGCGCTGGGGGAAGAAGTGGGTGAGGCGGCGGGTGAGTTGGGCGCGGCCTTGGGGGGTGGCGAGGCGGGGGGTGACGTGGGTGTCCCACGCCCGGAGCAGGGCGGCGTCGAGGGGGTGCAAGATGTGGGCTCCCGGAAGTGGAGGGTGAGGCGTGGCGTGAAGTTTAGGCGGGGGGGTCGGGTTTCAACGGGGCGGCGGCTGTTCTAAGATGCCGGTATGGCCAACGACAACCCCTCGAGTTCTGGTGGAGAGACGCGGCGTGAGCAGCTGGTGATTATCGGGTCGGGGCCGGCGGGGTGGACGGCGGCGATCTATGCGGCGCGGGCGAACCTTCGGCCGTTGGTGTTTCCGGGGCGGGCGGCGGGCAAGGACCTGATGCCGGGGGGGCAGCTGATGCTGACGACGGAGGTGGAGAACTACCCGGGGTACCCGGACGGGCGGACGGGGCCGGAGATGATGGGGGACTTTTTCAAGCAGGCGATGCGGTTCGACACGCGGGTGGTGACGGACGCGGGGGTGAAGTCGGGGGACGAGCTGGACATGAACTACGGGCTGTTCAACGTGTTTCAGAACGTGAGCAAGGTGGATCTGTCGGAGCGGCCGTTCCGGGTGACGGGGGACGGGGAGACGCCGTTGGAGGTGTTGGCCGACGCGGTGGTGATCGCGACGGGGGCGAAGGCGAACTGGCTGGGGCTGGAGAACGAGCTGCGGCTGGCGTCGAGCGGCGGGGGGGTGAGCGCCTGCGCGGTGTGCGACGGGGCGCTTCCGATGTTCCGGGACAAGGTGTTGGGCGTGGTGGGGGGGGGTGACTCGGCGGTGGAGGAGGCGACGTACCTGGCGAAGTTTGCGTCGAAGGTGGTGATGTTTGTCCGGCGGGACGAGCTGCGGGCGAGCCAGATCATGCAGAAGCGGGCGCTGGAGCACGAGAAGATCGAGGTGATGTGGCACACGGAGGTGGTGGACGTGCTGGGCGACGAGAAGATCACGGGGGTGCGGATCGTCAACAACCAGACGCACGAAGAGAGGGACCTCGATCTCGGCGGGCTGTTCCTGGCGATTGGGCACACGCCGATCACGGGGTTTTTGGACGGGCAGCTGTCGGCCGACGAGGCGGGCTACCTCAAGCTGGAGGACCCGTACCGCAGCACGACGGAGGTCCCGGGGGTGTTCCTGGCGGGGGACGTGGCGGACAGCGTGTACCGGCAGGCGGTGACGGCGGCGGGGATGGGGTGCAAGGCGGCGATCGACGCGGAGCGTTGGCTCGCCGAGCAGGAAGACGGGGCGGAGGCGGCGATGACGGCCGAGGGGCACTGGTCGGCCTAATTGCGCGTCGGCCGGTGTCGCCAGGCGGGGCCGGCCAAGGCCGCTGCGATCAGTAGCGCGACCGCCGCGACGATGCCGAACGACGTGATGCGGTCTGTCCGATCGATGACGGGTTGGGTGAACACGGGGCTGAGGAACTGGCCGAGGAAGATCGCGGCGGTCAGGCCGCCGACCAGCCGGCCGCGGAGGCGTTCGGGGGCGACGGCGAGCAGCCAGACGTTGACGTTGGGCAGGATCAGCCCCGTGCCGAGGCCGGCGAACGCGAGGGCGGCCAGCAGCCACGGCAGGCTTGGCGACCGCCAAACCGCGGCGTAGCCCAGCGCGATCAGGGCGTAGGTCGCCGCCGCCACGCCCCACGGCCCGAGCCGTGCCGCCAGCACGCGGTACCGCAGGCCGATCAGCCCCGACGCCAAGGTGCAGGCCCCGATCGCCAGCCCGCCGGTGAGCTCGCGGCCGCCGAAGTCGTCGACTACGAGGAACGGTACCTGCACCGGCACGAGGTAGAACATCGCCATGCCGACCAGCCCGAGAGCGAAGATCAGGGCGACGGTGGCGGGGCTGGTTTTCGCTTCATCTTCCGTCGCCGATGCCTTGCTGTCTGCTGTATCGCGGTCCGGCTCCCGCAGCACGACGGCGGCCACGAACAGCAGCGGCAACGCCGCGAGGTACACCGCGAACGGGTAACGCCAGCCCAGCCCCGCCAGCGCGCCGCCGGCGCTGACGAAGATCAGGCCGCCGAAGGCCATGCACGCCGACTGCAGCCCCATGAACGCCTCCCGCTGCGGCCCGCGGAAATAGTCGCCCACCAGCGTCGTCGAGGCCGTCATCACCCCGGCCACCCCCAGCCCGAGCGCGAACCGGCTGACCAGCAGGGCCGGCACCCCGTCCAAGACGAGCCCGGCCCCGCCCGCCACGACGAACACGGCCACCGAGCCGAGCAGCAGCCGCTTGCGGCCGAGTGTGTCCGCCATCACCCCGGACACCGGCGCCAGCAACGCGATCGCCAACGCCGGCAGCGTGACCAGCAGCTTGATCGCCACGCCCGACGCCCCCGGATAAGCCCGCGCGATGCTGGGCAAGGCGGGCGCGATCACCGCGTTGGACAGCACCGTCAGCGACGCGGCGAACAGCAGGGTGAGCTTGACCTTCCACACGACGTTTCGGCTCCGGCGTCACGAAAAAACCCGCCGGGACGACCCGACGGGCGGCGGTGGAACCGTAACGCATCCCCGACTCAGTTGCCGGTGTCGTAATAGAACCGCTCGTTGACGATCTTGCCGTCCTTCCATTTCTGGACGACGACCTGTTCGACGTGGACGTCGTTGCCGTCGACGTCGACCCAGTCCATGACGTTCTCGTAGAAGCCGACGCCGTCGCCGACCGCCACGGCGTCGGCGGTGAAGTTCTTGAACTCTTTGACGGAGGCGACGAACTTCTCTTCGCGTTCGAGGTTGGCGGGCAGGCCGACGGTGTCGCCGTAGGCGGGCTCGGTCATGACGACGTCGTCGGCGTAGAACTCGCGCATGGCGTCCATGATGCGGCCGTTGCGGACATAGTCGATCAGCTCGTGGAGGCGGACGTTGGTTTCGGACACGGCGGTTCTCCTTGTTCTTCTTCGGGTTTGGGGCCGAGGGGGGGCGGCGGCGGCCGGACGTGAGCCGCCATTACTTGTTCAAACAATTAATAGGCAGATGCCGTCAACGCGTCAACCCCCGGGAAAAAAACGAGCCCGGATTGATCAGAGCAGACGCAATTCTTCTGTAGCAGCGGCTTGGGGTTATCGGGAGGGCGAGGCTCCAGCCGAGCCGCCACGTTTCTGCCACACGCGGCTCGGCTGGAGCCTCGCCCTCCCGGCAAACGCGGAGATAAACCGGTTCTGCCCTAGCCCGGGGCCCGTCGCGCCTTCTCGAGCAGCCGGTTCAGCGTCGCCAGCTCTTCGGCGCCGAGGTGCCCGAGCTGGCGGGTGTGCAGGCGACGTACCGGCCGGTCGAGCCGCCGCAACACCTCCAGCCCCGCCGGCGTGATACTCACCCGCGCGACCCGGCGGTCGTCGTCGGCCCGGCAGCGTGAAGCGAGGCCCGCCTCGATCAGCCGGTTCACCAGCCGGGTGATGTCCGGCACCCGCGTGACCAGCCGCTCGGCCACCTCCAGGCTCGGCAGCCCCTCGGCCGACTCGCCGCGCTTCGCGCCCCGCAGGATGCGCAGCACGTTGTAGGTCGACTCCGACAGGCCGTGGGCCTTGAACAACGCCGCGAACTCGCCGCTCAGCACGCCCGCGGTCCGCACCAGGTTGAGGTACGCCTCCTCCGCCGGGCAGTCGAACGGCTGCCGTTTCTTGAGCTCGCTCTGGAGGGTGGGGGGTGGCATGGGCTGAACCTTTTATCTGTTGCAACAGATAGCATAGGCCGGCTCCCGGGACGGGCCGACCGCAACGGGTTAAGGTTCGTCACCCGGAAACGTTTGATGGATGACCCAGCCAATCGATTCGACCTGCCGCTGCCTCACCCCCGCCGGGGCAAGGTCCGCGACGTTTACGACGCCACGGCAACCGACGGCACCCCCGTGACGCTGCTGGTCGCTTCGGACCGGATCTCGGCGTACGACGTGGTGATGCCCACCCCGGTGCCGGGCAAGGGGGCGTTGCTCACCGAGCTGTCGGCGTTCTGGTTCGGGCTCATCGCCGAACGGCTGGACGGCCGCTTCGGCCACCACTTGGTCTCGACCGACGCCGACGACGTGGCAGACCTCACCGATACGCAGCGTGACGCCGTCCGCGGCCGGGTGATGCTGGGCCGGCGGTGCCGGGTGGTGCCGATCGAGTGCGTCGCCCGCGGCTACCTCGCCGGCAGCGGCTGGCGGGAGTACGAAGCGAGCGGCGAGGTCTGCGGCGTGAAACTCCCGTCGGGGTTGCGGCGGTCCGAGCGGTTGGCCGAGCCGATCTTCACCCCCGCGACGAAAGCCGCCGAGGGCCACGACGTGAACATCAGCTTCGATCGCGCGGCCGAGCGGGTCGGCGGGGCCCTGATGGAGAAGCTGCGCGACTGGACCCTGGCGGTGTACCGCCTGGCCCACGCCCACGCCGAGCCGCGCGGCATCTTGCTGGCCGACACGAAGCTCGAATTCGGTATCCCCATCGACGCGTCCGGGGCCGACCTGCCCGACGCAGAACCGATTTTGATCGACGAGGCGCTGACGCCCGACAGCTCGCGGTTCTGGCCGGCCGACGGCTACCGTGTCGGCGAGGACCCGCCGAGCTTCGACAAGCAATATGTCCGCAACCACCTCGAGTCGCTCGTCGCCGCGGGCCGGTGGGACAAGCGGCCGCCCGGCCCGGCCTTGCCCGACGACGTGGTCCGCAACACGTTGGCCAAATATGAAGCCGCCCGCGCCCGGCTGATGGGCGACGCGTGACCGCCATGGGTGATCCCCCTTTGGACTACGCAAAGGTCTGAAGTCGTGTGACCCCGAAGCCCAGCCGTTGCGTGGCTGGGCGGCCCACGGATACCGTCCGTGGGCTTCGCATGAGGGAGGTCGGCGTAAGATGAAGGGATGAGCCGCACGCGGACCCGATCGGGCAGCACCGATTTTCTCGCCCCGCGGCTGGAGATGATGCCGCTGCTGGACGTGGTGTTCCTGCTGCTGACGTTTTTTATTTACAGCTTCGTGGTGATGGTGCGGGCCGACACGCTGGCGGTGGAGCTGAGCCCGGTGGCCGGCGGCGGGGGGTCGGCCGCGGGGGCGGCGGTCGAGGTCTTGACGATCGACGGCGCGGGGGAACTGATCTACGACGGCCGACCGATCGGCGGCGCGGCGTTGGACACGCTGCTGCGTGACCTCGCGGCGGACCCGGCGTCGCCGACGCTGTTCGTCAGCCAGGCGGCCGAGGGCACGGCCGACCGCGGGCCGGTGCTCTTCGAACTCATCCAGCGGATCGAGCGGGCGGGGCTGCGGAACGTGAGCCTGGTCGGCCCGCCGGTCGAAGACGGCGGAGGAGGCGACGCGGGTGGCGGGTAAACGCCCGGCGAGCGGGGCGCGGGCCGCGGCACCGCTGCTGGCGGCGTTCGTCGCGGCGGTGTTGCTGCACGCCGCGGCGCTGCCGGCGGGCGTGCGGGTGCTGGCGGGGGCTTCCAGAGGGGGTGGCGAGCCCGTGGAGCTATCGCTATGCATCACCGAAGACACGTCCGACGCGGTGGACGAAGCGGGGCCGTTGGCGGCGGTCATCGAGGTGATGTCGGTCGGCGGTCCGGTCGGAGCGTGGGTCGTCGACCTGCGGTGGTCGGCCGATCGGCGGTTCGACGACGACGACCTGCCGTTGGTCTGGAAAGCGTTCACGGCCGATGCGGAAGCGGCCTGGAGCGAACGTATGAGTCTGCGGGCCGACGCGCCGGCCGGGGTGTCGGGCCCGGGTTTTCTGGTGGCGCGGGTCGCGGGGCCGGGGGGGATCGCGGCGTACGACAGCCGGGGGTTGTGGATCGAGCCGGCGGCGGCGGCGCGGCTGCGGGTCGAGGCGATCGACGCGCCGCAAGACGTCGCGGCCGGCGGCATGTTGGCGGTCGGGCTGCGGCTGGGCAACGCCGCGGACGCGGGCTGGCGGCGGGGCGGCTGGCGGGACGAGCTCTGGCTCTCGACGACGCCGACGCTGGACGGCGAGGCGGTCCGCCTGGCGTCGTGGACCCAGGCGCGGCCGCTCGCGCCGGGGCAGAGCCGTAGCGCGTCGCCGCGTGAAGCGTCGCTGCCGCTGGACGTGCCGCCGGGCGAATACTTCGTGGTCTACCGCGGCCCGGCCGAGGCGTTGCCTACCCCGGCACGCCTCACCGTCCGCCGGGCGACGCACCCGGACCTGGCGGTACGTAACGTCCGCGGGCCGGAGGAGGTGGTCCTCGGCCGGCCCGCGTCGTTGCGGTTCGACGTCGTCAACCGCAGCCCCGTGGCGACGCCCGACGACCTGTGGGCCGACCGGGTGTACCTGTCGGTGGACGACGAGCTGTCGGCCGACGACGTGCCGCTGGTCAGCCAGCCGCGGCTGGCGGCGTTGCCGGGTCGGGGGGCGTACCGGGCGGGGCCGCACCCGTTCGTGATCGCGCCCGAGATGCTGGCGTCCGACGCGGCGTACCTGATCGTCTCGACCGACGACGAGGGGGATATCGACGAGGGGCTTTTCGAGGCGAACAACACGGCGGCGTGGTTCGTGCGGGTGGTCGCGGCCGACGAGGCCGAGCCTCCGGAGCCGCTGGCCCTGGGGCGGGAGGACGAGCCCGAGCGGCTGACGGTGGCGTGGATCGCGTACGACGATTTCCAGGAGGTGTTGGCCCGGGCGTGGCCGACGCTGCAGCCCGAGGTCCAGGCCGAGGCCGAGCCGACGCCGGAGGCCCCGTTGGCGCGAGACCCGGGCGCGGCCGCGTCGGCCCCGGCCGCCGCCGCGTCGCCGCCTACGCCCCCGGAAGCAGAGCAGGGTATCGACCTGCCCGACTCGTCCGAGGACGGGGCGCTGGCGGCGGGCCCGCCCGAGGCCGAGGCCGAGGCCGAGCCCTTACGCATGCCCCGACCCGTGCCGCCGACTCCTCCCGCCGTCGCTTCGGCCGAAGCCGAGCCCGAAGACCGTCCGACGTCGGCCCCGCGGGCCGACCGCGAGGCCGACGCGACGACGCTGGAGAACAACCTCGCCGTCCGGCCCGGCGGCGTGCTCGTCGGGCCGGGACTCGAGGTCCAGACCTTCCGGCCCCGCTTCTCCGCCGCGGCCCGCGTGTCGTCGACGCCGACCAACCCGGTCGCCCGCATCACGTTCGACCTCGACGGCACGGTGCTGCACGCCGAGCTCTCGGCGTCCACCGGCTTCGCCAACGTCGACGGCCCGCTGCTCTCGGCGTTGTACCGCTGGAAGGCGACCGGCCCGCGGGTCGAGCGGTGGACCACCCCGCAGACGATCGAGATCACCATCCTGCTGGGGCCGGGCGGTTAAACTGCGATGGTTCGCAACGCAATCAAGGAAGATGCCGATGCCGATACCGAGGACATGTGTTTGCCATTGGATAGCCGCCTCCGTGCTGGCCGCGTCGATGTTGGGCTGCACCCCGCCGTCGTACGTCAACATCCCGCCGCAGGACGGCGACTGGGCCCGCAACAACCCCAACGCCGGGGACGTGCGGGAGATGGCGGCCGTGGCGGTCCGTTACGGCCTGCAGCGCGACCCGGTGGGCGGGCCGTACGTGCTGGTGCTGCCCGAGCGTTCGACCGACGCGACCTACGCCCGGGTCGCGGCGCAGCTCGGCGGCGAGGCCCGGCTGCCCCGCGGCGTCACGCCGGTCACGCTGGACGAAGACGGCAATCCGGTCGATCCGGAAAAGGCGGCGACTTCCGGGGGGGCTTCCGGGGGTTTCGTTCCGCAAGCCGGCGGCGACGACCTGCCGGTGGTCGAGGTCTACGCGGTGCGGTCCCGCGGCGGGACCGGCGAGGTCGAGCTGCTACGGCCCAGCGACAGCGGCCGGCGGTGGGTGACGGTGAGCCTGGAGTGGGAGCTGGGGTTCGGCTGGTCGGCGGTGGACCGCCGGGCGTGGCGGGTGGACCCGTCGGCGATGCCCGAGCCCGCGGTGCCGCCGTCGCAGCGGCCCCTGCGTTCGCAGATCGAGTCCGCCCCCGACACGGAGTGACGACAAGGTGACCCTATCGCTCACGCAGGTGGTACGGCTGGCGGCGTCGATCACGGCGGTTCTTGTGGTCGCCGCGGCGTCGGCGCAGCCGGCCCGCGAGTCGCCGCGCGAGATGATCGACCGGCTGGTCGCGGAACTCGAAGCCGCGCCGGACGACGGCCCGGCCGAGACGCCGGCGGCCGCGGAAGACGCGACGCCGGACGTGCCGGCCGCCACGGTGGACCTCGACGCCGCGGTGATCGGCGTGCTGCCGGGCGAGCCGCTGCCGAAGCTGCGACGCGAGGGCGAGTTCGTGATCCAGCGGCCGGGCCGGCTGCTCTCCGTGGCCGAGGGGGCGTACTGGGTCTTCGCGTTCGACGTGATCGAGGGGTCGGACCAGCCGCGCCTCCGGCCGATGATCGTGCAGAAGTGCCAGCGGCTCGCGTCGATGCAGGACACACTCGAGCAGCGCCAGGGCGAGGACGCGGGCTTCACCCTCACCGGGCAGGTCCACACCTACCGCGGGGTCAACTACCTGCTGCCCACGGCGATCTCGGGCACCCGGCAAACCGCCGACGCCGACGACCTCGCCGCGGCCGAGGCGGCCGCGGCCGCCGCAGAAGATGCTGCGCCGGCGGGAGGGTTCGAGGAGCCGTTCGACGCCGCGCCGCTGGACCCCCAAACCCCGGCCACCTTCGGCGGCGGGGGGGCTACTTCCGGGGGGGGGGACCCGATCGAGTTGATGGAGCGGATGCTCGACGACCGCGACGCCGCGCCGACCCGGCCCGACACCGTCCCGGTCGCGGCGGCGTACAACGCCGAGCTCGACGAGACGCTGCGGGGCATCCGGCCCGACGACGACGAGGCCGAGCCGCTACGCCGCGAGGGCGAGTACCTGATCGACCGCGCGGGCCGGCTGGTCCGTGGGATCACGGGCGGGGACACGAACATGCTGTTCGCCTTCGAGGCCGACGGCGTCGACCCCGCTGCGGCCGAGGCCCCGATGCTGCTGCTGCCGTGCCGGCTGCTGGAGCTGATGGAGGACACGGTCGTCGAGCGTGGCGATCAGGCGGTGTTCCTGGTCTCGGGCCGGGTGCACGCCTACCGCGGGGCGAACTACCTGCTGCCGACGACGGTGCGGGTGCGTTACGACGAGGCGTCGTTCGGGCCGTGAGGGTCACGCGTTACGCAACACGGCGGTGAGTTTTTCGACTGAATCGGACAGGCCGCCGGGGCGGTAACGTTGCCGCCAAGACGCTTGGAATCGATCGACCAACGCCGTGAAACCGGCGACGTCTTCCGGCGTATCGAGCGGGTCGTGTTTTGTGATCACCCGGCCGACCCGGCGGCACGCCCAACGCGAGACCGCGGCGCACCACGCCGCTTCGTCGGCGAGCCGCGTGGCCTCGGCATTGCCGGGTTCGTAGTTTTCGAGCCGCTTCGTCACGGCGTCGAGCCGTTCGATCACCCCCGCCACGTCGCCCGGCGTCAGCTCGGCCCACGGCTCGTCCGCGAACGACGCGGACGGCTTCCGCAGGTGATAAAACCAGAACGTCTGGTTGCTGAACTTCGGCCCCGCGCCGAGGTAGGCGTTCGACAAGTCCCACAGAATCGACCCGAGCTCGTCGCCGTTTTCGTCGCCGGCGATCAGGCTGACCGCGTCCACGAGTGGTTCCTCCGAACGGTTCGGCTCCAGCGCCCAGGCCACGCCCGCACCGTAAACCAGCCCGATCCACGACGCCGCAAACGGCTGCCAGTGGCCGTGGTCCCCCCAGTCGGTGATGAGCATGCCCTCGGCCCCGTGCGCGATGCCGGCCTCCGCCGCGTCGCGCAGGTTGTCCACCGCGTTGCGCCCCCGGCCACCGAGCGAGCACCAGCTGGATGTCCCGGGGCAGACGTAGAACCGCACGCCCGCCCCCCGGAAGCGGGCCGAATCTTCGTCGAACGATTTCGTCGCTTCGTAGTTCCAGTTCAGCAGCACCGCGTCGTCGGGGAGCCGCGGCACGAGCTCGGGGTGGTCCAGCACGATGTCGCCCCAGAACATCGGCGTCTTGCCGTGCGCCGCGACCCGCCCGCACAACTTCGTCAGGTAGCCGAGGTACACCTCGGCCCGGCCGACCCGCTCGACCATCGCCCGGCTTCGGCCCTGGCCCAGGTCGTTGGTCTCGTCGCAGCCTATGTTGAACAGCCCCGACCGCAGCCGCGGGGCGAGCTGGTCAATCAGGTCGGCGGACAGCGCGAACGACCGCGGGTCGGTCGGGTTCAGCGAGTGCGGCCGGTTCTCGCGGTAGCCCCAGGGCGTGTCCCAGCCGTCGGGCGTCTCCGCGAGGTCGGCGTAGCCCGGCTTCAGGAGCCAACGGTGCATGTGGCCGAACAGGTTCTGGCACGGCACCAGCTCGATGAACCGCGCGGCGCAATACGTTTCGAGCTCGGCGAGCTCGTCGAACGTGATCGGCGACGCGTCGCGCCACACCTCCTTGTGCCCCGCGTACGCCAGCGTGTGCTCGGTGTAGAGCTGCAGCTGGTTGAACTTCAGAAGCGCCAGCCGATCGATCAGCTCACGGAACGTCGCCATCGTCGGCACGCGGTCGCGGCTGACGTCGAGCATGTAGCCGCGGACGAGCAGGTCGGGCCAGTCGTCGATCGTCAGTTGGGGCAACCAATCGGGGTGTTGACGCCGGATCAGGTCGAGGGTCTGTTGCCCGTAGAACACGCCCGCCGCGTCGTGCCCGGTGACGGTGACGTTTTCGGCGTCGATGCTGAGGCGGTAGCCCTGCAGCCGGGGGACCGCTCCGGGGTCGATGCGGGTTTGCGGCGTGCGCGTCGTCGTGTGACGGCCGCCGCGGAGCTCCATGCGCTGCGGACGCGGGAACACCAGCGGTCCGTCGTCACGTCTTCGGGTCATCGCAGGAAATCAGATCTGCTCGAGTTCGCCGACGAGTTCGGTGACGACTTTTTTCGCGTCGCCGAAGACCATGCGGGTGTTGTCGAGGAAGTAAAGCGGGTTCTGGATGCCGGCAAAGCCGGGGTTCAGCGAGCGTTTGACGATGAAGACGGTGCGGGCCGAATCGACGTTGAGGATCGGCATGCCGTAGAGCGGCGAGGTCTGGTCGTGTCGGGCGGCGGGGTTGGTCACGTCGTTGGCGCCGATGACCAGGGCGACGTCGGCGTTTTCGAGCTTGGCGTTGGCGGGCTCGAGGTCCAGCAGCACGTCGTACTCGACGCCGGCCTCGGCGAGCAGCACGTTCATGTGCCCCGGCATCCGGCCGGCGACGGGGTGGACGGCGTAGGTGACGTCGATGCCCTTGTTCTGCAGCTCGGCGGCGAACTCCTTGACGGCGTGCTGCGCCTGGGCGACCGCCATGCCGTAGCCCGGCACGACAACGACGGACTGCGCCGCTTCGAGCACGATCGCCGCGTCTTCGGGGCTGGACTCGGTCGCGGTGCCCTGGGACTCGGGCAGCCCCGCTGAAGCAGGGCCGCCTGCAGGCGTCGCCCCCATGCCGCCGAAGAGGACGTTCATGAGCGAGCGGTTCATCGCCTTGCACATGATGTTGGTGAGGATCAGGCCCGAGCTGCCGACGAGCGAGCCGGTGACGATCAGCGCGACGTTGCCGAGCACGAAGCCCGCCATCGCCGCGGCGACGCCGGAGTAGCTGTTCAGCAGCGCGACGACCACGGGCATGTCGGCCCCGCCGATGCCGATGACCAGCAGCACGCCGAGGCCCAGCGCGACCAAGGCCATGACCAGCAGCAGGGGCCAGGCCCCCGGCGCGGCGATCAGGACCAGGCACAGCAGCAGCGCCAACCCGAGCAGGCCGAACACGACGAAGCGTTGGCCCGGCAGCTGGACCGGCTGGTCGGGGGCCCACCGCACCCCCTGGAGCTTGCCGAAGGCCATCAGCGAGCCGGTGAAGGTCACGCCGCCGATGACGGTGGCGAGCCCCACGGCCAGCACGGTGTCCCACGTCGGGCCGAAGAGCGTGGCCGGCATCGCGGCAACGATGTCGGCCGGCACGCCGCGCACGGAGTCCTCCGCGGCGGCGTAGCGCTTGAGCCCGTGGGCGTAGTCCGCCACGGCCACGAGCAGCGACGCGACGCCGCCGAAGCCGTTGAGCAGCGCCACCATCTGCGGCATCTGCGTCATCTCGACCCGCTTGGCCATCACCGCGCCGGCGACCGCGCCCACCGCCAGCGCCGGCACGACCCACAACAGGCTCAGCGCGTTGTCGCCGTTGAGGTAGAAGAACGTGGCGACGGCGGCGACGAGCATGCCCCCGGCCGAGAGCAGGTTGCCGCGGGCCGCCGTCTCGACGCGGCCGAGCTTCTTGAGCCCGAAGATGAACATCACCGCCGCCACGAGGTAGGCGAGGTTCCGCAGGTCGTTGCCGAGGGTTGCGAGGAGCATGGTGCAGCGGTGTCTGGGGGAGAAGCTGGTCGAGGCTAAGTGCGGGCCAGCGGGGCGGGATTCGGGAGCAGCGGGGCGGCGGCGGGCTCTCGCGCCGTCCGCTACCCCTTACCTTCCTTACCGTCGAACATCTTCAGCATCCGGTTGGTTACCAGGTACCCGCCGACGACGTTGACCGTCGCGAAGACGATCGCCAGCGCCCCGAGCACGATGCCCAACGCGCTGCCGGCGTAGCTGCACAGCAGCGCCCCGACGATCGTGATGCCCGAGATCGCGTTGCTGCCGGACATCAGCGGCGTGTGCAGCCGCGACGGCACCTTCGCGATCAGCTCGAAGCCGACGAACACCGCCAGCACGAACACCACCACGCCGACGACCAGCGGGCTGAGGTTCGACTCGGCCGCGAGGGTCGAGCCCAGCGTCGATAACCAGAACGTCGGGTCGGTCAAGGTTTGGCCTCCGTGGCGGTTTCTGATTCCGGGGTGGGTTCCAGGATGTCGCGGACCAGCTCGTTGACGACCTGCCCGCGGTGGGTGATTAGCGCCCCGAAGTGGACCTCGTCGTCGAGGTCCAGGTGCAGCGCGGGGCCCGACGATTCGGCTTCGGCGTCGGCGGGCTGGACCACCGTTTCGAGCAGGGCGAAAAAGTTGTTGGCCAGCACCGCCGAGGCGTGGACCGGCATCGTGCCCGGCAGGTTGGTCGGGCCCATGACCGTCACCCGCCCGTCGGTGACGAAGGTCTCGCCGGGGCGGGTCAGCTCGCAGTTGCCCCGGCCGTGGTGGGCGCTGGCGGCGAGGTCCACCACCACGCCGCCGGGTTTCATCTGCCCGACCACGTCGGCGGGGATCAGCACCGGCGGGGCCTTGCCGAACAACGCCGCGGTGGTCACGACCACGTCGGCCCCGGCCACGTGCTTGGCCATCAGCTCCGCCTGCTTCTGCCGCTGTACTTCACTCTGTTCTTTGGCGTAACCCCCGGCGTCTTCACTGGCCGCGGAATCTCCGCTGCCCTCTTCCGGGGGCGGGGGCGGGAGTTCGACAAACCGCGCCCCCAGCGACTGGACCTGTTCCTTCGTCGCCGGCCGCACGTCGTAGGCCTCGACCACCGCGCCCAGCCGTTTGGCGGTCGCGATCGCCTGCAGCCCCGCCACGCCTACGCCGACGACCAGCACCCGGCCCGGCGAGAGCGTGCCCGCCGCCGTGATGAGCATCGGCATCAGCTTCGGGCACGCCGCCGCGCCCAGCAGCACCGCCTTGTACCCCGCCAGGTTCGCCTGACTGCTGAGCACGTCCATCGACTGCGCCCGGCTGATCCGCGGGATGAACTCGGCCGACAGCGTCGAGACCCCCGTTTCCGCCGCCGCCCGCACCAGCCCCGGCCGCCGCGTCGGCGCGAGCAGGCCCGCCAGCAGCGAACCTTCCCGCATCCGCCGGACGTCCGCGTCGTCCGGCGGCGTCACGGCGACCACGACGTCCGCGTCTTCCCACGCCCGGTGACCTTCGCCGGCCACGGTGGCCCCGGCATCGACCAGCACCGCGTCATCGATCAACGCCCCGCCGCCGAGGCCGGGCTCGAAGGTCACGTCCACGCCCAACGCGACCAGCTTCTTAACGGTGGCGGGGGTCAGCGGGCAGCGGGTTTCTTGGTCGTCCTGAGGCCGGGGCGCAAACAGAAGCATGGACCATATGTTCCTGCGGGTCGTATGCGTCGCATCATAACCAAAACGCTAGGACTTGCTGTTGAAGGCACTTATATCGCACTTTCCGGGTGCGATATGCGCGTGCCGGCCGGGATTTTGCGCCACGCCTCGTCTGGTGGTACCCGAAAGACCGAGCGCAAAATAAACCCCGCTGCCGCAGAAGCGACAACGGGGCGGAGGGGAGAAAGCAATATTGATGCAACTATCGGCAGATACCTAAATTCAATCTTTATTTTTTAGCCCAGTCGGGGCGGTAGATCAAGGGCAGAGAACCCCTAATTTGACATTTGATAACCCCAGGAGAACCAAAACCTCGAGGCGGCGCGGGGTCACCGGCCCGACGCCTCGGCGGCGAGCAACGCCGCGCCGAGCAGGCCCGCGTCGTCGCCGAGTTCACTGGCCACGACCCGGCAGCCGCGTAGCTCGTCCGGGAAGACGTAGCGCTCGAACGAATCCCGTATCCAGCCCATCCACCGCTTGCCCATCGCTTCGGTCGCCCCGCCGCCGACCACCACGCAGGGCAGGCTCAGCAGCGTCACCGTGTTGGCGATCGCCATGCCGACGTACGTCGCGGCCCGCTGCACGACCTCGACCGTCAGCGGGTCGTCCTTTTCGAGGGCCTTGCCCAGCACCTTGGAGCGGATGCGCGTCAGGTCGCCGTCGACCAGCGTGGGGATGACGGAGTCGCGGCCGCCCTCGATCAGCTGGACCAGGAGGTTGACGATGTTGGTCCGGCTGGCGAGGTCTTCGACGCTACGCCGCCCGAGGCCCGCGTCGCTGCGCAGCAGGGTGTGGCCGATCTCGCCGGCGGTGTGGTGCGTGCCGTGGTAGATGCGGTCGCCCAGGACCAGCCCGCCGCCGATGCCGGTGCCCACAAAGACGGCGAACAGGTCAGCGAAGCCCCGCCCCGCGCCGGCCTGGTGCTCGCCCCACGCCCCGACGTTCACGTCGTTGTCGACCACCACCCGCAGCCCCGTCGCCTCTTGCAACGCGACCGCCAGCGGGAAGTCGTCCCAGCCGAGGTTCACCGCCTTGAGCACCACGCCCCGCTTGATGTCGATCGCGCCGGGCGCCCCGATGCCCAACGCCGCCACGTCGCCCCGCGCCACCCCCGCCTCGTCCAGCACCCGCTCGCAGAGCTTGGCGATCCGCTTGATCACCGCGGCCGAGCCCTCCGCGGCGCGGGTCTTGGTCCCCTCGCGGTGCTTGACCTTGCCGTCGATCACCACGCCGCACTGGATGTTGGTCCCGCCGAGGTCCACGCCCAGCACCGGGTTCTTCACGTCTTTGGCCATCGTGGGTCCCGCGGGGTGAGGGGTTGACGAACGCGACGCGGTTCAGGCGCTGCCGCCGCTGTCGAGGACCTTGGGGACTTCGAAGAAGCCGTCCCGCCGCCGCGGCGCGTTGCCTAGCGCCGCCGACGGAGGCAGCGTGTCGCCGGGCTCGTCGGGCCGGGTCACGCTGTGGTGGTCCGAAGGATGGAACAGCGGCTCGACCTCCGCGACGTCCAACTCGTCGAGCTGACCGAAGTACGCCAGGACCGCCCCCAGTTGTTCGGCGAACGGCCCGAGCTCGTCTTCGCCCAGCGACAGTCGGCCGAGCCGGGCGACCCGGCGTACGTCGTCCGGCGTGACGGTGGGGCGGTTCGGTTCGTCCACGCCGACAAGCTAACGGCCCACGCCCACCCCGTCGAGCCCGCCCGGGGGGTGGGGCTGCCGGCTTCTCGGACGTAGGTAGCTGCCGACGTGCGAATCGCTTGCGTGAGCGCCGGGGTAGGGATTAGACTGCCAGCCCGGACCGATCCCGATTCACCAACCCCGGTGGATGCGCCGCGGAACCCCGTGATGAGTGTTGCCCCGCGTTTCGTCGATCGCCGCATCCGGCCGTATCCCCCGTCTTCCCGCATCGGAGGCCTCGCTTTGTTCAAACGTCCCCTCGCCGCTGTCGCGGTTGTCCTGTGCGGCTCGCTGCTGCTGAGCCCCGCCCCGCACGCCTCGGCCCAGGAAGACGCCGGCCCGGCCGCTCTGTTGGCGGCGGGCATCACGCAGTACGAGGCCGGCGAACTCGCGGCGGCCAAAGAAACGCTCGACCAGATCGACGCCATTGCGCTTTCAAAAGAAGAGCGTCAGCGGCTCTACGCCGTCCTCACGGACATCGAGACCCGCCTCGCGCAAGAAACCGAGGCCGCCGCCGCGACGCCGGGCGAGCCGCTCGTGCTGGAAGGCTCCGAGGCCCCCGGCGAAGCCCCCCCGGCGAGCCCCGCCGTCGTGCTCGCGCAGGCCGACGCCGCCGTCAACGACGACCCGGGCACCGCCATCGCGCTCTACACCAGCCTCATCGAGCGGGGCGGCGAGGAGTCGGTGACCGCCAAGGCCCGGCTCGCCGACCTGCTGCGGAACATGAACCAGGACCTCACCCAGGCCAAGCGGACGCTCGACGCCGCCGAGGCCGACCTCGCCCTGGGCGACCTCGACGCCGCGGAGCTCAAGTTCTCCGCGGTGGCCGCCTCCGGGGTCGAGCTCGGCTGGTTCGACGAGCAGCGGGTGTCACGCGGCGTGACCCGCATCGCCGAGGCCCGCACCGCCGCCGGCGAATCCGTCGCGGCGGCGGACCCTGCGCCGGCCGCCGAGCCCGAGCCGGCCCCCGCCGCGGCCGATCCGGCGCCGGCCCCGCCGCCGCCCGTGGTCCGGACCGACCCCCCGCCGCCGGCCGCCGGCACCGACCTCATGGCCGAGGCCCGGCGGGCGATGGCGTTGCAGTTCCTCCGCGACGCGCAGGACGCCGACGCCCAGGGGTTCGACGCGCTGGCGGTCACCCTGCTGACCAAGGCCGAGGAGCTGGACCCCGACAACCCCGCGATCGCCGAGGCCGTCGCCGCGGCGAACAACGAGGCCGCCGGCCGGTCGGTGCTCGCCGAAGAGATCGACCGCTTCCAGATCCAGCGCGAGGCCATCCGCGACGCCTATCTCGCGGCGATCAACGCCGCCGAAGCCAACCGCGCCGCCGGCGACCTCGCCGCCGCCCGCACCGACGCCGAACGCGCCAAGGCCCGCCTCGAGGCCGGCGAAGACTTCTTCACCCCCGCCGAGTTCGAGCGCATGCGCGACCGCGCGACCGAGCTGTCGATCGACATCGACCGCCAACGCGTCGAGCAAGCCGCCCGCGAGCAGGAAGAACTGCTGGCGACCCAGCGGCAGGAGGAAGCCGACCAGCTCCGCACCGTCGCTCGCGAAAACCAGGTCCGGGTCCGCGAGTTGATCAAGGAGGCCCGCGAGCTGCAGAAGGAGATGAAGTACGACGAGGCCCTGCTGCTGCTGGAGCAGGCCCTCTTCATCGAGCCCAACGACTTCACCGCCCAGCTGCTGCGTGACGTGATCACCGACGCCCGCATCGCCGTGGCTTACGAACGGCTCGCGCGAGAGCACCGCGTCCGCACCGCGCAGAATAACCTGCTCAACATGGAAGCGACGATGCCGTACACCGACATCATCAGCTACCCCGAGGACTGGCCGGAGCTGTCGCGCACCCGCCTGCTCGGGCTCGACGACACCGGCGGCGAGTCGGAGGCCAACCGCGAGACGCTGCAACGCCTCCAGAAGACCATCCCCATCCGCTTCGACGCCAACCCGCTCGAGTCGGTGATCCAGTACATCCGCGAGACCACCGGCGCGAACATCGTCGTGCGTTGGCCCAACCTCATCGACGCCGCGGGCATCGAGCGCGACCTGCCGATCTCGCTGCAGCTCAACAACGTCCCCGCCGAGCAGGCGCTCGCCGAGGTGATCCAGCAGGCCAACGGCGCGGGCTTCGGCTCCGAGATCGCCTACCAGATCGACAACGGCATCGTCGTCATCTCCACCCTCGACGAGCTGCGGCAGGACACCTTCATCGACGTCTACGATATCCGCGACCTGCTGGTCCAGGTGCCCAACTTCACCGACGCCCCCGAGTTCAACCTGCAGGACGCCCTGTCCAACACCAACTCCGGCGGCGGGGGAGGCGGCGGCGGGGGCGGCGGGGGCGGCGGCCTCTTCGGCGACGAAGAGGACGAAGATGACGAGGAAGAAATCACCCGCGAAGAGCTAATCGAGCAGATCGTGCTGCTGATCCAGGAGAGCGTCGGCACCATCGACGAGTGGGACAACGCCGAGTCCACCGTCACCGAGCTCAACAGCAACCTGATCATCAAGACCAGCGCGACCAACCACCGGCAGGTCAACAGCCTGCTCGCGCAGCTGCGCGAGACCCGGGCGATCCAGATCTCGGTCGAGGCCCGCTTCCTGCTGGTCGAGCGCAACTTCCTCGACGAGCTGCTGGTCGACTTCGACGTGGCGTGGCAGGGCGACGAGGAGCCCATCGACCCGGTCAACCCGCGGACCAACCCGTTCACTGGCGGGGTGGTCGGCGACGGGTTCCAGCCGGTCGTCGCCTCGGGCAACACCAACAACCTCGCCGAGGCCGTGATCGAGTCGGCGAGCTTCGCACCCTTCTTCACCTCGGGCCCGGGCCTGGGCTTCGGCGTCAGCTTCATCGACGACCTGTCGGTGAACTTCCTGGTCGAGGCCACGCTGGCGAACCGCAACTCGATCTCGCTCACCGCGCCGCGGATCACCTTCTTCAACGGCCAGCGGGCCTACGTCGTGGTCGCCCGCCAGATCTCCTTCATCTCCGACCTCGAGCCGGTGCCCGACAGCGGCGGCTTCGACATCACCATCTCCGTGACCCAGGCCGGCGTGGTGCTCGACGTCGAGGGCACCATCTCCGCCGACCGCCGGTACGTCACGCTGACCCTGCGGCCCAGCCTCGCCGACGTGATCGACATCGAGGACTTCCCGATCGACCAGTCGATCTTCATCACCGACGACGACGGAAACATCATCGACGTCATCGAGAGCAACCTGGCCGTTCAGCTGCCGATCCTCGACATCACCACCGTCCGCACCACGGTCAGCGTCCCGGACCGCGGGACGCTGCTCGTCGGCGGTCAGCGGCTCGTCGGCGAGGCCGAGATCGAGGCCGGCGTGCCCGTGCTCTCCAAGCTGCCGATCATCAACCGCCTGTTCACCAACACCACCAAGGTCGAGGACGAGCGGACCCTGCTGATCCTGATCAAGCCCACGATCATTATTCAGAACGAGCGCGAGGAAGAGGCCTTCCCTGGCATCACGGACCGCCTGCAGGAGCTCGGCACCGCGTTCAACTAAGTCGTGTGATTAACCGCCAAGGACGCCAAGAGCGCCAAGGAAGGCGGTTTAAAACTTGTGTAGCGGGCGGACTTGTCCGCCCGTTGCTTTGGCCGCGACGCTTACGAAACGTAAAGCGTCAACTCGGGCGGACAAGTCCGCCCGCTACGCCCCAATGCCTTGCTTCGCACTCTTGGCGTCCTTGGCGGTTAAAGGTCTTTAGTCGGCTGTCGCGAAACCCGCCGGGTCAAACGGGTGCCCGCACTCGGCCGCGAGCTCGGCGAACTCGCGGACCTCGGCCTCGGTGAACAGCAGCCCGCCGGCGGCCTCGGTCGCCACCGCCGCCTCGTGCTCGAACTGCCCCGGGAAGATCGCCCTCCCTCCCCCGGAACCCCCGGCCGCGGCATTGCCGTGGCCCAGCACGTCTTCCAGCACGGCCCGGACGTTGCCCGCCTGGTTCCGGCCCTTGGCGAAGGCCCCGGCGCTCAACGCCTCGGGGTGGACCACCTGGAAGAAGAACGCCGGCGTGGTCTTCTCGCCGCCGGACGGATCGACCCGCCGCGCCGCGTCGGGCCGTGAGCGGATCGTGGGCAGCGACCCGCCGATCAGGGCGCCGACCAGCTCGTTGATGAGCGACAGCCCGTAGCCCTTGTGCCGGCCGAACGGCAGCAGAGCCGCGACCCGCTCCGGGTCTTGTGTCGGGTGACCGTCGGCGTCGACGGCGGCTTCCGGGGGGAGGGTCTGGCCTTCGCGATTGAACTGCTGGACCCGTCCCATTGCGATCACGCTGGTGGCCCAGTCGATCACCACGGGGAAGCCGATCGCATCGACGGTCGGGAAGCCCCAGGAGTGGGGGTTGGTGCCGAGGGTCGGGAACCTGCCGCCGAAGGGCACGACCTCGGCCAGGGCGGCGGTGCAGTTGGTGTAGGCGATGTAGCCCCGGCGGGCCGACTCCATGACGTAGCCGCCGCCCCAGAGGTAGTGGAACGCGTGGTCCACGCTGACGATCCCGACGCCGTACTCGTCCGCCATCGCCTCGGCCGCGGCGATCGCTTCGAACGCCACCGCCTGGCCCAGCTTCCGTTGCGCGTCCCACTGCTGGGCGGCGGCGAAGCGCGACGGCCTCTTGACGATCTCGGCCCCAGGGACGCAGCCGGGGTCGGTCGCGTTGCCCGAGCCGAACAGCTCGTCGAGGTGCAGCGCCTTGAGCGCGTTGTGGGTCTTGACGCCGTGGCGGGCGGTGAGTTCGCTGAAGCGGGCGGCCTGCTGCGCCTCGTCGTCGGTGTAGCCGCGGTGGCGGTAAGCGGCGGCGACGAGCTGGTTGTGGACCGGGACGGGGACGATGAGATTCGGCATGGGGCAAAAGATAGCAATCCGGGCCTTCGGCTTCGCCTCAGGCCCGGCTTGGGGTGGTCGTGGACGGGGTCAGTGGTGGCCCTGGCACATGCCGCCGCAGCAGCCGCCGCCGGCGGGCGGGGCTCCAGGCTCGGGCTTGTCCGCCAGCACCATGCCGGTGCCCAGCAGCCTGTCGACCGGGGTGTCGGCGGGGGTGTCGCCGGGTTCGCGGTCGGCGATCGCGCAGAGCTCGCCCCAGGTCTCGACGGTGCGGGTGATGCCGTGCATGACCTCGAGGGTCTCGGAATTGTCGGGGCAGTAGTAGGCGTACGTCGGCATGCGGTGTGTCTCCAAATTCAGCGGTAGGATAGCACCGTTGTGATCGTCGATTCGGCCCACATCGAGGTGAGGTCCGGCAAGGGCGGCGACGGCTGCGTCTCGTTCCGGCGGATGAAGTACGTCCCGAAGGGCGGCCCCGACGGCGGCGACGGCGGCGACGGCGGGTCGGTGGTGCTGGTCGCCGACCCGGAGGTCGAGACGCTGCTGGACTTTGCCGGTCGGCACCACTGGCGGGCCGGGTCGGGCGAGCCGGGCCGGGGCAAGCAGCAGCACGGGGCCGACGGCGCCGACCGCGAGGTCCGTCTGCCGCCGGGCACGCTGGTGTACCACGCCGAGACGGGCGAGCTGCTGGTCGACCTGAAAGACGAGGGCCAGCGGTTCGCCATCGCCGAGGGCGGGAAGGGCGGCCGGGGCAACGAGTCGTTCAAGACGCCGACGAACCAGACGCCGCGGGAGGCGACGCCGGGCGGGCCGGCGGTCGAGCTGCCGCTGCGGCTGGAGCTGAAGCTGATCGCCGACGTCGGGCTGGTGGGCAAGCCCAACGCGGGCAAGAGCACGCTGCTGGGCGTGGTCAGCGCGGCGGAGCCGAAGGTCGCGGACTACCCGTTCACGACACTGGTACCGCAGCTCGGGATCGTCGAGCTGCCGCTGGGCGGAGATAACACGCCCGCAACCCATCACGATAAACGGCGTCTGGTCGTGGCCGACATCCCGGGCCTGATCGAACACGCCAGCGACGGGGCCGGCCTCGGCACGCGGTTCCTGCGGCACGTCGAGCGGACCCGGCTGCTGATCCACGTGGTCGAGCCCGAGCCGGCCGACGGGTCGGACCCGCTCGAGAACTACCGCGTGATCCGCGAAGAACTCGCGGCGTACAGCCCGACGCTGGCGGCGAAGCGGGAGCTGATCGCGGTCAGTAAGATGGACCTGTTGGGTGGTCCCGACGACCACGCCGCGGCCGCCCGGCTCTTCGCCGAGCAGCTGGGCCGCGAGGTGCTGGTGTTCAGCGCCGCGACGCGGCGGGGCCTCGACGCGTTGTTCGAGGCCGCGTGGCAAGCCCTGCGGGAGCAGGACGCGGCCGACGAGCCGCCCCGCTGGAAACGCCCGGCCGCCGCGGCCGCCGACGACCCGTGACTCATCCGTGCCCATGCCCGAAGTGAACCTCCTGGCCGTGAGCGTGGGCAACACGCGGACCCGCATCGGCGGCTTCGTCGACGGCCGACTCGCCGAGACCGCCACCTTCGTCAACGAACGCAACGGCAAGATCACCGACGCGATCGACCACGCCTACGCCCCGCTGCGCGAGCGGGAGTCGGCGGCGGTGCTGCTCTCGTCGGTCAACCCGTCGGTGGCCGAGGAGGTCGCCGCGGCGCTCGCGGCGCACCTGGGCCACGAGGTCTTGCGGGTCGAACGCGACGTGCCGATCCCCATCGGCCGGCAGCTCGACCCCGAGGCGATGGTCGGCGAGGACCGGCTGCTCAACGCGGCGGCGGCGTACGGCGTGCTGAAGCAGGCGGCCGTGGTCGTCGACGCCGGCACCGCGATCACGGTGGACTTCGTCGACGGGGCGGGCACGTTCCACGGCGGGGCGATCGCGCCGGGCGGCCAGCTGATGATGGACAGCCTGAACCAGCGGACGGCCGCGCTGCCCGAGGTCGAGTTCGGCCGGCCCGACGGGGCGATCGGTCACAACACCCACGCCGCCATGCGGGCCGGGGCGTACTACGGACTCCGCGGCCTGGTCCGCGAGCTGGTCGAACGCATGGCCGAGGAGCTCGGCCAGTTCCCGATGGTCGTCGCGACCGGCGGCGACGGGGCGCTGCTGTTCAAGGACGACGAGATGATCGACCGCGTCGTACCGGACCTGACGCTGATGGGCCTGGAGCTGACGCAGCGGGTGGCGCTGGAGCGAGCCGGGGGGGCGGGGGGGCAGGGGGCGTGAGCGACGAGGCGCTCTCGCCGATCCAGACGCTGCGCGTGATCTGGGGGGCGGTCCTGATGGGGCTGGTCACCGTCATGGGCGTCATGGTGTTCCTGACGCTCGGCGGTGAGCCGGCAGAAGAGGCGGTGAACGAGAGCGGCGGGCTGCCGATCGTTTCGCTGATCGCGGCGGGGCTGTTGATCACGACCATCCCGGCGGGCTACTTCGTCCGCAACCAGGTCTACAAAGCCAACTGGCGGGGCGACGCGGTGACGGCCGAGGGCTATCAGAAGGGCAACATCGTGTTCTACGCCCTGATCGAGTTCCCGGCCGTGGTCGCGGCGATCTCGGTGCTGGTCGAAGGGGCGGTATGGCCGCACCTCATCCCGTGGCTGGTGACGGTGGGGCTGCTGTTGGTGAACTTCCCGACCGGCGGGCCGACGCGCGACGAGTCGCCCCGGCTCGGGGCCGACGGTTGAAGCCGCTGCGGTACACCCGGGCGACGCCGGCGACGCCCGGCGCGGTGGCGGTGGTGCAGGTCCGCGGCGACGCCGCGGCGTTGGTGAACTTGCTGGAGCGGTTGACCGAGCGACAAGCCGACGGTTGGCCGGTGGGGCGGCTGCGATTGGCGTCGCTGGGCGGCGTCGATGAGGGGCTGACCGGTCGGCTGGGCGACGACGTCGCGCAGCTCATGCCCCACGGCGGGCCGCGGGTGGTGCAGAAGCTCATCGGACGGCTGCGCGAGCTCGGCGTCGAGCCGGCGGTCGAACCGGACCCGATGACGCTCTACCCCGAGGCGGGCAGCCCGATCGAGGCGGACGTGCTGCACGCGATCGCCACGGCGGCGAGCCCCGCGGCGGTCGATCGGCTAGCCGAGCAGCCGCGGCTCTGGCGGGCGTGGCTCGCGGCGGAGCCGACCGAGAAGCCCGCGTCGCCGGAGGGTTGGGACCGCCTGCTCACGCCGCCGACGGTGGTGGTCGTGGGCCGGCCGAACGTCGGGAAGTCGACGCTGCTGAACCGGCTGACCGGGCGCATCACCGCGATCGCGGCCGACGCCGCGGGCACCACGCGGGACTGGGTCGGCGCGACCGTCGAGCTGATGCCGGAGGTCCCGGGGGGGGGCGGGGACCCGCTGCGCGACGCGGTGGCCGTGCGCTGGCTCGACACGCCGGGGCTGCGGCTGAGTAACGACCCGGTCGAACAACGGGCGATCGCGGCGGCGCGGTCGGTGGTGGCGTCGGCGGACGTGCTGGTGGCGATGCGTGACCCGCAGAGCGACTGGCCGACGCTCGACGGGCTGGACCGCGAGCCGGACGTGCGCGTTACCAACAAGGCTGATACCCCGGAGGCGGTATCAGGCGGGGGTATGGGCCAGCTGCGGATCAGCGCGTCCGACGGGTCGGGCATTGACAAGCTGAGCGGGGCGGTGCTGTCGTGTCTCGGCTTGTCGGCGATGTCGGACGATCGGCCGTGGGTGTTTTCGTCGATGCTCCAAGCGCTGCGGGTTGATGACGGTCCGGGGTGGCGGGATTACCTCGGCGTCGGGCTTTCATGAACGCCCCGCTACACTTGCGGCATGGCCGCAGAGGATGCCCCGCAGACGTTGGCGGACGTGGTGCGGGAGGTCGGCGAGGCGGCGCGGAGCGACAACGAACTGTCGGTTGAGGACCTGCTGGATAAGTTTGACGGGCGTACCTTCGGGCCGCTGTTGCTGGTGCCGGGGCTGCTGGCGGCTTCGCCGTTGGGGGCGATCCCGGGCGTGCCGACGGTGATGGGTTTGTTGCTGCTGCTGGTGGCGGGGCAGGCGCTGGTGGGGCGGCGTCACCCGTGGGTGCCGAAGCCGCTGCGGGAGCGGGCGGTGTCGCAGGATAAGACGGAGCGGGCGATCGAGAAGCTGCGGCCTTGGGCCGAGCGGGTCGACCGGTGGATCAAGCCCCGGCTGAGTTTTCTGGTCACGGGGCCCGCCCGTTACGTGTCCGGATCGTTGGCGGTGGTGCTGGCGTTGATGATGCCGCCGCTGGAGTTCGTGCCGTTCGCGGTGTTCGCGCCGGCGTTGGGGGTGGTGCTGCTGGGGCTGGCGGTGACGACGAAGGACGGCTTGCTGGGGGTCGTCTCGTGGTTGTTCACCGGCGGGACGATCGGGCTGGTGGTGTGGTGGTTTTTTCTGAAGTGAATGATTGTTCACGGGCGCACAAGTCCGCCCGCTAATCGGTCAGGGCGGGTTCAGTCGTTGTCGTTGCCGGCGATGCTGCCGCGCATGTCGGTGTCGGCCTGGATGTTCTTCATGCGGTAGTAGTCCATGATGCCGAGGTTGCCGCCGCGGAACGCTTCGGCCATGGCTTTGGGGACTTCGGCCTCGGCGAGGACGACCTGGGCGCGGTTCTTTTCGATGTCGGCCTTGTTCTCCTGTTCGACGGCGACGGCCATCGCGCGGCGTTTCTCGGCCTCGGCCTGGAAGCGGCGTTTGTCGGACTCGGCCTGGTCGGCCTGGAGCTTGGCGCCGATGTTCTCGCCGACGTCGATGTCGGCGATGTCGATCGAGAGGATGGTGAAGGCGGTGCCGGAGTCGAGCCCCTTGCCGAGGACGACCTTGGAGATCGAG
>JBCCOP010000022.1:0-26391 GCA_039025315.1 Planctomycetota bacterium | reverse complement strand
CGACTTCGTCGCGGCCGACTTCGAGCGGCCCGCCGAGAGCGGGCTCGGCCCGGCGGACCTCGTCATGAGCGTGGACGTGATCGAGCACATGCTCGACCCGGACCTGCTGCTGGACTTCATCCGCGGCCACACCCACGCCGAGTCGTGGGTGGTCGTCTCGACGCCGGAGCGGGACGTGCGGCGGGGGCCGGACAACATGAAATCGAAGAAGGCGGAGCACGTGCGGGAGTGGAACCAGAGCGAGTTCGCGGCGTACCTCGGCGACCGCGGGTTTGAAGTGGTCGAGCACCGGTGTGTGCCGGCGTTCCGGGTCGGGTGGTCGCGGCTGATGTGGAAGGAGCGGTGGCGGCTGCTGCGGAAGGGGATCTCGTTGGATTACTCGCAGGTGGCGGTTTGTCGGGTGGGGTCGTGACGAATCCGTGCGGCGGGCGCGGGACGCTGCGCGTCACCCGCTAAACGTGGGTGCGGTTGGCGATACTATCGGGCATGGGTGTGCGTGGGCGGGTGAGGTCGGGTCGGGTGGGGGCGGTGCTGCTGGCGGCGATCGCGCTGCCGTGCTTCGTGACGCTGCCGTGGTCGGTGTCGCGGTACGACCGGCAGCGCAGCGCGGACCTTTCGATGATCGAGGCGCCGCCGAGTTGGGCCGAGCCGATGGGCACGGACGGGTTAGGAAGATCACTGCTGTGGCGGACGCTGCTGGGCGGGGCGATCAGCCTCGGCATCGGGCTGGCGGCGGCGGGGATCGCGGTGTGCATCGGCGTGGCGTGGGGCATGACCTCGGGCTACGTCGGCGGCAAGCCCGACGCGGTGATGATGCGCAGCGTCGACATCCTCTACGGCCTGCCGTACGTCCTTCTGGTCGTGATGATCAGCCTGGCCCTGTCCGGCCCGATCGAGACGCTGATGCTCGAGGGTTTGAACCTCGGCGAGACGCTGGCGGCCAACGCCGCGGGGGTCGTCACGCTGCTGCTGGCGATCGGCGGGGTGAGCTGGCTGACGATGAGCCGGGTGGTGCGGGGCCAGGTGCTGAGCCTGCGGTCGCAGCCGTTTATCGAGGCGACGCGGGCGATCGGCATGGGGCCGGTCCGCGTGCTGACCCGGCACCTGCTGCCGAACCTCGTCGGGGTGGTCGTGGTCTACGCCACGCTGGCGGTGCCGCTGGCGATCCTGCAGGAGTCGTTCCTGAGCTTCCTCGGCATCGGTGTCCGGCTGCCGCTGCCGAGCTGGGGCAACCTCGCCTCCGAGGGCGTGCGGGAGCTGACCGCGTTGTCCGACCCGACGACGACGATGAACTGGTGGCTGCTGGTTTTTCCGTGTGCGCTATTGGGCCTGACGCTGATGGCGCTGAACTTCCTGGGCGACGCGCTGCGAGACCGGTTCGACCCAAAGCGAACCGGGCGGTGATTGCCCATAACATGGAAGCGGACGCGTCGCCGTCCGTCCGCCCCCGAACCCCGACGGAACCCACCGCCGATGGAAAACCGCTTCGGCCTTAAAGACTTTCTGCTCGTCGTTTTGTTGCTGGCGATCCTGGCCAGCATCTGGCTGGCGATGAAGCAGTTCGACCGGCAGCACGAGACGCTGCGCACCGTTGCCCAGGAGATCAAGCAGCAGGCGTCGGCGCAGGCCCGCCTGGAGCGGATGGTGGGCTCGCTGGAGGGCCGGCTGGCCGACGGGGTGGTGCTCTCGGGCGGGGCGGGAACGACCGGGTCGGGGCTCTCGGCCGAGGGCTTCACGCCGCCCGGCGAACTGCCCGACCCGTTCGACGAGCAGAAGAGGGTCCGGCAGCTCGACGGCTTCGCGGCCGGCGACTGGGTGGTCGACGCGTTCCCGGTCAACGTGGCGAAGCTGACGCCGATGATCTCCCGCGACTTCTACGGCGCGGTGGTGCAGAGCTACGTCCTCGAGACGCTGGCGGGCCGCGACCCCGAGACGCTGGAGTGGTCGCCCGTGCTGGCCGAGACGTGGAAGCAGCAGCAGAACCTGGCGGCGTGGCAAGCCTACGTGGACCGCCGGCTCGCCGAGCCGCTGACCCGGGAGGAGGTGCTCGACGAGCCGGGCTACCTCGCGCTGGAAGGAGACGAGGCGCGGGCCGCGTACGTCGAGCGTCGCCTGGCCGAGGGCCGGCGGCTGGACGACGTGGTGGACGAGCCGGGCTGCCCGCCGGCGTTGACGATCACGTTCCGGCTGCGGCGGGGCCTGACGTTTTCCGACGGCGAGCCGCTGACCGCGCACGACGTGGTTTTCACCTACGACCTGGTGATGCACCCGCGGGTGGACGCGGCGGTGATCCGCAACGAGTACACGCTGAAGTTCAAGAGCGTCGAGGCGCTGGACGACCACACGGTCGCGTTCCGGTTCAAGAAGCCGTTCTTCGACGCGTTCCAGGAGGCGGGCGCGTTCCAGGTGATGCCCGAACACTTCTACGGCCCGATCGAAGACGCACAGATCGACCGGCTCAACAGCCTCCCCGGGCTGCTGCTGGGCAGCGGGCCGTACAAGGTGGCGGTCGGCCCGACGGACTGGGTCCCGGGCCGGGAGATCGTCCTGGAGCGCAACGACCGCTACTGGGGCCCGGCCCCGCCGGCGGACCGCCTGGTGTTCAAGGAGGTCACCAGCGACGTCGCCCGGCTCACGGCGTTCCGCAACGGCGAGATCGACCTGTTCTACCGGGCGGTCCCCGAGCAGTACATCGAGTACCTCAACGACGACGAGCTGGTCGCGCGGTCGCAGTCGGTCGAGGCGTTCCGCCCGAACGACGGCTACGGCTGGATCGCCTGGAACCAGGAGAAGAACGGCCGGCCCACCCCGTTCGCGGACCAGCGGGTCCGCCGGGCGATGACGATGCTCATCGACCGCCAGCGGATCGTGGACAAGGCGTTGTTCGGCTACGGCATGGTGCCGAGCGGCCCGTTCAACGAGCTGAGCCCGCAGCACAACCCCGACGTCGCGCCGCTGCCCTACGACGTCGAGGCGGCCCGCGCCCTGCTCGCCGAGGCCGGCTACGTCGACCGCGACGGGGACGGCGTCGTGGAGTCCGAAGACGGGCAGCCGCTGCGGTTCAAGCACACCTACCCCAGCAGCGGCAACTTCTGGAACAGCGTCTCGCTGGTGATCAAGGACTCACTCGCCCAGGCCGGCGTGCTGCTGGAACTCGACCCGCTGGAGTGGTCGGTCTTCAGCGAGAAGGTCCGCAGCTCGGACTTCGACGCGATCAGCATGGCCTGGGGCGCGAACATCGAGACCGACATCCACCACGCGTTCCACTCGAGCAACATCGGTGGCGGGGCCAACAACTTCCCGGCCTACCGCAACCCCGAGCTCGACGCCCTGATCGACCGGGCCCGCGTCACCCTGGACGAGGACGAGCGGATGGCGATCTGGCACCGGGTCCACGCGATCCTCAACGAGGACCAGCCCTACACCTTCTTGTACGTGCGCAAGTTCCTGACCTTCGCCGACGGGCGGTTCGAGAACGCCCGGCCGACGCCGCTGGGCATCAGCGACCGCACCGTGTGGTACGTGCCGACGGGCCTGCAGAAGTACTGAAAGCGGACGCCGGACCCCCGCCATGCTGGCCTACTCCATCCGCCGCGTGCTGCTGATGATCCCGACGCTGATCGGGGTGACGGCGGTGGTGTTTTTCATCATGGCGTGGTCGCCGGGCGGGATCGGCGGGTCCGAAGCCGTCGCCGGCGGGGAGATGGAGGGCCGGTCCCAGCTGGCGCAGCAGCAGTACCTCAACGAGCGCTACGGCCTGGACGCCCCGCTGGTCGTGCAGTACGGCCGCTGGCTCAACCGCGTGTCGCCGGTGGGGTTCGCCAGCGGGTCGGGGGGGAAGGTGCAGTGGGACCAGCCGCGGCTGCTGAAGTGGCCGGACCTGGGCGAGAGCCTGGCGAAGCGTCGGCCGGTGATCGACCTTTACGCCGAGGCGTTGCCGGTGACGCTGCTGTTGAACGTACTGACCTCGCCGGTGACGTTCGTGCTGTCGGTGTGGGCGGGGATCGTGATGGCGCGGCGGCGGGGCGGGGCGGCGGACGTGGGGCTGGGCTCGGCGTTTCTGGGGCTGTGGTCGCTGCCGCAGATCTGGGTCGGGGTGCTGCTGCTGGGGTACCTGGCCAGCTCGGAATACCTCAAGTGGTTCCCGACCGGCGGTCTGAGCTCGACGCGGGCGGACGAGTGGGCGTTCCTGCCGTCGTTCGGCGAGGGCGGGGCGTGGAACCGCGGCTGGCTGATGGACCGGGCGTGGCACTTGGTGCTGCCGGTGCTGTGCCTGGCGTACGCGGACTTCGCGTTCCTGAGCAAGCTGATGCGGTCCAGCGTGCTGGAAAACTACACGGCCGACTTCGTCCGCACCGCGCGGGCCAAGGGGCTGCGGGAGAAAGTCGTGCTGTACCAGCACGTGCTGCGCAACAGCCTGCTGCCGCTGATCACGGTCTCGGCCGGGGTGATCCCGGCGCTGATCGGCGGGTCGGTGATCATCGAGAGCATTTTCAGCATCCCGGGCATGGGGAAGCTGACGATCGACGGCATCTTCGCGCGGGACCGCGAGCTGGTGCTGGCCGGGGCGCTGGTGAGCGGGGTGTTGGGGCTGTTCTTCATCCTGGTGGCGGACCTGGCGTACGCCGTCGCCGACCCGAGGGTGAGCTATGACTGACTCGCCCCCGCCCCCGTCCCCGGAAGATGGAGCCCGCCCGGAAAGCGTGTCGGCCGCGGAAGAACCTGTGGGGTCGCCGGCGGCCTGGCGGCGGGCGTTCCGTCGGCCCGGGGCGTGGATCGGGCTGGTGTGGCTCGGGGTGGTGGCGGCGGCGGCGGTGTTCGCGCCGTTCCTGGCCAGCTCGCACCCATGGTACTTCGAGTTGGCCGACGGCACGGCGAGCTCGCCGCTGCTGGAACACTTGAGCCCGGCCGACGTCGCGGTGCCAGGGTGCCTGCTGGTGGTGGCGGCGGCGGTCTGGTTCTTGCGGCGGCGGGCGCGGTGGGCGCTGGCCGCGGCGGGGGTCGCGTTGGTGGTGCTGGGGTCGGTGGTGTTCGTGCGGCCGCCGCAGATCACGGTGTACGACCAGTACCGCCGGGCGCTGGCGGACGGCAGCGCGGTGGCGGCCCGGTACACGCTGATCCCGTACTCGCCGTCGGACCGCTTCCGCGACCGCCCGGAGCTGCGGCACCCGCTGCCGCCGGACGCGGACCACTGGCTCGGCACGAGCCGGCGCGGCGCGGACCTGCTGAGCCGGATGCTCCACGCCAGCCGCGTCGCGATGGCGGTCGGCTTCATCGCCACCGGCATCTCGCTGGTGCTCGGCGTGGTCGTCGGCGGGCTGATGGGCTACTTCGTCGGCGTGGTCGACCTGATCGGCATGCGGCTGGTCGAGGTGTTCTCCGCGATCCCGGTGTTCTTCCTGCTGCTGACGTTCGTGGCGTTCTTCCCGCGGAACCTGTACCTGATGATGGTGATCATCGGGGTGACGGGTTGGGTGGGCTACGCGCGGTTCGTGCGGGCCGAGTTCTTCAAGCTGCGGGCGATGGACTTCGTGCAGGCGGCGCGGGCGTGCGGGCTGCCGCTGCGGTCGGTGTTGCTGCGGCACATGCTGCCCAACGCGATCGCCCCGGTGCTGGTCGCGGCGAGCTTCGGCGTGCCGTCGGCGATCCTGTACGAGGCGACCCTGAGCTTCCTCGGCCTGGGCCTGGTCGACGAGCCGAGCTGGGGCCAGATGCTCAGCCAGGCCACCGGCGCCGGCGGCGGGTTCTACTGGTGGATCGCCGCGTTCCCGGGCCTCGCGATCTTCCTCACCGTGTTCGGCTTCAACCTGCTGGGCGAGGCCCTGCGCGACGCGGTGGACCCGAAGTCTTGAAACACCGAAACGCGACATGACCGTACCCGACACCAACAACCCACCCCCGCTGCTCGAGGTCCGCGGCCTGTCGGTCAGCTTCCCGAGCTCGCGCGGCGGGCCGGGCCAACATCCCGGAGCCGGGGGGCGGTTCATGGCCGCCGACGGCGTAGACCTGACGATCTACCCGGGGCAGACCGTGGCCGTCGTCGGCGAGTCGGGGTCGGGCAAGTCGGTCTCCGCGATGTCGGTCCTCCGCCTCATCCCCCAGCCCCCCGGCAAGACCGAGGGCGGACGCATCCTCTGGCGGCCCGACATCCATACCCAGCCCGTCGACCTGCTGACCCGCAGCGAGCGGCAGATGCGCGACGTCCGCGGCAACCAGGTCGCCATGATCTTCCAGGAGCCGATGACCAGCCTCAACCCGGTCTACACCATCGGGTCGCAGATCACCGAGGCGGTCAGGCTGCACCGCGACGTGACCCGCGCCGAGGCGGTCGCCGTCGCCGAGGCGGCGTTGCGCGACGTCGGGATCGCCGACCCCGCCGCCCGGTTGGCCGACTACCCGCACCAGCTCTCGGGCGGGATGAGGCAGCGGGTGATGATCGCCATGGCGCTGGCGTGCGAGCCGGCGCTGCTGCTGGCCGACGAGCCGACCACCGCGCTCGACGTGACGATCCAGGCGCAGATCCTCGAGCTGCTGCGGCGGCTGCAGGACGAGAAGGGCATGGCCATCCTGCTGATCACCCACGACCTCGGCGTCGTCGCCGAGAACGCCGACGTCGTCGCCGTGATGTTCGCCGGGCGGGTCGTCGAGTACGCCGACGTCGCCACGCTGTTCCGCCGGCCGCGGCACCCCTACACCCGCGGGCTGCTGCGGTCGATGCCCGTGCTCGGCCGCCGCGCCCGGCGCCTCGACACCGTCATGGACGGCGCGACGGTCCCCGACGACTTCCCCGCCGGGTTCACCGTCCGGCCGCACGACCCCGACCACCTGCAACGCGGCCCCGACGCCGGGCCCTACGGCGGGGCCGACGCCGCGCTGCACGAAGTCGAGCCCCGCCACTGGGTGCTCTGCGCCGCCACGCACGCCGCCGAACAACCCGCCGCGCCCGCCCTCGCCTACCGCCGCGCGTCGACCACCACCGCCGCCACCAGCTGATCCACCGGCCGACCCGCGTCGAGCACCAGCGCCTCGTCCGCCGTCGGCGGCTCGAGCGTCTCGAACTGGCTCGCCATCAACGCCGCCGGCATGAAGTGGTCACGCCCGCGCATCCGCCGGGCCACCGTCGCCCGGTCCACCTCCAGAAACACGAACCGCGGCCCCGGCTCCAGCCCCGCCGCCAGCCGCGCCCGGTACACCCGCCGCAACGCCGAGCACGCCAGCACCACCCCCGGCCGGTCCCGCAGCAGGCCGTTGAGCACGTCCAGCCACGGCCCGCGGTCCGCGTCGCTCAGCGGCACGCCCGACCGCATCTTCGCCACGTTCGCCGGCGGGTGAAAATCGTCGGCGTCGAAAAACGCCATTTCAAGTTGCGTTGCCAACGCCCGCCCCACCGTCGTCTTGCCGCACCCGCTCACGCCCATCACGACCCACGGGCGGGCGACGGCCCCGGCGGCGTTGTCGGTCGGGTCCTCGGCCACGGGTCGGAGTCTAATCACCCGGTTACGATACGGCTTCGGGCGATTAGCTCAGCCGGCTAGAGCGACGCGTTTACACCGCGTAGGTCGTGGGTTCGAGTCCCCCATCGCCCATCAACACGGTGTTTTAGCCGTGTCCGAATCTCAGCGGACAACCGCAGACTTTCACCACTGCCCACCCGCAAAACATCCCGACTGGGGGAGAGCTGGCCAGTGCCGAAGCGATCGGCGCACAAAAAAGGCCGCCCTTTGCGAGGCGACCGGTCGAGCCGTGGCCCGTGGCCTGCGAATGTTTCCTCTTGTTACGAGAAGTCCGCGGACCGGGTTTGAATAGACGATGCTATTACATAACACTGTTCGGAACTTGTCAAGGTTTTTGCTTGCGTTTTCTTTTATGCTCACATCGACAAATTGACTGCCGAAATATTTTTTCCGGGAGCAGAATTTATGTCCGTCACGCTTGGCTTGGACCTCGGCCCCAATTCGATCGGTTGGGCGTTGGTTGATGAGGAGAACGGCCAGATTGTCGATACCGGGTCGCGCATCTTTCCCGAGGGCGTCGACAATTTCGATACGGCCAAAGAGAAGTCGCGGAACGAAGACCGGCGGACGGCCCGGGGGATGCGGCGGCAAGTGGCCCGGCGGGCGCGGCGGAAGCGGGTGCTGCGGGACGCGCTGGTCGAGGCCGGGCTGTGGCCGCGGAAGCGGGAGGACCAACAAGACCTGTTGGCGCTCGACCCGTACGAGCTGCGTAGCCGGGCGGTCGATCCCGATCAGCCGGCGTTGTCGCGGCACGAGCTCGGACGGGTGCTGCTGCACCTCAACCAGCGGCGGGGGTTCCTGTCCAACCGCAAGGACCAGGGCAAGGACAAAGAGACCGAGGGCATGAAGGCCGAGATCAGCGGGCTGCGGGGCGAACTGGAAGAAGCCGGACAGACGCTGGGGCAGTACCTGCACGACAAGCAGCGGGTCGATCCGACACGGCGGAATGAGGACGAACGCGTGCGCAACCGGCACACCGAGCGGGCGATGCTCGAAGACGAGCTGCACGCGATCGCCGAGCGTCACCCGGAGTTGCTGACCGAGAAGGTGATGTACGGCCGTCGGGGGCGTCGTCCGCTCAAGGGCCGGGAGCCGGTCGCCCGGCGGCAGGGCGAGTCGATGCTCGAGGCCTTCGGCGTCCACGGCCTGATCTTCTTCCAACGGGCGCTGTACTGGCCCAAGTCGATGATCGGGCTCTGCGAGCTGGAGCCCAAGCAGCTCCGCTGCCCGCGGTCCGACCGGCGGGCGCAGCGGTTCCGCCTCCTGCAGGAGGTCAAGAACCTGCGGTTCATCGACGCGGCGACCAACCGCGAGTTCGCCCTGACCGAATTCCCCGACGCCCGGGCCCTGCTGCTGGACAAGCTGGCCCAGACCGAGAAGGCGACCTTCGTGCAGATCGCCAAGTGGCTCGGGCGGCTGCCGGACCTGCCCGCCCCCGAGCAGATGAAGTTCAATCTCGAGCGGGGCCACCGCGCGCACCTCAAGGGCCACGTCACGGACGTGCGGTTGAAGAAGGCCGTGAAGCGTTGGTTCGGTCTGGAAGAGGACGTCAAAACCACGGCGGTCGAGTGGCTGCTCGACCCGGCGCGGGACGACGAGGCGGCGGCCGAGCGGCTGGAACACGAGCTGGGCTTCACGCCCGCCGAAGCGGACGCTTTGCTGAAGGTCGACCTGCCGGCCGGTTATATCGAGCTGAGCCGCAAGGCCTTGTCGGAAGGCAAGAACGGCACGGGCCTGCTTGATGCGATGGAGACGGGCCTGCTGTATCAAGCCGGCGAGGGCGTCGACGACGACGGCAACCCGACCGACGCGATCCACGCCGCGGGCTACCTCCGCCGCGACGAGCTGCAACGCCGCGTCTTCGACACCCTGCCCGACCCGGCCCGGACGCCGCACGCGCCAATCGGCGATATCCCGAACCCCGTGGTCCGCCGGACGCTGGTCGAGCTGCGCAAGCTCGTCAACGCGATCCTCCGCGAGCAGCGTCGGCAGCGCGACGACCCGGCGTGGAAGCCCGCGGCCGTCCACGTCGAGATGGCCCGCGACGTGAAGCAGGGCGAGCGGGCGCGGCGGGAGTTCAGCAAACGCATCCGCGAACGCGAGGCCGAGCGCGACCGCGCCGCCGACAAGCTCCGCGAGCACAAGGTGCGGGTGACCCGCGACGCGATCAACCGCTACCTGCTCTGGGAGGAGCAGGACTACCTCTGCCCGTACTCCGGCGGGCCGATCTCGTTCGGTCAACTGTTCAACGGCGAGACCGACGTCGACCACGTGCTGCCCTACTCCCGCTGCCTCGACGACTCGCAGATGAACAAGGTCGTCTGCTTCCGCCGGGAGAACCAACTCAAGGGCCAGCGCAGCCCGCACGAGTGGCGGGCCGACGCCGACCCCGCAGCCTACGAGCGGATGTGCCAGCGGGCCCGCAACCTCCCCTACCCGAAGTACCGCCGGTTCCTGCAGAAGGAACTCGAGCTCGACAAGTTCATCGCCCGGCAACTCGTCGACGCGTCGTACATCGCGCGGGTCACCGCGGAATACCTGCGCTGCCTGTTCGACCTCGACCAGCAGCAAAGCGGGGCCGTGCTCGGGCTCAAAGGCCAGCTCACCGCCGAGCTCCGCCGACAGTGGGGGCTCAACGATCTGCTGAGCGCCGACGGCATCGACGTCAAGAGCCGCGACGACCACCGCCACCACGCCGTCGACGCGATCGTGATCGCCCTGACCCACCGCTCCCGGCTGCAGGAGCTGACCCGGATCCGCAAGGCCGGCGGGTTCGTGCACACGGGCCAGTCGGTCGAGTACCCCTGGCCCTCGTTCCGCGAAGACGCCCAGCGGGCGGTCAACAACATCCGCGTCTCGCACCGCGCCGCCCGCAAGGTCCACGGCGCGCTGCACGAAGACACGATCTACGGTCAGAACAAGGACGACGCCGGCCGCGTCGTCGAAGGCGAGTTCGTTGTCCGCAAGCCGCTCGATGCGCTGTCGGCCAACGAAGTGCCGCTGATCCGCGACCCGGCCGTGCGGAAGATCGTCGAACAACGCCTCGCCGAGCACGGCGTCGAGGTCGGCCGGGGCAAGAAGCCCACCGCCGCGGTCATGAAACAAGCGTTCGCCCAGCCGCTGCACCTCGTCGGCCAGAAGACCGGCACCGTCGGCCCGCCGATCAAGAAGGTCCGCGTCGTCCGCAAGGAGCAGACCATCCGGCCGATCCGGGGCGGCGAACAGACCGCCTACGTTAAACCGGGATCGACGCACCACGTGTCGTTGTTCCGCTTCGAAGAAAAAGGCAAGACGAAGTACGAGGCCGTATGGACCAGCATGATCGAGGCGGCCGACCGGCTCAAGCAGCAAGCTAAACGCCTCGCCGAAGCCCGTCGGCAGCGTGAGCGCGAACTCAAACGAAAGCTCAAGGCCCGCGACCCCGAGCTCGGCAAGCTGATGAGGCAGATCGCGCTCGAGGTGCCGCTGAAGACCACCACCCACCCCGACCGGCCCGAGGCCGAGTTCGTCTTCTCGCTCAGCCGCGGCGAGATGGTGCTCGCCAAGATCGACGGCCGCGAAGAGCTGCTGATTTACAACACGTCGTCATCGACTCAAGGGCAAATTCAGTTCCATCACCACACCGACGCCCGACCTAAATCTGGTCCTGATCAAGAAAAAATTCGCGCGAAAATTTTCTTCAAAGCCAACACATTATTCAACAAAGGTCAGGCCCAAAAAGTCACGGTCGATTACCTCGGACGTATCCGCTGGGCCAACGACTGACGGGTTCACTTACCGAACCCGTTTGGCCGATAGCGTTATCGCGTGATGGATACCACCGGGGCCGGGGCATGATCAAACGAACCATCGAGGTCTCCCGTCGGGCCGCTCACCTCTCGGTGCGACACGGCCAGCTCGTCGTCCAACCTGTCAACGAGGACAAGGCGGCCGCGAAGACGATCCCCTGCGAAGACGTCGGCGTCGTGCTGATCGACCACCCCGCGGTCACCTACACGCACCGGGCGTTGTGCGAGCTCACCGCGGCCGGCGCCGCCGTGGTCTTCTGCGGCGAAGACCACCTGCCCGCCGGCCTGCTGCTGCCGGTCTCGACCCACTCCCAGGTGCTCAGCCGCCTCAACCAGCAGATCGACGCCACCCAACCCGCGAAGAAACGCCTCTGGCAGCAACTCGTCGCGGCCAAGGTCCGCCACCAGGCCGCCAACGTTTCACCCGCGATGGCGGCCCGCCGTGCGCTCGATCAGCTCGCCACCGAGGTGCGGTCGGGCGACTCGACCAACGTCGAAGCTCATGCCGCCCGGCTCTACTGGTCCGCCTGGCTCGGGCCGTCAACCGAAGCGGCACGTTCCAGCGTCACGGCCGGAGCGCCGATCCGGGCCGCCGGCTTCCGACGCGACCAAGACGGGCTCGACCCGCTCAACGCCATGCTCAACTACGGCTACGCCGTGGCCCGCGCCGCGATCGGACGTGCCATCGTCGCCGCCGGCCTCCTCCCAGCCCTCGGCGTCCACCACCACCACCGCGGCAACGCCTTTGCGCTCGCCGACGATCTCATCGAGCCCCTGCGCCCCCTCGTCGACACGCGGGTCCGCCACCTCTATCGCCACGGCCTCGGCCACGACCACCTCGACCAAACCACCAAAGCCGGGCTGCTCGCGTTGCTGACCCACCCTGTGCAGACCGGCAACACGACCGGCCCCCTGATGGTTGCCCTGCATCCCTACCTCGCTTCGTTCGTCGAATGCCTCGGCCACACCGGAGCCCGACTCGTCGTCCCCACGTGGAGCGAACCCGAGCCGTGCTGATCAACGGATACCGCTGCATGTGGGTGCTGACCATGTTCGACCTGCCGACCGACACCAAGGCCGCCCGCCGCGCCTACACGACTTTCCGCAAAAAACTTCTCGAAGACGGCTTCACGCAGATGCAGTACTCCGTCTACGTCCGACACTGCGCGAGCGAGGAAAACGCCGAGGTCCACGTCCACCGGATCGAACAGACGCTCCCGGACGACGGCGAAGTCCGCATCGTCTCCCTCACCGATAAGCAGTTCGAGCGTATGCGTGTCTTCTGGGGCAAAAAACGACGGAAAATTGAACCCCCACCCCCTCAACTCGAGCTCTTTTGAGTCGTCGACCGGCGGTTAAGCCATGCCGACGCCTCGTTTTGTGAGCTCAAGGTCTATTCAAACCCGATCCGGGGCCAGCTCGCAACGTCCTCGTCCCTGTAGTAGTCCTGCTCCTTGGTCTATTCAAACCCGATCCGGGGCCAGCTCGCAACGTGCCCGCGGGCCGGGACCAACCGACCACGGGTCTATTCAAACCCGATCCGGGGCCAGCTCGCAACCTACCATGGCCGGATGCGACAGACGTACCAGGTCTATTCAAACCCGATCCGGGGCCAGCTCGCAACCGGCTGTACGAACTCACCACCGACGACGGGGGTCTATTCAAACCCGATCCGGGGCCAGCTCGCAACCCCATGTCGCCGCGTTCCTGGCGATCAATGGGTCTATTCAAACCCGATCCGGGGCCAGCTCGCAACGTGCAAAGAGGTTTATGGTGGTCAGCGGCGGGTCTATTCAAACCCGATCCGGGGCCAGCTCGCAACCGTGTGCTCGCGCTGGTCCCGCGCGAACTGGTCTATTCAAACCCGATCCGGGGCCAGCTCGCAACTTGATCGATCCCGGGTCGGCCACGAGCCGCGTCTATTCAAACCCGATCCGGGGCCAGCTCGCAACCCGCTTCTCTCTCTGCGTCGTAACGCTCAAGTCTATTCAAACCCGATCCAGGGCCAGCTCGCAACGAGCTTGAAGAACGCCTCGGTGCCCCCACCGGTCTATTCAAACATGATCCGGGGCCAACTCGCAACGGTGAGGTAGGGGGAATCGTAGGACGAGGTAGGCGAAGAGGCTGGGGTTGGCGGCGAAGTCATGCCGGCGTGTTCGAGGCTGGCCTTGGCGTGGGGGAGAAGGGCCGGGTTGGCCGATAACATCTTTCCGTGTCGGCCCGCCCCTGCCGGCACCTTTGGGCGTGTTGGGGGCGGGGAAGACCTTCCTTGCGAAACGTTGTCGGCTGGTGTGGGCGGGGGTGGCGGGCGGCGTTGGCCATGCTGCTGATGGGCGTGACGCCGACGGCGTCGCGTGCGGGGCTGGACTCGGACGTGCGGCAGGTCGTGGGCGGGGCGGCGCTCAATGAGACGGTCGCCTCGGTGCTGATCGTGGACCTGCGCGGCGGCCGGACGCTGGCGGAGATCGACGCCGACCGGCCGATGGTGCCTGCGTCGGCGATGAAGCTGCTGACCACCGCCGCGGCCCTGCACCGCCTCGGCCCCGAGTTCCGTTTCACCACGCGGCTGCTCCTGGCCCCCCCGCCGGCCGGCGGCGACACGCAGACCCCACCCGACCTGCTGATCGAAGCGTCGGGCGACCCCGCCTTCGGCGACCCGGTGCTGCTGGCGCAGGCCGGCTACGAGGTCGACGACCTGGTCCGCCTCTGGGTCGACGCGGTGAAAGACACCGGCCACAGCCGTTTTGGCCGGCTGCGGATCGACGACCGCTGCTTCGACCGGGTGTTCGCCCACCCCGACTGGCCGGCGGCGCAGCTCGACCGCCCGTCGTTCGCGCAGGTCGGCGGTCTGAACTTCCACGAGAACGTGCTCGCCGTGCTGCCCGTGCCCGCCGACGCGCCGGGCCAGGCCCCGGTGGTGCAGGTCTACCCGCTGCACCCGGCGCTGCGCACGCTCAACCGCGCGACCACCGGGGCGACCGACGACTTCCGCGCCAAGCGCGCGGCCGACGCGAACCGCTTCACTTTCCTCGGCAGCGTCCGCAACCGCCGGAGCCAGCCCTACCGCGTCGCCGTCCACGACCCGGGGCAAACCTTCGCCGAGTTCTTCGCGCACCAGCTCCGCCGCGCCGGCGTCGAGGTTGAAGCCGTCGAACGCGTCGGCGTCGGCGACCGGGTGGACCCGCGCCGCGGCACGCTGCTGCACGAGCTGCATACCACGCTTCCGGGGGTGCTGGACCGCACGAACCAGGACTCGCAGAACCTCTTCGCCGAGGCGCTGCTCAAGCGCATGGGCCGGGAGCTCACCGGCGCCCCCGGAAGTTTTGAAAACGGCGCGTCGGCGGTGCGGCTGTTCCTGCGCGACAAGCTCGCGCCGCGGGTCGGCACGTCGGGCGTGCGCATCGCCGACGGCTCGGGGCTGTCCAAAAACAACCGCGTCACCGCGCGGGTGCTGGTCGAGGTGTTGCGGGCGATGCACGCCGACCGAGAACTGGGCCCGATCTTCACCGCGTCGCTTTCGGAGGCGGGCCACCACGGCACGCTGCGGCGGCGCTTCGACGGCCTGGACGGGCAGGTCTACGGCAAGTCGGGTTGGCTCGGCGCGTCGGCGGGATACGCCTCGAGCCTCGCCGGGTACTACGTCGCGCCCGACGGGCGGGCCTACGCCTTCGCCATGCTCTTCAACGGCTTCCGCCCCCCGCTGACCCACCCGCAGGTCAAGGCCACGCAGGACCGCGTGCTGCAGGCCCTCGAAGACGAGCTCACCGGCCGATAACACGCCGGATTTTCGTGGCTCGCCCCCGATTTTCTTTGGCCGACCGGCGAGCGAAAACTAAACTGTATGAAGTGCTCGGGAGAGCCGCGGCGTCCGCAGACTTCACGAGACGCCCCCTACGGGAGCCACCGCCCCCGTGGCAAAAAACGCGGCCCGGGCCGAACGACCCGCGACGTGATCCTCGCCCAACCCCGGCGCGAGTGAGCCAACGCCGCGGGCCGCTTTTTTATCTTCACCCGGGTCGTGGAACCGCTGACGCGTCGGCGGCGTTGCGGTAGGCTGCGCGGCTCGGCCGGCCGCGCCGGCCCCCCGCAACCCCCGTTTCAGGAGCCCACGACTTGTCCAGCACGCTGCGTATCGGAGTGATCGGGGTCGGCGGCATCGCCCGCACCCACATGCCCGGCTGGGCCAAGTCGCCGCTGGCCGAGGTCTTTGCCGGCGCGGACCTCAGCGCCGAGGTGCTCGATCAGTGGGGCGAGGAGCACGGCGTGGACCCCAAGCGCCGCTACGCCGACCCGGCCGACCTGATCGCCGACCCGGACGTCGATGTCGTCGACGTCTGCACCCCCAGCAGCTACCACGCCCCGCTGGCGATCGCCGCGCTGGAGGCGGGCAAGCACGTGCTCTGCGAGAAGCCGCTGGCCCCGACGCCCGGCGAGATCGAGCGGATGATCGCCGCCCGCGACGCCAGCGGGAAGCTGCTCATGACCGCCCAGCACATGCGCTTCCAGGCGCAGAACCGCGCCGCGAAGAAAGAGATCGACGCGGGCCGGCTCGGCGACGTGTACCACGCCCGGGCGTGGTGGCTGCGCCGCGGCGGCGTGCCCAACTCGCCGGGGTTCATCTACATGAAGAACGCCGGCGGCGGGCCGTGCATCGACCTGGGCGTCCACTACCTCGACCTCGCGCTCTGGCTGATGGGCCACCCGACGCCGGTGAGCGTCACCGGCGTGGCCGGCAAGCCGATCGCGTCGCGGCCCGGCGCGTTCTCCGACTGGGGCAACGGCAGCGTGATCCCCGACGACATGGACGTCGAGGAGTTCGCCGCCGGGTTCGTACGCTTCGACAACGGCGCGAGCCTGGTGCTCGAGGTCAGCTGGCTGCTGCACCACCCGCAGGAAGACATGAAGCTCTGGCTCTACGGCGACCGCGGCGGGCTGTGCCTGCCCGACGCCACGCTGCACCACGACGACAACGAGAGGATGCAGCGCTACGACGTCCAGCTCAAGCGCACGAGCCAGCCACGCAAGGGCTGGGCCGAGGAGTGCGTCGCGTTTGCCGAGGCCATCGTCGAGGGCCGGCCCAGCCCCGTGCCCCCGGAACAGTCGCTCGCGGTGCAGCGCGTCCTCGCCGGGCTCTACGAGAGCCAGAAGACCGGCCGCGAAGTCCGCCTCGACGCGTAGCGGGCGGACTCGTCCGCCCGGCTGGCGAAACCCAGTGGGATCACTCCACCACCGGCGTGACGCTCACGCTCACCACCGAGTCCAGCTCCGGGTACGTCGCGTCGAGGTATGCGTTGCCTTCGCGCTGGATGCGGGGCTGCTGTTGGCTCGGCGTGTCGCCGTGGCCGGCGTAGAGCGACGCGACGACGTCGAGGCCTGCGGTGACCCGGCCGAAGGGCACGAAGCCCAGCTCGTCGAGGAACGCGTGGTCGCCGAGGTTCACGAACACCTGGGTGTTGCGGCTATCGGGGACATCGGCGGCGGCGAAGGCGACCGTGCCGCGCACGTTGGCTCGACGCCGCGGCTCGTCGGGGAACGTCAGCGGCCGCCACGCCTCGGCCACCCGCGGGAAGCCGTGGATGCCCCACTGCACGACGAACCCCTCGACGACGCGGAAGAACCGCTGGTTGTGGTAGTAGCCGCTGCGGGCCAGGTCGTGGAAACGGTCGGCCGCGGCGGGCGCCCACGCCCGGGTGACGCGCACCGTGAACACGCCCTTGGTGGTCACGACCTCGACGTCGTACACCGCCGGGGCCGGCGCGTCGTCGAGCACGGCCGACGGGTCCGCCAGCCGGCGCAGGTCCGGCACGACCGGCGGGGCGACGGGCCGGGCGACAACCTCGGCCGGCGTCGGCGGTGCTTCCGGCTCTGTCACTTCCACCACCTCCACCACTTCAGGTACGGGCGTAGGTGCGGGTGTTTCCTTGGCCGCCGGCAGCGTCTCGGGCGGGGCCTCGGCGACGACCGGGGGCTCGGGCACCGGATCGGGCGGGACCGGGGGCAGTTCCAAGGGCAGTTCCGGGGGTAGTTCCGGGGGCAGCGGGGCCAACCGGGCCTCGGCGACGCCCAGCGCGAAGAACGCCCGGCGGCCCGGGTCCTCCCCCGGAAACCCCGGAAGCTCCGGGTCTCCCGAGAGCGACGCCTCGGGCGGCGGGTCGGCGCGGCCGGCCTCGAAACCGGCGCGGCGGTCGATCCGGTGGGTGATGAGCTTCCGCAGCACCTGCCGGCGGAAGCCGGGGCTCACGTCCCGCAGGGTCGCGTCGTCGGGGAAGCCGTCGCCCGCCCCGCCGTCGAGCCAGGCCTCGGCCCACGCACGTTCGGCGGGGTTGGTGATCTGCACCAGTATCTGTTGCGTTGCGGCGTCGTCGCCGGCCGCGGCGGCCGCCCACGCCTCGGCCGCGATCACCCAGCCGTCCTCGCCGTCGTGCGCAAGGGCCCGCCGGCACAGCCGGACCAGCCGACGGTTGCGCTCGGCCTCGGCTTCGAGCCCCAGCGCCGCCTGCCGCGCCGCGACCGCGGCCAGCAGCTCGCCCTTGACCTGCAGCGCATCCGTCAGCTCGGGCCCACGCCCCGTGACGCGGCGGGCCTCGACGCCGGCCCGCTCCAGCCACGCCGCGGCGTCGGCCGCGGGCTCGGCGTCCGCGACACCCCACGGCAGCAGCAGCAGGCCCGCGAGCGCCCAGTTGCCGCGGCCGAAGGATCGTGGACGGTCGATACGCATCGTCGCAGATGATATCGGCCGCCTGCCGCAGGACAGGCTAAGCCGCTTGCGTCTAGGTTTCTGCGGTCCTTCGTCTGCTAGAGTCGCGGCGATGGACACGCCGATCGCCGAAGACGCGGGCGCCGGCCCGAAGCCCAAGGCGTGCTGCACGCCGGCGGTGGCGGCCGTCAAGCCCAGCGGCAGCGTCGCGGCCCGCGGCGGCGGGCCGAGCTACAACGGCCCGCTCCAGCCCGCGGCCGAGCCGGTCCGCCACGCCCCCGGCGGCGACGCCGAGCCCCCGCAGCGCACCGCCGGCATGGTCCGGCTCGACGGCGGGCCGTTCCTCATGGGCACCGACTACCCCAAGGGCTACCCCGAAGACGGCGAAGGCCCGGTCCGGCAGGTCACGCTCGACCCGTTCTGGATCGACGCCACGAGCGTGACCAACGCCGCGTTCGCCGACTTCATCGAAGACACGGGCTACACCACCGAGGCCGAGCGCTTCGGCTGGTCGTTCGTGTTTCACCTGCACGTCCCCCGGAAGTATCAGGAGAAGCTGCGGCGCGACGCGAGCGTGCCGCAGACCCCCTGGTGGCTCGCCGTGCCGGGGGCGCGGTGGGACCGGCCGTACGGCGAGCGGTCGTCGATCCGCGACGTGATGGACCACCCCGTGGTGCAGGTGAGCTGGAACGACGCGGCGGCCTACGCCCGCTGGGCCGGCAAACGCCTGGCGACCGAGGCCGAGTGGGAGTACGCCGCCCGCGGCGGCCGGGAGCAGACGATCTTCCCGTGGGGCGACCAGCTCGAGCCGCGGGGCAAGCACCGCTGCAACGTCTGGCAGGGCAAGTTCCCGGTCGAGAACAACGCGGCCGACGGTTTTGTGGGCACGTGCCCGGTCACGGCGTTCACGCCCAACGGCTACGGGCTGTCGAACCTCTGCGGCAACGTCTGGGAGTGGACCAACGACTGGTTCAGCGCGACGTGGCACACGGAAGAAAGCGAGGCGACGCGGGTGAACCCGATCGGGCCGGTGCCGCCCCCGCCCCCGCCCCCGGGAAGGGGAGACGCTAAGCCGCAAGCGGCTTCAGCGCTTCCGGGGGCGGCTTCGTTTTCGCACAAGGTGCAGAAGGGCGGCAGCTACCTCTGCCACGCCAGCTATTGCAACCGCTACCGCCTCGGGGCCCGCACCGCGAACACGCCGGACTCGGCGACGACCAACAACGGGTTCCGCTGCGTGCGGGACGTGTGAAAACCGTCAAATCTTTTTTCCGGATCGGCCGCGGATCGCGGCCAGGGGTTTCGGCCTGCGCGGGGGCGAGCGGTTGCACGGCGAGAACCGGACCCGGAACCACTATGCCCCGAAGTTTCTGTTCAGGTCGTCGCGCCGGATCGCGGAAATAACCCGGGCGGACGAGTCCGCCCGCTACCCGCTCCGCGATCCCGGACATGTTCAAGCTTCCGACCCGCAACCCGAGTGCCGCGCCCGACCTGGGCCGGCGGTCCGACGCCGAGCGTTGGGTGCGGCTGCTGCTGGAGCAGAAGCTGAAGTCGGCGGCGAAGGGCCGGCAGGTCGGGCGCACCAGCGACGCGGACGAGGACGGCATGGTGGACGTCCGCCTCGCCGGGCCGGGCGACCCCAAGACGCCGGAAGACGCGTTCGACCGGCTGCGCTGGGGCGGGCTGTTCGCCGTGGTCGACGAGAACCCGCAGCGCGTCGGCAAGGTGATGCAGGACTACGACGGCCGCAACGGCTTCGCCCTGGAGCAGGGCTTCGACGAACTCTGGGCCCCCGCCGTCGCGGGGTTGAAGCTTCCGGGGGTCCGGATACCGGGAGTGACGCCGCGGGCGTATTGCTTCGTGGCGCGTAAGACACACCTGGCGATGCCCGGGCAGCTCAGCGACCGGTTCACGTACGACGTGACGCTGCGGGCCGACGAGGCCGAGGCCGAGGGCTACTGCGTCCGCAAGCGGGTACCGGACGTCGGGGAGCTGACCGATCGGCTGGGGCTGAAGTTCCCCGACCTTGAGCCCGAGGACGCGCGGCTGCGGGCCGAGTCGCTGGTGCAGGAGGTGTTCCCGGTGTTCCTGACCCGCGAGGTGAAGGTCCTGGAGAAGCTCCGCAAGGACCTTCCGGAGCAGTTCCGGGGGCGGGTGCCGCGGGTGCTGCGGATCAAGCGCAACGACGCGGGCTTCGTGACCTGGCTAGACATGACCTGGCTGCGCAACGGCGGGCCGGTGATCTCACAGCTCGAGTTCGCCCGGCAGGCGGCCGAGCTGCTGGCCGTGCTGCACGACGCCGGCGGGGTGATGCACCTGGACCTTCGGCCCGACAACGTCGTGAAGACGCCCGGGGGCGTGGGGTTCATCGACTTCGGCAGCGCCGCGAACGTCGGCGAAGACCTCGACGCCAGCCCGACGCTCGGCAAGCTGTTCCGCCAAATGATGCGCACCAGCCAGATCCAGCGGGTGCTGACCCGCATGATCGAGCGGGGCGAGGTGACCGACGAGGCCTTCGCCGCGGTGCAGGGCAAAGTCGACCGGGCGGTCGATACGTTCTTCCTCGCGGTGCAGCTCAACCACCCGCACGCCAACCCGGAGCTGGCCAAGCTCATCGACCACGACCCCCTGGACGAGCCGGCCCGGGCGCTGCAGAACCTCACGGCCGCGTTCCTGCGGCCCAAGACCCCGAACCGGTCGGCGGGCAAGTCGGCGGCGGACCTGCTGCGCGGCGTCCGCCGGATCGAGCGGCGGTTCGCGGGGTGAGGTCATCGCGGACTTTTAGCTGCGACGCAACGCGTCGCTGACCGCACGCCGCGGGCACCCGTCAGAGACGCGTTGCGTCGCGGCTAGAGCTATGATCCGCGGTTCGAATGAGCGCGCCAACGTCAACCCACCCCAACCCCGCCTCGACGCAGAACCTCAACGTCGCGGGCATCGACCCGCTCGTGTCGCCGGCCGAGCTCGAAGCCAAGCTGCCCCTGACCGACGCGGCCCGCGACACCGTGCTGCGCGGGCGGCGGGAGATCGAGGCGATCCTGCGTGGCGAGGACCGCCGGCTGCTCGCGGTCGTCGGGCCCTGCTCGATCCACGACCCCGACGCCGCGCTCGACTACGCCCGCCGCCTCGCCGCGCTGCGTGAAGAACTCCGCGACCGCCTCGTGCTGGTCATGCGGGTCTACTTCGAGAAGCCGCGCACCACCGTCGGCTGGAAGGGCCTGATCAACGACCCGCACCTCGACGGGACGTTCGACGTCGGCCGCGGGCTGGAGCTGGCGCGGTCGCTGCTGCTGGCGGTCAACGAACTCGGCCTGCCGGCCGGCACCGAGTTCCTCGACCCGGTGACGCCGCAGTACCTCGACGACCTGGTGGGCTGGGCCGCCGTCGGCGCGCGGACCACCGAGAGCCAGACCCACCGGCAGATGGCCAGCGGCCTGTCCATGCCCGTCGGCTTCAAGAACGCCACCAACGGCTCGCTGCAGGTCGCGCTCGACGCGATGCAGTCCGCCATCCGGGCGCACCACTTCATCGGCGTCGACGACGCGGGCCGGGCTTCGGTCGTCCACACCCGCGGCAACGCCTACGGCCACGTGATCCTCCGCGGCGGCGACGCGGGGAGCAACTACGACCCGGCCGACATCGCCGACGCCGCCCGCCGCCTCGCCGACGTCGGGATGAACCCCCGGCTGATGGTCGACTGCTCCCACGCCAACTCGGGTAAACAATCCGCCGCGCAGCAGACCGTCTGGGACAGCCTCGTCGCCCAGCGCGTCGGCGGCACGACCGCGATCCTCGGCGCGATGATCGAGTCGAACCTCCACGCCGGGAAGCAGGCGATCCCCGACGACCGGTCGCAACTGAAATACGGCGTGTCGGTCACCGACGACTGCCTCGACTGGGACCAGACCGAGGCGATGCTACGGGCCGGTCACGCGGCGTTGGGCGACGCGGTTTGACGGGGATTGTTCTCGGGCTGCTCGCGGCGCTGGGGCACTCGCTGGCGTACCTCGCGACGCGTTGGTTCACCGAGGACCGCGGCCGGCCGCTGCGGGAGCTGCTGGTGATCGCGCACGTGGCGATGGGCGTGGTCAGCGCCGCGGCGTTGGCCGTGTTGTGGCCCGACGGTTTGGGTCTGCAGGCCGGCTGGCTGCTGCGGCTGACCGGGCTCGTGGGCTTCTTCGTCGTCGCGCAAGTGAGCCTGCTCTCGACGCTGCCGATGGTCGACGCGTCGCGGGTCGCGCCGCTGCTGGGGTTCAAGACGGTGGTGCTGGCGGTCATCGCGGTGGCGATGGGTCAACCGCTCACCGGGCTGCAGTGGCTCGGCGTGGCGTTGGCGGTCGGCGCGGCGTGGGTGCTCAACGACGTCGGCGGCCGGCTGCCGTGGCGGGTCACCGGGCTGGTCACCCTGGCGTGCGTGAGCTACGGGATCGCGGACACGTTTATCCTCGGCACGGTGCGAGAGGTCCAACGGCTCACCGGCGACGGCAGCGTGCTGGGCGCGCCGGTGTTCGTCGCCGCGTCGGTCTACACCGTGGTGGGCGTGATCGCGGCGGCGTTCCTGCCGACCGTGCGACGAACGCCGGCGTCGGCGTGGCGCGACGCGATGCCCTACGCCGCCGCCTGGCTGCTCACCATGGTCGTGCTCTACGGCGCGTTCGCCGCGGTGGGCACCGTGCTGGGGTCGATCCTCCAGTCGTTCCGCGGGCTGATCTCGATCGCCCTGGGCATCGCGCTGGCGGCCGCGGACTGGCACCACCTCGAACAGAAGCACGGCTGGAAGACGCAGTCGCGGCGGCTCGGCGCGGCGCTGCTGATGTGCGGCGCGGTCGCGCTGTATGTGCTCGGCGGCCGATAACCCGTGCGCCTCCGGCGAACCAACCAGACGCGGCGTCGGTCTGTGCGGGTAAAGCCCGCTGCGCGGCCGGTCGATATTTCGGTATGAAGATCTGGCGGACCAACCTGGCCTCGCCGGTGGAAGGCGAGGGGATCGACCACCGACGCCACGGCCGGCTCAAGACCGAGGGCACCGAGTCGTCCCTCGGCCAGGTCGTCGACATGTCCGCGTCCGGCATGCGGGTGCGGCGCAAGGGCGGCCTGCCCGTGAAACAAGGCGAAAAGTTCCGCGTCGACGTGCAGGTCGACAAGGAGATCATGGCCGTCGACGTCGTCGTCCGCCGGGTCTACAAGATCGGCCGACGCAAGTTCGAATTCGGCGTGGAGTTCATCAACCTCTCCGAACATGACCGCGTCCGCCTCGTCCGCCTCGCCCGCATCGCCGCGACCAGCGCGCGGGCGATGTGGTAAACCAACGTAGCGCGGTTAACGCACCTTCACCGTCGCCAGCGCGATCGCCGCCAGCAGCACCGTCAACAGCCAGAACCGCACCACCGTCTGCTGCTCGGTCCAGCCCGAGAGGTGGAAGTGGTGGTGGATCGGCGCGCACTTGAACACCCGCCGGCCGCGTGTCAGCTTGAAGTACCCGACCTGGATCAAGACGCTCAGCGCTTCGAGCACGAACACCCCGCCGATCACCAGCAGCAGCAGCTCCTGCCGGATCACCACCGCGAGGTAGCCCAATAGCGCCCCCAGCGGCAGCGACCCGGTGTCGCCCATGAACACCTGCGCCGGCGAGCAGTTGAACCACAGAAACCCCAGGCACGCCCCCACCATCGCCCCCGCCACCACCGCCAGCTCGTCGCTCAGCGGGATGTGCGGCACCAGCAGGTACTTCGCCAAGACGAAGTCCTCGTGTGCGTACCCCGCGATCAGGCACAGCACGAGGAACGCGAACGCGACGACCACCATGACCCCGCTCGCCAGCCCGTCCATCCCGTCGGTGAGGTTCACCGCGTTCGACGAGCCGACGATCACCAGCACCGCGACCAGCACGAACACGACCTCCGGCAGCACGATCAGGTCCGGGCTCACGACGAACTCCCCCGCCTCGCGGACCCAGGTGCGCAGCCCCGGGATCGTGAGGCTGCGGGCCATGTCGGTGTACTCCTGCCCGGTGCCGGGGATGAACTTGTCCGCCCCGTGCCGCCCGATGAACACCGCCAGGATCACCGCCAACGCGACCTGGAACAGCAGCTTCTCCCACGACCGCAAGCCCTGCCGGCCCGCCTTCCGCCGCGCCGCGGTGAGCTTCAGCCAGTCGTCCGCCAGCCCCAGCAGAAACATCCCCACCAGGCACACCAGCGCCATGCGGACGTAGTAGCTGCCCAGGTCCGCCAGCAGCAGCGTCGACGCGAAGATCGCCCCGGCGATCAGGATGCCGCCCATCGTCGGCGTGTTGCTCTTGGCCCGCATCAGCTCGTTGACGTCCGCCCGGCCGAAGTCCGGGTTGTCGCCGATCTTCTTGGCCACCAGCCACCCGATCGTCCGCCGGCCGAAACCGACCACCAGCGCAAAGGCCACGATGATCGACAGCACCGCCCGGAACTCGATCCAGCGGAACACGCCGAGCGCGCCCAGCCACCGGCTGTTGTTGATCCAATCCTGAAAGGTGTCGACGAAGAAGTAAAGCAAGGTGGGTCAAAGCATCGTGGTGTAGCGGGCGGACTTGTCCGCCCGGCCTCGGGTCTCAGAGAATATCGTCCACCGCCCCGCCGCCGAACCGCTTTTCGATCGCCGGCAGCAGCCGCTCCAGCCGCATCCCCCGTGACCCCTTGAGCAGCACCGTATCACCCTCACGCAGCAGCCCCGCCACCACCCCCGGCAGCGCGTCGTGCCACGGCCCGACGACGTGGACCTGGTCCTCGTCGCGGCTCTTCTCGCGGTACACCGTGTGGTCGCTCGCGGCGGCGGCCTCGGCGAAGGCCTGGCCGATCAGCACGATCACCCGCGTCGGGTCGCCGGGCCGCAGCTCGGCCGCCGCCGCCTCGGCGATCGCGCGGTGGCGGTCGGCGCTCACCGCCCCCAGCTCGAACATGTCACCCAGCACCAACACCCGCCTCGTGCGCCGCGCCGCGGCGAGGCGGCGGGCCGTGTCCAACGCGTGACGCATCGACGTCGGGTTGGCGTTGTAAGCGTCGTTGAGCACCACGATGGATCCGAAGCTCAAAGATTCGCTACGCCCTTGGGGCGACGTGGCGGTCAGCAGCGTCTTGCGGGCCGCGGCCGGGTTCACGCCGAACTCCTCGGCCACCGCCAACGCCACCGCCGCGTTCATCCGGTTGTGCTCGCCCGGCAACGGGAAACCCGCCGGCACCACGTCGGCCCGCGACAGCACGACCTTCCGCACCCCCTTGGCCGGCGGCTGCGCCGCGAGCGCCAGCCGGCCGCCGAGGCTGGTCACGATCAAAGTCCCGCCGGGCCGGACGAAGCGGATGACCTCGGCCTCTTCGCGCACGACGCCTGCCAGGTCGCCGAAGCCCTCGAGGTGTTCTTCGCCGAGGCTGGTGATCACCGCGACGTCGGGCCGGACGATCGCGGAGAGCGCGGCGATCTCGCCGGGCCGGTTCGTGCCGACCTCGCAGGCGACGAAGCGGTCGGCGGGGTCGGCCGCGAGCAGGGTCAGCGGCACGCCGAGGTGGTTGTTGAAGCTCCGGGGCGACTGCGTGCCCCCAACCCCGCACGCGGTCAGGACGTGGTGGATCAGGTGACGCGTCGTGGTCTTGCCGTTGGACCCGCTGACGGAGACGACACGGCACCCGCCGTCGGCCAACACGTCGCGGTACGCGCTCGCTAATGCTTGCAACGACGCCACCGTGTCGTCGACCCGCAGTGTGGGGCGGGCCGCTTCAACCTCTCGATCGACGACCGCGACGGAAGCCCCGGCGTCGAACGCGGCGTCGATGAAATCGTGCCCGTCGTGGTTCGCGCCCCGCACCGCGAGGTAGGCCTGCCCGGGCCGCAGCGTCCGGGTGTCGTGCGAAAGCCCGGCGGCGGTCGCCGCCGGGTCGTCGGGCTCCGTTAACCAGCGCCCTCCGGTGAGCCGCCGCAGGTTCTGAAGCGCCCAGAACCCGCTCATGCCCCGGCCCGCGTGGGGTCGTAGTCGCGCAGCGCCGCGGCAGCCTGCTCGCGGTCGTCAAAATGAATTTTTTCGGTGCCGAGGATTTGGTAGTCCTCGTGGCCCTTGCCGGCGATGAGCACGGTGTCGCCGGGGGCCGCCGCGTGGACCGCGGCGCGGATCGCGGCGGCGCGGTCGATCTCGACTTCGACGGCGTCGTCGGCCCCGGCCAGGGCGTCGTCGAGGATCTGTTGCGGGTCTTCGGTGCGGGGGTTGTCGGACGTCAGCACGGCGTGGTTGGCCAAGCCGCAAGCGGCTTTCGCCATCAGCGGGCGCTTGGTGCGGTCGCGGTCGCCGCCGCAGCCGAAGACGACGATCAGGCGGTGGCCGTCGGGCACCAGCGGCCGCAGCGCCCGCAGCACGTTCTCCAACGCGTCGGGGGTG
>JBCCOP010000021.1:0-26795 GCA_039025315.1 Planctomycetota bacterium | reverse complement strand
CTCGGCCGACTTGCCGCTGTACATCAGCTCCATCTTCTCCCGCTGCAGCGCCCGCTCGATCTGCCGGCCCTTGAGCCCCTCGGGCAGCTCCAGCTCGGTCGCCTCGACCAGCTGCTCGGTCACCTGCTTGTGCATCGACGCCTGCTGCGTCTGCTCGTTGCGTTGCTCGAGCATCGTGCGGACCTGCTCTTTCAGCTCGTCCTCGGTCTGCAGCCCGAAACGCGGCAGCAGGTCTTCCACGGCCGCCGGCTCGAGGCGGTGCACATGCGTGAGGTTCATGCGGACCGTGATGGGCTGGCCCTTGATCTTCTCGTTCTCGTGGCCGTCGGGGCCGGTCATCGAGATGCTGACGACCTCGCCGACCTTCTTGCCGGTGAGCTGTTTACCCAGGTCGGCGATGAGTATGCCGGCGACGTGGCCCTTGAAGTCCTTGTCCTTGCCGTGGACGAGGGTGTAGGCGGCGTCCTGGCTGTGCAGCACCTCGGCATCATCGCCCGCGCCTTCACCGGCCAGCACGGACACGTCGGACTGCACGTAGTCGCCCTCGGCGATCTCGGCGTCCTGGACGGCCGACATCTCGCCGAAGCGTTCGCGGTACTGCTCGATCTCCTTGGTCACGTCGTCGTCGGTGACCTCGCGGACGGGCTTCTCGACCTTCAGGCCGTCGAAGGCGGGCAGCGTGAACTCGGGGGTGATCTCGACCTCGACCTCGAAGGTCAGCGGGCCGGCCTCGGGCAGCTCGAGGTCTTCGAGGTGCTTGACGTCCGGCTCGCCGAGGACGTCGAGGCCCTCGTCTTCGATCGCCTGGGTGTACGACTCGCTGAGCAGCTGACCCTTGACGTCGCCGCGGATCGACTCGGCGAACCGCTTCTCGAGCAGCCGACGCGGCGCCCGGCCGCGGCGGAAGCCGGGCAGCACCGCCTCGTCGCGCAGGTTACCGAACAGCTCCTCGGTCTTGTCCTTGATCCGCGACTCGGGCAGCTCGATGGTCAGCTTCTTGAGCGCCGGGCCCGCGTCCTCGACCGTGACCTTCTGTTCGGGCTTCTCCTCGGCGGCGGCTTCGGTTTGCGGGTCGTCGATCACGGCTTGGTCGTCGGCCATCGGGCGTCCTCTCGGTCGGTGGGTTGGTTTAGCCCCGGCGATTCCGGGGGTGTTGCAAGAAGGGCACGGGAACGCAACGCTGCGCTAATCTTTGCCCGCGGAGTTGAAACTTCCGGGGGAGGCACCGACCCGCGCCTGGCTCGCTCCCGTGGGGCGGCCGGTATCTCGGTGCAGCGGGGCAGTATGTTCGCGGCGGCCGGGGAAGTCAATCGCTCAGGCGGACTTCAGCTCGTCGTACAACCGCCCCATCTCCGGCAGGTCGCACCCCGCCGCGCGCCCGGCCCGCAGCGGGTCGCCGACGATCGACTCAACCTCCAACGGCCGGCCGGCCTCGTGGTCCAGCATCATGCTCGGCTGGTACGGCCGCATCTTCGCGGTGTAGTCGAGCATCTGGGCGATGAACGCATCCTCGATCGTCCGGCCGTCGGCCGCGGCGGCCGCCGCCTGCACCTCGTACATCAACGCCTCGACCCGCCGACGCGAGGACGGGTCGCTCATCAGTTCGTCGGTCTTCTGCCCAAGCACGACCGACAACCCGTTGTACGGGATGTTCCAAATCAGCTTCTTCCACCGCGATAGACACAGGTCGTCAACCGCGCTGGTCTCGATCCCGGCCCGGTTGAAATCTTCCACCACCCCCCGGAAGCGGGCCGCGGCCGGGCCCAGGGTTTGAGCGTACCGCCCGACGTGGACATGCCCGTAGTCCTGGTGGTCGATGTGCCCGGGCCCGACCTTGTTCGAGCACAGGAAGCACAACCCGCCCAGCACCCGCTCGGCCCCGACCACCGCGGCGGCGTCGGCCTCGGGGGCGTGGCCGTTCTGCAGCACCAACACCACGCCGTCGGGCTTCACACAGCCCGCCAGCAGCTCGGGCAACAGGCCGTTCGACGTGGTCTTGAGCGCGACGACGGCGACGTCCACCGCCGGCAGGTCGGCCGGGTCGCCGTGGGCGTGCAGCCGGTCGGGCGGGACGTGGAAGTCGCCGTCCTTGGAGTCGACGCGGAGCCCGTGGTCGCGGACGTGTTCGAAGTCCGACCGCAGCAGGAAGTGCGTCTCGAAGCCGGCGCGGGCGAGGAGCCCGCCGTAATAACCGCCGAGGGCCCCGGTGCCGAGGACGGCGTAGGTCGTGGCGTTCATGCCGTGATGGTGCGGGCGGGTCAGAACTCGATCCGCAGCCCGGCTTCGAGCGACTGCACGGTGTGTTCGCGGAAGGTCCCGCCGATGTTGCCGAACTCGTTGTTGGAGTTCTCGCTGAACCAACGGACGCGGTAGCCGGAGGTGAGGTGCAGGCCCTCGATCACCTCGAAGCTCAGGCCCGCCATCGCCTGGAGGGAGAAAACCTGGATGGTCTCTTCGGCGCTGGCGAGGGTCGCACCGCTAACGAAGCTGATCGGGGGGGTGAAGCTGCCCTCGGACCGCAGGATGCTCAGCCCCGCGCCGGCGCCGACGTAGAGGTTCAGCGGCTCGAAGCCCGTGGGCAGGTCGACGTACACGTTGCCCATGAACGAGAGGTACTCGATGTCGCCCTCGACGACGGTGTTGGTCGGCCGCGTGAAGTTGTAGACCGACTCGAAGAAGCTGGTCTCGAACTCGATGCGGGTGATGCCGAGGTAGGTCCCGACGGCGAAGGAGTACGCCTCGCCGTCGTCGAGGTCGAACTCGCGTTCGTTGGAGGTGCCCGCCAGCTCGTTGCCGGTGATCTGGTAGTCGAACGTCCGGGCGTAGGAGCCGGCGACGTAGAGGCCCTGGCGTGGGGTGAACATGCCGTCGGCGAAGCTGTCGGCGGCGGCCGGGGGGGCCGCCGCGAGCGCCGCCGCGGCGGCCAGGAGCCCGATCACACGGAGTTTCGCGGCGGCGGGGGCGGACGGGGCGTGACGCATGACGTGGCTCCGGAGACAGCGGGACGCTAGCATCACGCCCGCACAGACAAGGTAGCAGCGGCCCGATACGGCGTCGAGGTCGGCGGCCCGTGGGGGCGATAAGTCCGGCGACACGCACCACCCACCCAGGACGCTCCATGCCCGAACTCCCCGAAGTCGAATGCTGGGGCCGACGCTTCGCCGAGCGGGCGTGCCGCGGCAAGACCATCGTCCAGGCCTGGGCCAAGCCCGACGAACGCATCGTCATCGAGGGCGTCTCCCCCCGGAAGTTGGCCGCGGCCTTGCGGGGACGGACCCTCCGGGGGTGCCACCGCCACGGCAAGCAGATGTGGTGGACCCTCTCCGGCGACGGGCCGCAGCCGCTCTGGCACTTCGGGATGTCGGGCATCTTCAAGACGCCTCCTCCGGGCAGCGACCGCCCGAAGTTCACCAAGATCGAGCTGACCTTCGACGACGGCACCCGGCTGGCGTACGTCGACCCCCGCCGCTTCGGCCGGGTCCGGCTGGCGGACGACCCGCCGAACGAGCCGCCGCTCTCGGACCTCGGGCCCGACGCGCTCGACGACCTGCCCGGCTCCCGCTGGTGGTACGACCAGCTCGAGAAACGCAAGACCCCGATCAAGGCGTTGCTGCTGAACCAGTCGTTCCTCGCCGGCATCGGCAACTGGATCGCCGACGAGGTGCTCTACCAGGCCGGGGTCGCCCCGCAGCGGATCGCTAAGGACTTGTCGCACGATGAGATCAAGGCGATCCGCGGCAAGGTCAAGTACGTGCTCACCAAGGCGTGCGACTGGGACGCGGACTACACCAACTTCCCCGACGCCTGGCTGTTCCACCACCGCTGGGGCAAGAAGGACGACGCCCTGACCGGCCGCGGCGAAGAGATCGACTTCGACACCGTCGGCGGCCGCACCACGGCGTGGGTGCCGAAGGTCCAGGTTTAGTCGTCGCCGCCCGCGACGAGCCTCACCGTGCCCATCCGCATGGGGGAACGGTGGGGCCGGCCGAACACGACGGGGGACCAGCAGCCCATCCGGACGTCCCGCTGATCGTCGGCGTCGGGCCGAAGCGGCCGGTCGTAGCGGATCAGGTTGAGCCGCAGCGTGGTGCCGGCGGTGAACGCGTCGGCCTCGCGCCGGCGCAACACGGCGGCGGCGGGCAGCGCGACGTCGGCGACCCAGCCCCCGTCGTACGGATGGACCGCCGAACGCAACCCCCGGATGTCGTACGACAGGTTCGGCCAGTGCTCGCGGTTGGCTTGCGCGGTGAGCAAGCCGCGGCGGTCGGACTCCGGCGTGCCGGAAAGGACGGTGTTCTGGTCCATCACCCCGCCGGCCGGGCTCAGTTGGACCTCGAACCACTGCCGGGCGTCGCCGACGCCGTCGATGAACACCTCGACCACGTCGCCCTCGTGGTGCGGCGCGTCACGCCGTTGGCCGTGCGGCGCGAACGGCTCGGGGTCTTCGCAGACGAAGCGCACGTACAGCGCGTCGGGCCGCCACGCCAGCCGCACATGGGTCGAGAGCACGGGCCACGTCTCCGGGCGGGGCGCGTCGGGGTCGGCGGGGATCGCCGGCGACAGCGTGTCGATCCGGGCCGCGGCGTCCCACGTGGGGTCGCCGAGCGCCGCCCCGAGCCGCGGGGCGGCGGCGGCGTACGGCACGTCGAGGCGGGGGGGCGGCGCGACCCCCGGCCCGGGCGGTGCGGCACAAGCCGTGGTTGCCGCAGCGGCCGCGCCCAGGGCGAGCCACCGAAACGGGCTGAGTGTTTTGATCCGCATGTCTGTTTCGCCGGTCAACCCTCCGAGCAGACGAGAGGTTAACCGGCACGGAAGACGAGGCCGAGCCGGCTCGGCAGCCGCAGCCCGACTACCACGCGGCCGGCCTCGGCTTCCAGGCGGTCGGGGATGTGCGGCGTCAACGGTTTCGAAGGGGCGTGGAGGCTCGCCGGCAACCCCTCGACGACCACCCGGCCGCCCCCGGCCGCGAGTTGCATCGGACCCGCCCCGGCCCGCTCGCGGGTCTCGCCCGCCGCGATCGGCCGGCCGTCGACCTCAGTGCCCGGGTCGAGCACCAGCGACAGCCAGGCGATCAACGAGCCGGACGCCTCGGCGGTAAGTTCGCAGGTCAGCCGGTCGCGGTCGAGGGCGACGTCGGCGTGGACATCGTGGGACAGATCGCGCCAGATGCGGGGCCGGCCCGGGCGGAAGTGCTGGCTCAGGGGGAAACCGGTGCGGGCGTCGTGGAGGTGGTAGCGGTTGCCGCCGAGGGCCCGGAGGTTCATGGGCGCGAATGCGCCGGTGCCGCCGACGGTCAGGCGGACGGTGCGGACAACGACGCCGCCGGCGTGGAGGCAGAGCCAGTCGGTGCTGCGGCCGTCGAGGGCCTGCGCGGGGACGGCGACGGTGTCGAAGTAGTGCGTGCCGGGGTCGGCGATGAGGGTGACGGCCCAGTCGTCGTGGCGATGGCGGACGATCCGGCGGGGGGCGAAGTGGTGATGGAAACGCGTCTCGATCGGCGCGGCCGGGGGGAGCGGGCCGGGGTGGGCGTCGAGGTCGAACAGCAGGTGGGTGAGCCTTTCGATTTGGCCGCGGTCGGCCAGCTGCCGCGTCAGCGTCGTGAACCGCCCGTCGCCGGTGTGCAGCGCAACGCGTCGGGCGACGCGGTAGACCGCCGTCCGCCGACCCGCGGCGTGGCGGTCCTGCCGCATGCTGAAGCTGGTGTCGGCCGTGCCGTCGGGCTGCGTGGTCGCCAGCCGCAGCGCGGTGTTGCGGGCCGCGTGGTCGATCAGCTCCGGCCGGCCCAGCTCGTCAGCGAGGATCAGCATCGCCTGGTTCGAGACGCCGTCGTAGTTCGGGCTCCGCTCTTCGTACCAGAAGCCATCGGCGTCGCAGTCGATGCCGTCGGCGAGGTAGCCCTCGATCTTGGCGAGGTAGCGTGGGTCGGGGAACAAGGCGTGGGCCGCCGCGAGCGGGGCGCTCGCCGCGGCCCAGCGGTGGTTGGCGGTGTAGGCGTCGCCGGCGACGACCGCCCCGGCCGCGCCGCGGATGATCGCCTCCAGCGGCTCGGCGACGTCGGCGAAGAACCCGGGCGTATCCCGCCGCAGCCCGCGATAGCCCGCCGCCAGCCCCGGGATGACAAAGCCCGCCTCGTTTGGCGAGTACGAGCCGGACAGGTCGATCTGCCCGTCGTGGCGCTGCCGGGAGCGGACGAACCGCAACGCCCGGCGGATCGCGTCTTCGAGGGCCGGCACCCCGTCTTCCAACCCGAGGCGGTCGGCGTAGACCCGCAGGGCGATCAGCTCCGCCGCGCGGTACGCCGCCTCCCGGCCGTCCGGCCAGCGGCGGGGCGATTCACGGAAGCCCCCGTCGAGGTCTCCGCCGTCGTCGATCTGTTGGTCCAAAAGCGACCGGACCCGCGGCCCGGCGAACCGGCGGACCAACGCCCACTCGTCGAGAACGGCGTCGGGACATGGCGGGGTGTCCGAAGAGGGCGGGGCCTGGGTCATGAACAACTACAGCAGCGAAGAATGGTTCAGAACTCGTAGACCCGACGTGGGTGGCTGAACCGCTGGCCGTCGGGGGTGGTGCTGTAGTGGATGACTTGACCGCCGACGACCGAACCGTCGTCGTAGAGGACGTTGCGGACGGCGCGGTCGTGGGGCGTGGTGTTAATGTGCGTGGTCGGGCCGAAGACACCACCGGCGAAGGGGGCGAGGATGCCTTTGTTGGCGTCGGATTTGGTCTCGGTCACGACCTCGGCGACGACCGGGATCGGCTGGCCCGCCTCGACGCCGAACTGCGGCACGGCGGGCAGGTATTCGATCCGCTCGCCGAAGAAGTAGCCCTGCGCCCCGGAGGGCTGAGGGTTGCTGGCCCGGGCGCCGTCGGATCGCAGCGAGTACCAGCCGAAGCTGTAGAGCCCCTTGTAACTGGTGTTCCATTCCGCGCCGTGGGCGAGGCCGGGGCTGCTGGGGTCACTTGCTTCGGTGAACGTCACGTCGTCGGCCGGGCAGAACAGCACATCGGCGCGCTCCTCGTTGGCGATGTCCTGCGACGGCAGGTAACCGCCTTCGACCACCCGTTCGACCCAGCCAAAGCCGTTGTATTGTGAGGTGGGGGTATTGCCATAACCGGGGGGGATCTTGCTGTCGTAGTCGGCGGCGTAGGCGTGCAGGCCGATGCCGATCTGCCGCATGTTGGAGCCGCAGGCCACGACGCGGGCCGCGTCGCGGGCGGCCCGCAGCGCCGGCAGCAGCAGGGCCACGAGCAGGGCGACGATCGAGATCACCACGAGCAGCTCGATCAGGGTGAAACCGAGGGTCGGACGGTCGGGGCGGGGGGCGTGTTTCATGGCGGAACACCGGGAGAGGGGAGCGGACACCGGGCGGAAAAGACGCGGGGCCGCGGTCACGGCCCCACGCCGGAGGTTCTATCGGCCGACCGGCGACGCCGGTCAGGCCCGAGCCGACCGCTTGCGGGCGAGCATCAGAAGCCCGCCCAACCCGATCAGGCCCAGGGAGCCGGGCTCGGGGACGACGGTGCCGATCCCCTTCCAGAGCGTGCCCTGTGTGAGATTGCCTTCGAGGTTGCCCAGAACGGAACGGGAAAAAGCGTCCGCGGTACCGCTGGTGTTTTCGCCGCCGGTGTTGTTATTGGCCTGGCCGAAGCCGACGGTGTTGTTGCCGAAGAAGTTGACGTTCCCCGCAAAGTTCGTGAAGGTGAAGGTGTCCACGACCGGATCAAGATCGGGGTCGCCATCGGCGTCCACGGCGAGGACTAGGGTGCTGCCCGCTTCGGTGCTGCCCGGGGTGTTGTAGACCACCGCAATGCTGGTTTCGATGCCGGCCGTAAGCGAGCCACCCGAGAAGTTGACCGCGACCGTGTCGTCGCCGAGGTTGTCTTCAAACGACAGGTCGTTGGTAGTGGGGGACCATACATTGCTTTTCTGAGCCGCGCCGCTGTTGGCTTTGGAGACGAACACGGGGACCCCATCGATTAAAAACAGTCCGGTCCCGTTGGATTCCGCGCCTACCTCGAAGAGACGGACACTACCGGTAAGGTCGTTGCTGGTGGGGGTAAAGGTGATATTCAAGGTAAAGTTGTCGGCATTACCAAAACCCGCGCCGCCGCCACTCCCTGCGGACGTGACGTTGCTGACTTGAGTTAAGTCACCCGTGTTGGTGACCAAGACAGCAGCCGAAGCGTGCCCGGCAAAAACGAGCGAGCCGCCCACGGCCAAGGCCGAGTTAAAAAGGCTGCGTTGAAGAGACTGACTTTTCATGGGGTCCTCCTACGGGGTGACTGGATACGAAAACCGATTCGGGGCTGAAGCCGGCAACACGCCGGAAAACGCTTGAGATCAGAGGGATCGGGGGTGAACGATGAGCTTGGGCTCCACGAGCCGGGGCTTCTCCGCGGGCGGTTCGCGGCCGTCGGTCACTCGGATCGCCAAGGCGGCCTCGGCCAGGGCGCGGCCGACCTCGCGGTTGTTCTTGTCGACGGTGGCGGCGGGGCGGTAGGGCGTGTCGTCCCAGGCGAACGCCGGGGCGAGGTTGTGGTCGTAGCCGACGATGGTGAGGTCGCGCTGCGGGTCGACGCCGAGCCGGCGGCAGACCTCGGCGAGCAGGGCGGCGTGGTGGTCGGAGGTCGCGATCAGGGCATCGACGGGGTCGGGGCCGCGGACCTTGTCGATCAGGAAGCCGGTGATCTGACGCACGGCGTGGTCGAAGGCGTCGGGCCGGCGGCGGGCGTCGGTGATGGTGCCGGCGAGGGTGATGCGGACGGGCGGCAACTCGGCGACGCCGCGGGCCCGGCAGGCGTCGCGGTAGCCCTGCTGGCGTTGGGCGACCCAGGGGCGGGGCGGGGCTTCGAGCCCGAACTCGGTCCAGACGGGCAGGATGCGGCGGCAGCCACGCTCGGTGAGCCACTCGGTGAGCAGGGCGGAGCCGGCGCGGTGGTCGGAGCCGACGCGGGCGGCGACGTCGGGCTGGGGGTCGCTGCCGTAGATGACGACGGGGACCTTGGCCTGGGCGAAGCGGGTGCGGGCCTGCCGGCTGATGCGTGAGCCGGACATGTCGCGGAGCCCGACGACGGCCCGGGGCCGCTGGGCGACGAGGACGCGGAGGGTCTCGACGGTCAGCGAGTCGGGCGAGATCGCCATGACGTTGCCGCCGAGCGAACGGACCCGCCCGAGCAGCGCGGCCTCGATCATGGCGTCGCTGGCGGGGTTGAGGTTGGCGTCGTCCTCGCCGGCGGGCCGGTCGGTTAAGAGGACCACCGTGTTGTCCAAGAGGGTTCGGGGGCCGGCGTCCACGCGGTCCTGGAGGTCCTCGGCCCGGTCGGCCGGGAAACACAGCCGCCGGCCCCGAAGGCCGTGGGGCTGGATGTAACCCATCTCCTGCAGATTCCCCAACACCGCCCGCACCGTCGGACGCGACACGGACATCGTCTCGGCCAGCTCGCGTTCGGAGGGCAGGTGGCCGCCGTCGTCGGACGACGAGGCCATCTCCATCAGGTGTCGGAGCACCCGGCGTTGCCGAGGGGTGCGGATCCGGCTGAGCGTGAACTCGGGGGAGGCAACGGCGATGAGGTCATTATGTCGGCGGGCGGGAAATTTGTCAACTATTTTGTATTCAAAATTTTGGTATATAAATTAATTACCAAAACGACAAAATTATGACCGCGCAGGGCGTCGAGGGTGGTACAGTTGCTCCGCGGTCCGTCTTGACTCACCGCCTTCCCCGCCCGTTTCAAGGCTCTTAGAGGAGTTTCGTGCGATGGTTCGCCTTGGTTGGGGTTTCATCACCCGGAGAAAGCCCGCGGCCGTTCGGTTCGGTCTGTTTTTGACCATCAGCCTCGCCGCGTCGGCCGTGGCCCCGGCCGAGTCCGCGCTGGTGGTGACGGAACAACGCTTCAGCGTGCCCTCGGGTGTGAGCTATGACCCGGACCGGCCGATCACGATCGACTTGGAACTGACCAACACCGGCGACCGGGCGATCGACCTGGAGCACGCCCGGTGGCGTATCCGGCGGGTGCGGGAGATGGTCAGCGACCCGCGGGATATCTGGATGTCGCAGTGGATCGATCTTGATGTGATCGCGTCGGGGTCGTTCGCGGCGGACCCGGGGCTGCCGGGCCGGATCGAGCCGGGGGCGGCGGCGCCGATGCGGTTCACGTTCACGCCGGGGCGTTACGGCTCGTTCAGCGTGTTGATGCAGACCGCGCCGCGGCTCAACCGGCAGGGCCGGCCGCAGAAAGCGGGCGGCAACGTGCCGCTGCGGCTCACGACCGTTGGGGTGATCCGGCCGCCGGTCGAGGGGGTCCGGCCGTGGTCGCCGTACCAGGTCGGGGTCAGCCCGACGCCCAGCAAGCGCACGCCGCAGTATTTCGACCTGATGGGCCGGTGGGGCTTCAAGCAGGCCCGCTGGGGGTTGCTGCCGGTGGTACAGGCCGAATCCGGTTCGGCGGGCGGACCACCGACGTACGACTTCAGCGAGGTGGACGCGGTGGTGGAGGCGCTGCGTCGCCACGGCATCCAGGCCGGCATCGGGATGATGTCGTACTTCGACGGCGGGTTCCTGGACCGCCCGCTGATCGGTGGCCGGCCGATCACGTTTGTGCGTGACCGCAAGGCGAACCTGCTGGTGTCGCCGGCGGACTTCGGCGCGGTGGGGGAGCCGGGCACGTGGGCCGACTGGCTGCACCACCTGCTCGACGGGCGGACAGACGTGTTTACCCGCGGGTTCATCCGCAACGAGCCGTGGGAGGGCGGCAGCATCAGCAACTACCACGCCACCGCGGCGTACCTGCGGGACGCGATGCGGGTGGCGCGCGGCGTGGCCAAGGGGATCGATCCGGCGTTCAAGCTCATCGGCAACGACTCGGCGATGAACACGATCGACCAGGTCATCGCCCCGGGCGCGGCGGACCTGCTCGACGGCATGACGGTGCACGAGTACGGCGCGGTCTACCGCGGCAACTTCTCGTCGGTGCTCGCCGCGCAGCACGGCTGGCCGGTCTACCAGAACGAGAACTGGTCCGGGCCGTCGGACGCGTTTGTGGTCGTCAAGGTGATCAACTGCCTGGCCAGCGGCCTGGTCTTCGATCACCCGGTGGCGGACGGCACGGGGGCGTTGCCGCTGGGCGTGGAGAAGGACTATTCGCTGATCGCGCCGCGGCCGATCGCTCAGGTCGCCGCCACGCTGCTGCACTTTATTGAAGACACCCGGCACGCCGAAGACCTCTGGCCCGACCACCTGCCCCACGTCCACCTCTTTGAGGCCCGGCCCGAAGCGCCGGACGCCGCCAAGCACGCCGCCGTGGTCTTCGGCCGGTCACCGCTGCACAGCCCCGCCTACCGGCCCACCCGGCACGACGGCATCTTCCCCGGCGTCAAGATGCACGGCCGGCTGAGCATCCCCGACCCCGCGTTCAAAGTCACCGCCTACGACCTTGAAGGCAACGCGGTGCCCAGGTCACACGATCAGCCGGCGCTCACGATCCCGCTGACCGATCAGCCGTATTACGTCGTCTCGGCCGACGGCTTGGCGGACCTGCGTCGGCGGCTGCTCGACGCCGAGATCGCGCAGGCCGGTCAGGCGTTCCAGGCCGAGCTCGACGACTTCACCCGGCCGCTGTCCTCCGGTACCGCGACGCTGAATGTGCGTATCCGCAACCGTTCGGGCCTCCCGCAGACCGCTTCGATCGATGTCGCGTTGCCCGAGGGGCTGACGCTCAACGACGCCTTCGAGCCGATCACGATCGCGCCGGGTGAGGAGCAGGAAGTACGCGTCGGCGTGCGTGCCGACCGGCTCAAGCCAACCAACCGGTACTTGGTCAAGCTCACGGTGAAGCCCGACGGCCCGGGGACGCCGTTGGTAATCGAGGAGACACTCCACGAGACGCTGATCCACCGCGGCACGCCGACCATCGACGGCGACTTGTCTGAGTGGGCCGAGCTCGGTGCGCGTCCGGTCTATCTCTTCGGCGGCGTGGTCGAGGTTGATCCGGGCGAAGCCCTGTGGTTCCCGATGGACAACCTCGGGGCCGACGACGCCTCGGCGATGTCCGCCCGTTTCGCGGCGTTGTGGGACGACGCGTTCTTCTACGTCGCCTGCGAGGTGCGCGACCCGACCGAAGACTTCCGGCCCAGCGAGAACGGCGGGACGCTTGCCGTCTACCACCGCGACTTCCCGTACCTTTACTGGGACAGCGGCCGGAAGGTGCCGTTGTTCCGCGGCACCCGGGGCGACGCGCTCAAGCTCGCCTTCGACGTCCTGCCCCTGGGCCGGAAGGACCAGCCGCTGCTGCCGCCCGCGGCCCAGCTCGGGCTCGACCCCCGCTTTGAGACGCTGCACCCCGACCACGAGATCGACCTCTACCCCGCCCGTATCAACCGCCTCGAGCGGCCATACGAAGACGTCCTCCGCGACCACGTCGCCGGCCTCGACGACCCGAGCCACCCCAACCACGAGAAGCGTTGGCCCGCCTTCGAGGGGCCGGCCTGGCGGTACGACCCGCCCACCGTGCCCGAGGCCTGGCGGTTCATGGCCCCCGGCGTGCCGCTGCACAACGCCTACCCCCACACCCCCCTGCGGGAACGCGACCAGGCCCTGCTCCGGGACGTTGAGCTTCGGATCCAGCGCACCGCAAACGGCTGGCGTTACGAAGCCGCGATCCCGTGGTCTGAGCTCTCCGCCGTCGAGCCCGAGCCGGGCCGGGCCGTCCACTTCGCGTTCTACGTCCTCGACCAGGGCCGGCAGAAACTCTTCTGGACCGACGGCCGCTCCGCCGGCGCGGGGAAGAACGTCACCCTGCACCCGACGTGGAAGCTCAACCAGGCCGTCCGCACCAAGTGGGGCTTCCAGCCGCCGCCGACCCGGGCCGTGAGCCGCGATGAGTAGCGCGTCGTGTCGATGGATCGGGCCGCCGCCCGGCAGCCCGGACGGCGGCGTGTTTCACTGGTGGGCCGCCTTGTGTCTCGAACCCGGCCGGCCCGCCGCGGGCACGGTCGAGGTGACCGCCGACGCCCGGTTCACGCTCTGGCTCGAACACGGCGACACCCGCCAACGCCTCGGTTGCGGCCCGCACCGCGGCACGGCCGCGGCGTGGTGCCGGCACCGATACGCCGTGTCCTTCCCCGCCGGCCCGTGCCGGCTCGTCGCCCTGGTCGAAAGCGGCACCGGCGCGTCGGGCACCACCCCCGCGGCCCAGGCCGCCGTCGCGCCCGGCTTCTGGCTGCACGCCCCCGACCAACCGCTGCCGCCGCTTGACACCGGCGTCGCCGACTGGCGTGTCGCCCCAGCCGAGGGGCTCACGCTCCGCTTCCCGCGCGACGTGCCGCACAGCCGACTCGCCGGCGGCGAGCAAGACCTCGATCTCCGACGCTTCGAAGACTCGCGTGACGCCCCGCGTTCCTCGTGGGTCAAGGCTCAGCCCGCCACCATCCAACCTCACCGCACCGCTTCGCCGACCCCGCTGCCCGAGATGCTCCACCGATCCTGGCGTGGCGGCCGTGTCCGCTTCGTCGGCCCCGCGGACGTCGACCCCACCGCCGAGCGCCACGACGCCGAGCGTGCCGACGCCTGGCAGGCCTGGTGGTCTCACACACAATCCGAGATCACCGTCCCCGCCAACACCCAGACGCAGGCCCTCGTCGATCTCGAAGACTACCTCTGCGCCTACCCCGCCCTCGCCGTCACCGGCGGCGCGCACGCCACCGTCGAAATCGCCTGGGCCGAGTCGCTCGTGACTCACACCGACACCGATACCCCCTTCCCTCCCAAGCACCACCGCGGCGATGTCTGGAACAAGCGTTTCGTCGGCCGCACCGACACCTTCTGCGGCGACGGCCGGCCCCGCATCGCCGAGACCTTCCACTGGCGCGCCGGCCGCTACCTCCGCCTCACCGTCCGCACCGCCGACCGGCCCCTCACCCTCGGACGCTTCACCCTCCACGAGACGCGGTACCCGCTGACGTGGTGCGCCGCGCCCGAGACCGGCGACCCCGAACTCAACGCCGCCTTCCCCTTGATGCGTCGCTCACTCGAGACCTGCACGCACGAACACTTCACCGACTGCCCCTATTACGAACAACTCCAATACCTCGGCGACACCCGCCTCCAGGCCCTCGTCGCCTACACCAGCGGCGACGACGACCGCCTCGCCGTCCGCGCCCTGTGCCTCTTCGCCGCCGCCCAACGCTCCGACGGCTTCCTCCCCTCCCGCCTGCCCTGCACCGAAGACCAGCTCATCCCCGGCTTCTGCCTCGCCTGGATCGGCATGCTCCACGACCTCGCCCGCTGGCGCGGCCACCCCGACCTCGTCGCCGAACTCCTGCCCGCCGCCCGCCGCGTGATCGACGCCTTCCGCCAACACACCGACGCCGACGGCCTGCCCCACCAACTACCCGGCTGGCCCTTCGTCGACTGGGTCCCCGCCTGGGAAGACGGCGTCCCGCCGGGAGCCCGCGACGCCCCCGACGCGATCCACACGTTCTCTCTCGTTATCGCGCTGCGTCAGAAAGCCCAGCTCGAAGTTTGGACCGGCCAGCCCGAACACGCCCGCCACGACACCGAAGCCGCCGCCCGCCTCGCCGCCGCCGCCCGCGACGCCTTCTGGTCCGACGCCCACCAACGCTTCGCCGACACCCCCCACCACCGCACCTTTTCCGACCACGCCCAAACCCTCGCCGTTCTCGCAAACCTCGTCTCAACCGAAGAAGCCGCCGCCCTGCTCCGACGCAGCCTCGACGACCCCGCCGCCGCCCGCACCACGATCTACTTCCGCCACTACCTGCTCGAAGCCCTCGCCGCCGCCGGCCTGGGCGACGCCTTCCACCGACAACTCGACGACTGGCGGTCCCTCGCCGCCCTCGGTCTCAAGACCACCCCCGAGATGCCTGAGCCCACCCGCTCCGACAACCACGCATGGGGCGCCCACCCCCTCTACCACTTACCCGCCAGCATCCTGGGCATCCAGCCCCGACTGCCCGCCTCGGCCGACGCCCCGCCCGTCACCACCGTCCGCCCCCTGCCCGGCCCGTGGGGCCGTGTGCGTGCCGACCTCCACCACCCCCGGGGCCTCCTCCGCGCCGACTTCACCTTCGACCCCGACACCCACCGACCCACCGGCCGACTCCACCTCGACCCCGCCATCGACCCCGACACCCTCGACACCCCGCCCGGCATCGAACGCCTCACCATCGGAGACACGCCATGACCCGCCTTACCCCGGCGCTCGCCGCCGCGTTGCTGCTCGCGTCCGTCACCACGCCGGGCCACGCCGATCCAACGCGCTGGTCCCACGCCGACATCGGCGACGCCCGCGGCCAGACCACCGCTGCCGACGGACGCCTCACCCTCACCGCCACGGCCGAGCGCGGCGACCCCCGCCGCCACGCCGACCGCGCCTTCGCCTACCGCAAGCTCGAGGGCGACTTCGAGATCGTCACGACCCTGCACGCGATCACCGCGAACAAGCGCCGGGCCGAGACCTTCGCCGGTTTGTGGCTGACGCAGCGGCCCAAGGCGGCGTACGGTGGGTTCCAACGCATCAACCCGCTGTCTGACGACGACCCGAGCCATTTCGACGCCGAGGCCTACGCCGAGCACCAGCGGTGGGAGCACGACAACTTCCCGATGTCGCTGCCGATCCACTTCAAGCTGATCCGGCGGGGCGGGTTCGTCGGGGCGTACCGCTCGGACGACGGCGTGCGCTGGGAGCCGGCGATGCACGCGACGCCGCGCGGGCTGGGCTACGGCTGCGTGCTGCGCGACCCGGCCGGGCCGGTGTTCGCCGGCGTGTTCCTAGCGACGAGCCGTAAAGCCGAGGCGGCCGCCGAGTTCAGCGTGCCCGTGGTCCGCGGCGATGAATACCCGGTGCGTTCGACCTTCCTGGGCAACGTCGGGCCGGGCGGCATGGGGTCGGGGCACATGCAGCGGGTCGCGCCGGGGCTCGCGGTCGATGACGACGGCCGGGTCTACCTCGCCAGCCACCACAACGAGCAGGGGCTGGCCACCGGCATCTACCAGGACGGCCGCCGCCTCGGCTGGCTCGGCTGGGAGTGGGAGCGGCCCGTCGGCCCGGTCGCCCTGTCCCGCACCCACGCCTACCTCGCCACCGAGAAGGGCTTCCAGCGCATGGACCTGCGGACCCGCCGCCGTGTCGGCGAGCCCGTCCAGCTCTACGAGAAACACGACCGCACCGCCATCCGCGGCGTCGCCGTCACCCCCGACGACCGCACGCTCTACCTCGCCCACGCCCGCGCCGGCCGCGTCGAAACCTGGGACCCCCGGGAGGCGCAACCGACCGGCGTCGTCATCGACGGCCAACCGCACCTTGGCGCAATCGCCCTGTCGCCCAACGGCCGGACGCTGTGGTGCGTGCTCGAACCGCCGGCGTCGCGCGTCGTGGGCTACGATCTGGAGCAAGGCGTCCCCGTCGCCGAGCTGCGCGAGGACGGCTGGCTGCCCGTGGACGTCCACGCCACCGCCGACCGGCTCTATGTCGCCGACAACGGCCCCGACCAGCAGGTCAAGGTCTACGACCTGACGTCCCACCCGCCGCAACGGATCGACACCCTCGGCCGACGCGGCGGCATCGCCGCCGACCCCGCCGGCGTCCCCCACCCCGACGCCTTCGTCAGCCTCACCGGCGTCGGCGTGGACGGCGAGGGCAACGTCTACGTCTCGATGTTCGGCCCGCCGCAAAAACGACCCGAACACGCGGACCCGGTGTCCGTCACCGGCGTCCGCAGCTTCACCCCCGACGGCAATCTCCGCTGGCAGATGCACTGCCACATCGACCTCGAAACCGTCAACGCCGACCCCGACGACCCGTCCGTGCTCTACAGCCCCGACGAACGCTTCACCGCCGACTGGGACTTCGTGCCCGACCTGACGCTGTCGCCCGGAAGTACGCCCGGCCACCCCGACGGCCTCGGCGGCGCGTTCCGCTGGACCGCCTACCACCGCACCGGCCACTACTTCCCCGATACCTCCCCGCCCAACGCCGGCTATGGCACGCCCTACTTCTGCCGCGTCGGCGGCCAGAAGTTCGTCGTCGTCCTCCACAAAAACCGCGACCTGATGATGGCCTACGCCCCGCCCGGCACCGACGGCGACCCCCGCCTCCGGCCCGTCGCCGCCTGGGCCACCCGAAACTTCCCCGACTACCCGCGGCACGGCCCGAGAAAATCCAAGCACTGGACCTGGGCCGACGCCGACGCCGACGGCCGCTTCGACCCCGGCGAGTTCACCGACCACCCCGACGCCGACCCCGGCCGGCCCAGCGCTTTCGACCTCAACCCCGCCGACGGCACCGTCCGCTACCACGGCGTCACCTGGATCGCCGAATCCAAACCCACCCTCAACCCCGCCGGCGTCCCCGTCTGGTCCCCCGGAACGCCCGCCCCCCTCCCGCCCCCCTTCGACACCGGCGGGATCGACATGATCCGCTACGTCGCGGCCCGGGACGTGATGTACCTCACCGGCTTCACCGCCGACCGGCCCAACACCTCCCGCTGGGCGAGCACCTCCCGCCTCCTCGCCCGCTACCCCGGCTGGTCCGCCGGCCACCGCACCCCCGACTGGACCCTCGAACTGCCCTACCTCGCCCACCGCGACAACCCCACGCTCACCTCCGGCAACACCCGCTACAACGCCAACGCCGTCTCCCTCAACGCCTTCGAAGACCACGTCTTCGTCGGCCTCTACGCCCCGTCCCTGCTGATGGTCCTCGACGCCGAGACCGGCCAGGAGGTCCGCCACCCCACACGCCCCGACGAGGTCCTCCGCCTCATGCCGGGCCCCGAAGTCCTGAGCCTCTCGACCGACCTCGACCGCGGCCCCCTGGCCGTCAACATGTTCCGCCGCGACAACGGCGAATACATCGCCCTCATGCAAGACGACATGTTCGCCAAGACCATCGTGCTGCGGTGGAAGCCCGAGAAGTAACGTAAATGGTTAGACGATCGGATCGTACAGCTCAACAAGACGATGCTCGATGTTGAGTTTTGGGATGGAATAGGTGACTCGCTCAAACTGCTCTTGCGAAATCCTAGCTACCTGATCGTCAGTCATTTGAGAGTAGTGCCACGCACGAACCAAATGGTCCATCAAATGTGAGAGAGCAATGGGGTATGAGAGGTCTCCATCGTCGTCATAGCGACCTTCCTCGATCTCAGTGATGAGGTTTTTAGCGTGGACGATCAACTCGTCTAGTTGTTGGGCAGCTTGCAAACAGTTCATTGCGCAGGAGGTCGTCTAATCAGTGATTTGACAGAAACAAATCCATATAGCGTCCGTCCACGAGGTCTCATCATCGTTTGGTCAATCAGGTTGTCAAGGGTCTTTGAGGGTCTTGCGCATCAGTGTGGGCTGGGAACGGAGGCGTGGAATACGGAACTTTGGGAGAGACACACGGTCGGTCGGGTGCGCACAGTTTGACGGCGATCTGCGGTAAAAATCACGCGACCCGCAATTTTTTTCGAATCGTGTCGCTCCTGGGACCTGCGGGGTTCTGTGTGATGTGATTGCGGTGGTTTTCGCGCACAAATGTTGCGCTTCGTCCCATGGTGTCGGCCCCCGTTGGCCGGCGGGACCCCGGGACCAGACAAGGCCGGGCCCGCCCGCGGCGGACGGCCGGGCTGAGTGTTCGCGTGTCGGCGGCGATGCCGTGGGTACCACCTTGTCGGGAACCCCGCGGGTCCAGACACCACGGCTCGGCCGGGGGCGCACGCCCATGGGTCGATCCGGTTGAACCACGGAGGACACGGAGGAAGACAAGCAGTGAAGTTGAGGAATCAAGGGCTTCTGTCTTACACCGTGCCCTCTGTGTCCTCCGTGGTTCAACCCGGTTCGCAACCCAACCACCCCGCCGCGGCGGCCGCGAAGCGGTGCGGGTGGGGGCGTGGGGTGCCCGCTCTTTGGCAACGTGGGGTACCCAGTTAAAGCCCGGGGGCGGCCGCCCCCGGGCTTTAGGGGGTTACGCCGGCTGGGCGGCCAGGCCCCGGTGGGCCGCGGCCAGCGGCAGGTCGACGCGTTGGCGTTGCCGGAAGACGCTGACGCGGCGGTAGCCCGCGGCGTCGAGCAGCCGCAGGGCCCGCCGGAAGTCTTCGCCGACGCGGGCCGGGCGGTGGGCGTCGGAGCCCAGCGTCACGGGGATCCGCCGGCGGGCCATCTCGTAGAGCAGCCGCGGCCCGGGGCTGGGCTCGGGCAGACGCTTGCGCCAGCCCGACGTGTTGAACTCCACCGCCACGCCCGTCGCGGCGACGCGGTCCAGCGCCCGGCAAGCGTCGTCCAGCACCTTTCCCACGTTCCACCGCCGGGGCATCAGCTGCTTGACCAGGTCCGGGTGCGCCAGCGAATCGAACAGCCCGGTCTCGGCCGACTCGGCCAGGTGCCGGAAGTAGAGCTTGGCGAAGGCGAGCGTGTCGTTGTCGTAGTACTTGGCCTGGTACGCCGGCACCTGCGGGTGGACCGAGCCAAGGACGAAGTCGAAGTCGTGCGCGGCGAGCTGCCGCTCGACGTGTTTCTCGTAGCCCGGCACGTAGTCGGCCTCGAGCCCGAGGCGGACCTCGACCAGCGACTCGCAGCGGCGGCGGGCGCGTTCGACGGCGGCGACGTACTCGGGCAACTGGTCGGGGCCCATACGCATGTCGGCGGCGTATCCCTCGGGCATGGGGTTGTGGCAGGTCACGACCAGCCCGGCGAGGCCGCGGCGGTGGGCGATGCGGGCGTAGTCCTCGATCGCGCCGTCGGCGTGGCCGCAGAAGGCCGTGTGCGTGTGGCTGTCGAACAGCCCGGCGTCTTCGTCGTCACCGCTGACGGGGCGGGCGGTGAGACGCGGCCGGGCCGGCTCGGGTGTGCGGTCGGCCGCGGCGTCGAACACGGTGAGGCGCAGCGGCCCCTCCGGCGTCGGCTCAGGCGGGGTCGGTGCCGATTCCGGGGGCGGGTCCGATGCCGGGGGCGGATGGGCCATCCCCCTGGTCATCGGCCGATTCCGGGGGCGACTGTTCCGGGCTTTCACGCCGGGCCGCACGCCGCTCGGCCCGGCGGCGGGTGGCCTCGTCGGGCCAGTCGTACGCGTCGGCGTCAAAACTGTCGGCGGCGGGCGGGGCCGCGGGGCGCTCGGCGTCATCTTCCGGGCCCGGGGGCGGGCGCAGGCTCAGGCGGACCTCGCCGCCGGCGGGGTCCTGGGCCACGGCGACGCGGCGCTGGCGCACTAGCTCGAGCGTGGCGAGGAACAGCCCGATCATCTCGCTGCGGGACCGCCGGCCGACGAAGAGCTGGCGCAGCGTCATCCCGTCGTCGGGGGCGTCGCGTTTCAGCCGGTCGGCGATGTCCTCGGCGTGCAGCGAGATCGGGGTGTCGTCGTAGGTGACCTCGTGGTCGCCGGTGAACCCGATCGAGTCCATCAGCCGGCCGAACGCGGCGGCGAGGTCCAGGACGTTGACGTCGTCGAGGTCCAGCTCGACCGGCGCGGCGGAGGCGGCGGCCTCGTCTTCGGGCGAATCGGCCGCGGCGTCGGGCTTGGCCGTCGTGGCGGACGCCGGGTGGCGGTCGTCCCACTCGGCCCGGCGGGCGTCGAGGGCGAGCGACGCGTCCTTGTACCGCTTGTAGGCCAGCAGCTGCTGCACCAATTCGAAGCGTGGATCGGCGTCGGCTTGTTGCGTTGGGTCGTCGTCTCCGGCGTCGGGGTCGCCCTCCGCGGCGGCGAGGCGGGGCATCAGCATCGCGCTCTTGATCTCGACCAGCGTCGCCGCCATGACGAGGAACTCGCCGGCCCGGTCCACGTCGAACTTCACCCCCGACGAGGGATCGCCGGAAGCGGACAGGCCCTCGATGACCCGCAGGTGCGCGAGGTACTGCTCGGTGAGCTCGGCCATCGGGATGTCGTGCAGGTCGATCTCGTGCCGCTTGACCAGGTACAGCAGCAGGTCGAGCGGCCCGGCGTAGGCGTCGAGCTGCACGCGGTACGGGCCGGGGGCAGCATTTCCGGGGGCGACGCTTCCGGGGGCGACGCTTCCGGGGGCGACGCTTCCGGGGGCGGGGACGGGGGCGGTGTTATCCTGCGTGGCTTCGCTCATCCGCCGCCAGTTTACCGCTTGCCGAGGCTTCGCCGTGACGACCCAACCCGCCGACATCCGCCTCATGGTCTTCGACGTCGACGGCGTGCTGACCGACGGCGGGATCACCTACCACGGCGACGCGGCGGGCGGCGTCACCGAGTCGAAGCGCTTCCACACCAAAGACGGCCTGGGTTTGCGGGCCGCGATGAGCGTCGGCGTGAAGGTCGCCGTGCTCACGGCCCGGAGCAGCCGACTCGTCGAGCGACGCATGACCGAGCTGGGCGTCGATGCGTTGGTCCAGGGCTGCGCCGACAAGGGCGCCGAGATCGAGCGGCTCTGCGAACGGCTGGGCGTGCCGCGGTCGGCGACGGCGTACCTGGGCGACGACCTCGTGGACCTGCCGGCGATGGCCCGCGTCGGGTACCCGATGGCGGTCGCCGACGCCGCGGCCGAGTTGTTTGAAATGGCGGCCTACGTCACGAAGCAGCCCGGCGGCCACGGCGCGGCCCGCGAGGCGGTCGAGCACGTGCTGCGGGCCCAGGGCCGGTGGGACGCGGTCGTCGCTTCGTACCGCGGCGGGGCCTGACCCGGCTCACCGCGTCGTCTCGGTCCGCAGCTTCTTGACCCGGTCGATCAGCAGCATCGCCAGCAGGTAGGCGTCACGCTTCAGCGGGATGTTGGGCACGATGCGATGCGACTCGCCCTCGCGGGTGATGACCTGCAGCTCGTAGTGCTTGACCTGCCCGCCCTCTTCGATCTTGTTGACCTTGAACCGGCGGACCTGCTTCAGCGGCACCGCGACGCCGATGCCGGGCACGGGCGGCCAGGGCCGGGCGACCAGCCCGACGCGGTTCAGGCCCATCCGCGTGTGGGCGAACGAGGCGTAGCACGTCGCGACCAGCAGCGACGCGATCGACAGCCCGATCGCCCAGTGCATCACGCCGAAGTCCGCCAGCGGCGGCATCACCCCGGCCACGAACGCCGCCACCGCGCCGACGACCAGCACCCCCAACGCGACCCAGAACTTGGCCCGCCCCGGCGTCGTGTGCGAGCAGATCAGGATCTTCGGCGTGTCGCTGATGCTCACGGCCGTGGGCAACCGCTTGTGCTCGGTCAGGTGCTGGTCCAGCGTCCAGCCGTCGCCCTGGCCCTTGGGCCGCTGCGTCTCGCGGGCGATCTCCTGCGTCAGGTCGTAGCTGCTGCGCAGTTCGGACATGGGTAAAAGATACCCGCGCCCCGGCGGCGGGGCGACACGAATGTGCGCCGGGTCCCGCCGCCCGCGGGCCGTGTCAGACCAGATTCGCCCGCAGCTCCCGCAGCTCGCCGACCGCCTTGGCATGGCCGTCGGCCTCGGCCCGGGCGATGCCCGTGTCGGCCGCGGCGAGGGCCGCCTCGTCTTCGCCCAGCTCGCTGAGCTGCTTCGCCTTCTGGAAGTACGCGTAGTGGTACGACGGGTCGATCTCGAGCGCCCGATCCAGCCACTCGATCGCCGCCTCCGGGTCGTCGGCCTTGGCGTGCTCCAACGCGATCATGTACGGCACGTCCGCGTCCGCGGGGTCCGCGGCGAGCAGCTTCTCCAGCTGGGCGAGGCGGTCGGACATGCAAAAAGCATAACGCGGTCTTGCCCGCGGACGGGGCGCAGGGCATGATGCGGCCGTGAAGATCGGCGTGCTCAGCGACACCCACGACCGGCTGCCGACGTTCCGCCGCGCCCTCGAGTTGTTCCGCCGGCTAAACGTCGAGGCGGTGTTCCACGCCGGCGACCTCGTCGCGCCGTTTGCCGCGAAGCTGCTGACCCCGGAAGACGGGCCGCTGCCTGCTTCCACGCCGGTCCACGTCATCTACGGCAACAACGACGGCGAACGCGACGGGCTCAAACAAGTTCTGCCGCAGATCACCGACGGCCCGCTCCGCGTCACGCTCGACACGCCCCGCGGCCCACGCGTCGTCGTGGTGGACCACTACCTCGGCTGGCTCGAGCCCGCCGACCTCGCCGGGGCCGACGTGGTCGTCACCGGCCACGACCACACCCCCAGGATCGAGGCGAAGGCCGCCGGCGATCGGCGGGTGCTGTTTCTCAACCCCGGCGAGTGCTGCGGCTGGGTGAACGGCCGATGTACCGCCGCCCTGCTGGACCTCTCGAACCCCGAGCCGGCGGCCGAGCTGGTCGAGGTCCACGACTAACCAAAAAATCGGCCGCCGGGCGGGTGCCCGGCGGCCGAAGTGGATCAACGGGTTTGCCTTTTCGTTGGGTAGACTCAGACCTCGACGCGGTCTCGGCGACGCAGGCCCAAGGCCGAGAGCATCAGCAGGCCGGCGGGGAGGGCGGCGGGCGTCGGGATGACTTGGGGCCCGCCGTTGCTGTCGCCGGGGGCGAAGTTGTAGGTCAGGGTCACCGTCCCGCTGGCGTTCGGGGTCAGGTCGCCGCTGGCGTTGCCGGCGTTGCCGTCGGTCCCGATCTTGCCGTAGTCGAGCATGAGGCAGGCCGCGATGAAACCCTCGATGGTGCCGTCGCCGACAAAAGCGGCCAGATCGGCGGGAAGGTCGCTGGTATCGCTACCCTCGCCGAAGCTGTCCACGACGAGCAGCGCGTCGCCGTCCGGCCCGTCGGGCAGCAGGAAGCCAACGTTGCCAGCGTTACCAGTGCCGCCGCCGTGCGGCTGGAAGACATAGTCCCCGAACTCGGCCTCGGCCCGCAGCGGCCCGACCTCGGCCGCCGAGGCAAACCCGATCCGCTCGTACGGCTGACTCGCCCCGAGCCCGAAGATAGGTCCGCCGCCCACGTTGTAGATCTCGATCCCGCCGCCGATGTCGGTCTCGAGCTCGAGCGACACGCTCTGCAGCGCGGAGCCGCTGCCGGCGGCGTACTGATCAAACGAGAGGTTCTGGCTGCCGTTGAGGATCAGGTCCCACCCGCCGCCGAGGATCGACGCGGGGATGTTGGCGTCGGCGTCGGCCTTGGCCAGGTTGAAGCTGAAATCCCGTGTCTGGACGATCGAGCCGGCCAGGACGGGCAGCGGGGCCCCCACGCCGAGCGCCAGCGCGGCGAAAGCGAAACCGATACGATTTTTCATCTCTAGTTCTCCCTTGGGCAGTGGAAACGTCGAACCGGAGAGAACTTCTCCGCCGGCCCTCAACAGGCGACGTCGTTAGGTCCGACGTTCCGTCAAAGTTGCCACGACCCGACTAGCGGGCAAGTTTTTCGGGCAGTTTTTTTTGACCAGGGCCGGGGCCGTGGGCAACCGGGCGATTCGTAGCCAACCGCGGGCCGTTACACTGCCGCGAATTTCGCGCCCCCGGAAACTCCCCCGAAAGCTCCCCCGACCCGGCTCCGCCCCTCCATGCCCAAACGCGACGACCTCTCGACCATCCTCATCATCGGCTCCGGGCCCATCGTCATCGGCCAGGGCTGCGAGTTCGACTACTCCGGCACCCAGGCGTGCAAGGCCCTCCGCGAAGAGGGCTACCGCGTCGTGCTGGTCAACTCGAACCCCGCGACGATCATGACCGACCCGGAGTTCGCCGAGCGGACCTACATCGAGCCGATCACCCCGGAGGCGGTCGAGAAGATCATCGCCAAGCACCACCGGGGGGACCTGCACATCGACGCGGTCCTGCCCACGCTCGGCGGCCAGACCGCGCTCAACTGCGCCTGCGCCCTCGACGAATCCGGGGTTTTCGAAAAATACGGCGTCGAGATGATCGGGGCCGACCGCGAGGTGATCTACCGCGCCGAGGACCGGCTGAAGTTCAAGCAGATCATGGACGAGATCGGCCTCGCCTCGCCGAAGTCGGGCGTCGCCAACTCGATGGACGAGGCCTGGGACGTGCTCGAAGAGACTGGGCTGCCGGCGATCGTCCGCCCCGCCTTCACGCTGGGCGGCACGGGCGGCGGCGTGGCCTACAACCGCGAGGAGTTCGAGGACATCTGCCGCCGCGGCCTCGACGCGTCGATGAACACGCAGGTGCTCATCGACCAGTCGCTGCTGGGCTGGAAAGAGTACGAGATGGAGGTCATGCGCGACCGCGACGACAACGCGGTCATCGTGTGCAGCATCGAGAACTTCGACCCCATGGGCGTCCACACGGGCGATTCGATCACCGTCGCCCCGGCCCAGACGCTGACCGACAAGGAGTACCAGCGCATGCGCGACGCGTCGCTGGCGATCCTCCGGGCCGTCGGCGTCGAGACCGGCGGGTCCAACTGCCAGTTCGCCATCAACCCCCGGAACGGGGACATGGTCGTCGTGGAGATGAACCCGCGGGTGTCGCGCAGCTCGGCCCTGGCGTCCAAGGCGACCGGCTTCCCGATCGCCAAGATCGCCGCCAAGCTCGCCGTGGGCTACACGCTCTGGGAGCTGCCCAACGACATCACCGGCCAGACCGTCGCCTGCTTCGAGCCGAGCATCGACTACGTCGTGACCAAGATCCCGCGGTGGACCTTCGAGAAGTTCCCCGAGGCCGACGAAACCCTGACGACGCAGATGAAGTCCGTCGGCGAGGCGATGAGCATCGGCCGAACGTTCCGGGAATCACTGCAAAAAGGCATCCGCTCGATGGAGGTCAAGCGGTTCGGCCTGGGGCTGGACGCCAACGACAAGTGGTTGTTGGCACGCCGCGGCGACGACCCGAACGCCTACCCGATCGACGAGGGCAAGCTGGTCCGCAAGCTCGAGGTCCCGTCGCAGGGACGGCTGTATTACCTGCGTTACGCGTTCAAGATGGGCTGGAGCCTCGACCGCGTCTTCGCCGCGACGAAGATCGACCCGTGGTTCCTCGATCAGCTCAAGCAGCTCGTGGACTTCGAGGACGTGCTCACGGGCTACGCCACGCTGGAAGACCTCCCGGCCGACGTGCTGCGGCGGGCGAAAAGCCTGGGCTACAGCGACGCCCAGCTGGCGAACCTGTACCTCGGTTCGATCACGACGGACACGCTGACGGCGGTGCGCCGCCGCCGGCGGGCCGAGGGCATCGAGCCGGTGTACAAGCTGGTGGACACCTGCGCCGCGGAGTTCGAGGCGGTGACGCCGTACTACTACTCGACGTACGAGACGCCTTTTGCGGACGACGTAAAGCCCGGGGGCGGCCGCCCCCGGGCTTTGGCCGACGACGAGGTGCGGGTCAGCGACCAGAAGAAGATCGTCATCCTCGGCGGCGGGCCCAACCGCATCGGGCAGGGCATCGAGTTCGACTACTGCTGCGTCCAGGCCGCGTTCGCCGCCCGCGAGCTGGGCTTCGAGTCGGTGATGATCAACTCGAACCCCGAGACGGTCTCGACCGACTACGACACCTCCGACCTGCTGTTCTTCGAGCCGCTGACGCTCGAGGACGTGCTCAACGTCTGCGAGCGGCTGAACGGCCGGCCCTTCGACAAACCCGGAGGTCTGGTCCACGGCGTGATCGTGCAGTACGGCGGGCAGACCCCGCTGAACCTCGCCGAGGGCCTGCGGGCCGCGGGCGTGCCGATCATCGGCACCAGCGTCGACTCGATCGACCTGGCCGAGGACCGCGAGCGGTTCGCGGCGCTCTGCACCGAGCTGGGCGTGCGGCAGCCGCCCAACGGGATCGCCTACGACGTCGAGCAGGCGGTCGGGATCGCCGCGCGGATCGGCTACCCGGTGCTGGTCCGCCCGTCGTTCGTGCTCGGCGGCCGGGCGATGGAGACCGTCTTCGACGAGGCGCAGCTGCGGCACTACATGGCCATCGCGATCGGCGCGTCCGACCTCGCCGGTCAGCCGATCCT
>JBCCOP010000020.1:0-26850 GCA_039025315.1 Planctomycetota bacterium | reverse complement strand
CTTCGCGCACCTGCAGCGGCTGAGCATGGGCTTCTACGACCGCACCAAGCTCGGGCGGATCATCAGCCGGGTGACCTCCGACGCCGAGGCCGTGCGCCAGGGCGTGCAGGACGTGCTGTTCGTCTCGCTGGTGCAGGGCGGGGGCATGCTCGTCGCCGCGGGGGTGATGCTGTGGTACGACCCGCCGCTGTTCCTGTTCGTGCTCGCGGTCACGCCGATCATCCTGGTCATCAACCGCTACTTCACCCGGCGGCTGACGCGGCAGGCCCGCCTGATCCAGGAGAGCTTCAGCCGGGTCACCGCGACGATCGCCGAGTCTGTCGGCGGGGTGCGGGTGACGCAGGGCTTCGTCCGTCAGGAGGTCAACGCCGACCTGTTCCGCGCCCTGGTGCGGGACCACGCGGGGCACAACCTCGCCCAGTCCCGCCTCGCCGGCACGCAGCTGCCGCTGCTGGAGTTCAAGAGCCAGTTCATCATCGCCGCGCTCACGCTGCTGGCGGGCTACCAGGTGCTGCGCGGCGGGTTCTTCGCCGGCGACGACCCGGCCAAGACGTTCGCCGCCCTCGTCGTCTTCTGGTTCATGATCCCGTACTTCTTCAACCCGATCCGCATCATGGCGACGCAGTACAACACCGCCCTCTCCGCCATGGCCGGCGCGGAGCGCGTGTTCCAGCTGCTCGACACCGAGCCGGAAAAACTCGACGACGACGACGCCGTCAGCCCCCCCACCCTCGCCGGCCGCGTCGAGCTCGACGACGTCCGCTTCGGCTACGACCCCGACCGCCCGGTGCTGCACGGCCTGTCCTTCGCCGCCGAGCCGGGCCAGACCGTCGCCCTCGTCGGCCACACCGGCAGCGGCAAGTCCACCGTCATCAAGCTCATCTGCAAGTTCTACCTGCCCACCGCCGGCCGGGTCCTGATCGACGGCACGCCCACCCCCAAACTCGCCACCGCCGCGCTCATGCAACGCGTCGGCATCGTCCTACAATCCAATTTCCTGTTCACCGGCAGCGTGCTCGACAACATCCGCCTCGGCCGGCCAGACGCGACCGATGACGAGGTCGTCGACGCCGCCCGCAAGCTCGACTGCCTCGACCTGCTCGAGGCCCTGCCCCACGGCCTAGACACCGAGGTCGGCGAGAAAGGCGGCTCGCTCTCGCTAGGCCAACGCCAGCTCGTCTGCTTCTGCCGCGCCATGCTCGCCGACCCCACGATCCTCATCCTCGACGAGGCTACAAGCAGCGTCGACACCCTCACCGAGGCCCGCATCCAGAAGGCCTTGGAAGTCCTGCTCGCCGGCCGCACCAGCTTCGTCGTCGCCCACCGCCTCAGCACCATCCGCCACGCCGACAAGGTCCTGGTCCTCGACCACGGCAAGCTCATCGAAGAGGGCCCGCACACCGACCTGCTGGCCCGCGGCGGCACCTACGCCAACCTCTACCGCCAGTTCATCCACGCCACCGAGGCGTGAGCGGTGTGACCCGTACGGCTCACTGTTAAGCCGTCGACGACGGTCGACCGATGGTATACCATCTCGGTAGACACGACCCCACCGCTCGAGGCTTCTCATGGTCCGCATGCTCAAAAAATTCGGCAACACCCAGGCCCTCGTCATCGAGAAAGCTCTGCGTGAGCAGCTCGGCATCGACGAAAACACGCCGCTGGAGGTCACCGTCGATCGGGGCAACCTGATCGTCTCACCGGTCAACCTCGGGCTGGGCAAACAGCGGGTCGAGGAACTGATCGACGAGCTCCGCCCGACCTACACCCCCATGCTCAAGAAGCTCGCCGAGTAGCCGCCCGTGTTTCTCGACCCGATCTTCCTGGATGTCGAAGACGTTCTGGCGATCCACAACAACACGATCCGCCGCGAGGGCGGGGCCGACGGGCTGCGGGACAGCGGGCTGCTGGAGTCGGCCGTGGCGATGCCGCGTCAACGCTTCGGCGGTGAATACCTGCACGCCGACCTGGCCGCGATGGCCGGCGCCTACCAGTACCACCTTGCGATGAACCACCCGTTCGTCGACGGTAACAAGCGGGTCGCCGCCCTCTCGACGCTTGTGTTCCTGCGGGCCAACGGCGTCCCGACCGTATCGCTGCCGTCGGGCGAGGTCATGACCGAACTCACCCTGCGGCTGGCCTCGAGCGAGATCACGAAGCCCGACCTCATTGATTGGTGGCGACAACGACTCGAAGCGGCGTGAAGAGCGTGCGGGTGTCTACGTCGTGAACCGGCTCACCAGCTCCCGCAGGTCCTCCGCCTTCCGCGACAGGTGGTCCGAGGCCTCGGCCGCCTGACGCGTGCCCTCGTAGGACTGCGACGCCCCGGCCTCGATCGACTCGATCCCGGTCGCCACCGCCTGCGACGCCAGGGACTGCTGCTCGGCCGCCGCCGCGATCGCCTGCACTTTCTGCGCCAAGCCGTCGGACGTCCCGACGATCTGCTCCAGGCTGCCGCCCGCGCGGGTCGCGGCCTCGACGCCGGCCTCGACCTGCTGGGTCCCGGTGTTCATCCGCTCGACGGCGCGGGCGGTCTCGTCCTGGATCGCCGTGATCGACGCGCTGATCTCGTCGGTCGCCTGCGTCGTGCGGTCGGCGAGCTTGCGCACCTCGTCGGCGACGACCGCGAAGCCCCGGCCGTGCTCGCCCGCCCGCGCCGCCTCGATCGCGGCGTTGAGCGCCAAGAGATTGGTCTGGTCCGCGATGTCGTTGATCACCGCGATGATCTGGCCGATCTGCTCGCCCCGCTGCCCGAGGCCGCTCACCGCCTGGGCCGAGTGGGTCACCGCCTCGTGGATGCCCTCCATCCCGCTGACGGTCTGGCCGACCACGCCCTGCCCGTCGCGGGCCACCGTGCCGGCGCGGTCGGCGTCGGCGGCGGCGTCCGCGGCCTGGCGTGACACCTCGACCACGCTGGCCGACATCTCCTCGACCGCGGCGCCGATCGACGTGACCTGCGACGACTGCTCGCCCATCGTCGTGGTCAGCTCCTCGCTGCAGGCCGCCACCTCGGTCGCGGCCGCGGCGACCTCCTCGCCCGACTGCCGCACCTGCCCGATGATCTCCCGCAGCGTACCGACCAACGCGTCGAAGCTGCGGCCCAGCCGCGCCAGCTCGTCCCGCCCCGGCCGATCGACCCGCAGCGTCAGGTCGTTGCTCGTCTGAATCTCCGCGATCGTCGCAACCAGCCCGCCCAGCGGCCGGGTGACCGAACGCATCGTCAGCCACGCCCCCACCAAACCGAGCAGCACCACCAGCCCCACCGCGCCGGCCACCCACACCACGGCCCGGCCCGCGGCGGACTCGGCCGCCGCGGCCTGTTCTTGCAGCCGCAGCGACAACGCGTCCTCGACGCCCTTGAGCCCGTCGATCTTCCGCGTGATCGTCGCGAACCATACGCCCGGGTCCACGCCGAACCCGCCGGCGTCGGCGTTGGCGAAAGCGATGTCTCGGAACCCCACGACCTCCGCGAAGGCCGCGTCCCCGCTGGCCTCCGTCAGGTAAGCCGCCGCGTCCGCCGTCGCCAACGCCGCGAACTCGCTCAGGTACGTCTCCTGCTGTGTCACCAGCGACACGAACTTGCGGTACATCCCCGGCCCGAAGCGATCGGCCGCGAACGTGTTGGTCAGCACCGCCCGCTCGATCCCCGCCCGCTCCTTGCCCTTGAGAAACAGCACGTACGCCGCGATCTCCCGCGTGAGCGCCGCGTCGCCGCTGACCTGCGCCATCTCCCCGATCGTGTCGAGGAACCGGGCGTTCATCTTCGTGTAGTAACCCAACGCCTCGCCCGTCGCGAGGCTCAGGTCTGAGACCGCCCGCCGCCGCTCCGCCAAACGATCGAGCTCGCCCAGCGCCGCGGCGAGACCCTCGGCGAACCCGGGCCCGAAGCGCTCGGCGTCGAAGCCCTCGAGGTGCTCACGCAACTCGGCGGCCCGGGCGTCGGTCTCGTCCCGCTGCCGGTCCAGCTCCGCGGCGAACTTCGTCCCTTTGCTCCCCAGAAATCCCGCCGTCCGCCCCCGCTCTTTCTGCGTCTCGTGCACCGTCGCGCTGACCCGCACCGCCAGGTCTGCCAACGCCCGGATGTCCCGCATCTCCCCCGACACCCGCGCGTTACGCACCGTCCCCTCCACCCCGAACCCCGCGATCACGACCAACGGCACGGCGGCCAACAGAACGAGCTTGAGCTTGATCGACACCTGAAGCTCCTCCGCGGGCTGCGCAGAACCGTCCCGCCGACCCGCGCGGCCGCGGCGGATCGGCGTATCCGTCCCTTCGGCCACACACCCCACCCGATCAAGCGATAACCCCGGCCGGACCCCACCGTTTCACCGCCACGCCCGACTCACCCGACCGAACACAACCGACCGTGCCGCCGGACGGCTTGACAGCCCCGCTTAGCTTCCTAAGCTGTAAGACTACCTGATTGCGGGGTAGAGCAGCTTGGTAGCTCGTCGGGCTCATAACCCGGAGGTCGCAGGTTCGAATCCTGCCCCCGCTATTTTAATCGTTTGACACCAACCGCTTCTGGTTGGTGTTTATTTTTGGCCTATTCTCGCTACGACCGGCTTTTGTCCGGCAGTGATATCTTGGCAGCGTCCATGAACGCTGCGTTGTTAGACGGTCGCGCCGTAATTCGCCGGGCATCGCGCCCGAAGTTCAGTCGTTTGTTAGCCGTTATGCTTCAGCCTCACGGCTGATCTTTGGCTCATAGTTCTTGCGAGGGTTGAACGCCAAAACCGTGAAGAAACGGTCTTGTGCGCGAGCCGATCACTAGGACCGCGTAAGCATTCGTGGATGCTTCCGCTGACACCATGGGTGCCAACGTTACATAGGTTTGGCCTGACACCGTCTGAGCTGTTGCGTAGTGGGCGTGCCCCTGAAGAACCGCGAGCAGATTCGTGTTCGCAGCCAAGCCAGTTCTAATCTCTTCGGCATTTCTCAGCGACCAATCATCGTCACCGTCCAATCTGTGGTGAGTGAAAAGGATGGTGGGCACGGGATACTTGGACAAAGTCTGCTTCAGTGTTTCTAGTTCCGTAAGCGGCAGTACGGCTTGACGCCAGTCACTGTTCATCCTTCCGTACGGCGAGCCATCCGGGTTGAAGCACGTGTCCAGCCCCAAGAGGCGAACACCTTGATGGGTCGCGTCGAACGTCGCGCCGGGTTGCCCGATGATTTCAAGCGCTTCTTTTTTGGTTAAACGATCGACGCAGTGGTTGCCGAGGCAAAAGTAGATTGGGCGATCCACTCGCCGCAGTTCCGCAACAACGGTTCGCATAAACGAGCATTCGGACTCGATGTCCGGTCCGGAGTGGATAAGGTCGCCGAGGCAGACGACGACATCGACGTCGTGTCTGTGAAAGTCGTCTACGGCTTGGCGGACCCGGCCGATAGAAGCCCGCGTATCACGTTTTTCGTTAGCGGGGGTGTCGGCGTAGTGGATGTCGGTGACGAGGCCGATCCTGAGGGGGGTGGGTTCGGGAGTGGTCACGCCAACACTCTACGGATCGGAACGTGCGCCGTCCTTTGGACCATGTGTGGGTCACGACCGGGTATTCACCGTCGTCGTTCACGAGCAACAGGTCGGCGCGAAGGCCGGGGGCGAGACGGCCCCGGTCGTGGAGGTCTACGGCTTCAGCGGGGTTGAGCGTAACCAAACGCACGGCTTCGGGCAGCGTGTAACCGAGCTCTTCACACACCCGCCATACCGCGGGGAGCATCGTGCCGGGCACGTAGTCGCTGCACAGGCAGTCGGCGTGGCCGGCTCCGATGGCATCGATCGCCCGCATCCCCGAGGATTGGCTCCCGCCGCGGAAAACATTGGGGGACCCGACGAGGGCATGTTCGCCGACTTCTTTGATGGCCTCACCCGCCTCGGGGTTGATCGGGAACTCGCAGAGGCTGACGCCGAGGTCCACCATCATCCGCACCCGAGACGCGGAGTCGTCGTCGTGGCTGGCAAGCGAGACGTTGTGCCGCTTGGCCGCCTCGACCAGTTGCGAAGCTCTTTCCCACGCGCCGTCCGCCGCGTTCAGCTTCTCGGCGATCACCGTACCCAGCGCTTCGTTGTCGTAGGCGTAGCGCTTGGCCAGGTAGTTGTGGTACGACTCCATCGTCTGGAACTGGCCCTGGCCGGGGGTGTGGTCCATCAGCGAAAGCAACGACAGGACGTCCTCGGCCAACAGCTCTTGCAGCACCGAGATCGCCGCGTCGTTGGTGACTTCGTAACGGGCGTGGACCCGGTTGTCGATGCACGGGTTCGGCATCTGGGCGTAAGCACGAACCGCCCTGGCCACGTTGGCGGCCAGCTGATCGTTGCGGAGGCCAAGTTCTTTCCCCGAAAATGAAAGCGAGTGGTACACCGTGGTGAGGCCCAACGCGGCGCTGCTGCGGTCGATCTGCTGGATGGCAAACGGGGTCGGCAGCATCACGCCGGGGCGGGGCTCGATCTCGGATTCGATCGCGTCGGAGTGCAGGTCGATCATGCCGGGCATCAGCACCCGCCCGCGTGCATCGACGTGTTCGTCGGCCGTATCGGAGCCGGGGCAGACCGAAGCGATGGTGTCGTTTTCGATCAGCAGCGAGCCGTCGTCGATGACTTGGTCCGGCAACACGAGGCGGGCGTGTTGGATGAGGGTGGTGCGGCTCATATCGTGGCGATTAATCCAGGGCGGCTTCTTCGAGCACCGATTCGGTTGCGTGGTCCCAGGTGATCCCGCCGGCGATCTCGATGGTGGAGTCAGCGAGCGACTGAACGATCCGCCGGTCGTGAAATACCGCGAGGATGGCGATGGGTTCTTGCTTGAGCGAGCGGATGATCTCGACCATGCGATCGGTCGAGCGGGGGTCGAGGCTGGCGGTCGGCTCGTCCAGTAACAAGAGCCGTGGACGCACGACCAACGCGCGAGCGAGGTTGACCAGTTGGCGTTCCCCGCCGGAGAACGTGGAGGGCGGGAGTTCATGCAACCGGGCGGGGAGGTTCACACGCTCCAACGCCTCGCGGGCGTGTCGCATCGCTTGGTTGTGGTCGATGCCTTTTTCAACCAGCGGACGGGCGACGACCTGTAACGCGGTCTTTCGGGGCAAAGATTTCAAGAACTGACTCACGAAACGGATCTCGTCTCTGCGTAAGTCGAGGACGGTCTGCTCGTCGGCCGTGGTGAGGTCGATCGTCCGGCCGCCTTGCGCCCGATACAGGATCGCGCCGTGGTCGGAGACGTAGGTGCGGTAGATGCACTTCAGCGCCGATGACTTGCCGCTGCCCGAAGCGCCCACCATCGCGGCGAGGTGGTGGGTGTGGGCGGTGAACGAGAGCCCCTCGAAAGCCTGGATGGTGCGTTGTCGTTCGTGGAGCTTGAACCGCTTGGCCAGGCTCCGGACTTCCAGCACGGGTTGGGGGTCTTGGTAGACGTCGGGAGGCATCATAGCGCGGCGTTCACCAGCTCCTGCGTGTAGGGGTGCTGCGGGTCTTCGAGGACCTGGTCGGTAAGGCCCTGCTCGACGATTTGGCCGTAACGCATGACGATGGTTTGGCTGGCGAGGGTGCGGACGACGCTGATGTCGTGCGTCACCAGCAGGATCGCGGGTTGCAGACGGTCGTGCAGATCGAGGATGAGGTCGATGATGCGGGCCTGGACCGACAGGTCGAGGCCGGTGGTGATCTCGTCGAGCAGCAGCACCGGCGGCTGGATCGCCAGGGCTTTGGCGATCTGGACGCGTTGCTGCATGCCGCCGGAGAAGTTGCCGGGGCGTTCGTCGATGCGGGCGGTGGGGACTTGCGTTTCGCTCAAGAGGTCCAGCGCGCGTTGCCGGATATCGCCGTAGTGGGGATGCCCTTGCAGCTCAGCGGCGTTCGCGGCGAGGACGCGCTCGGCGATGTTGCCCCCCGCCGAGATGTTGAAGTTCAACTCGAGCCTGGGGTTCTGCCGCACGATGCCGATATGCCGGTCGCGGAGTCGGCGGGCCTGGGCGGGGTTGTAGAGAAACAGGTCGTGGGCCTGGTCCCAGGTGTTGCCGGGCAGCCGGGGGTCGCGGAACAAGGCGGAGCCTTCGGTGGGCGGCTCGTCGAGGTAGAGCGTCTTAAGCAGCGTGGACTTGCCGCTGCCCGACTCGCCGATGACCGCGAGGATCTGCCCGGGGTAGAGCTTCAGCGAGACGTTGTTGAGCGCGACGACGCTGCCGGTATCGGGGCAGAGGTTGGTTCCGCCGCCCGGGGCGTCTGGCCCGGTCCGTTCGAAAGTATGCGGGCCGATCGGGCCGTAGACCTTGGTGAGGCCGTCGACTTCGAGTACGGGGGGAAGGCCTTGTTCAGCATCGGTCGGCACCGAAACAAAGCGGATCATGGGGCGCCACCAAACTTCTGATTGGCGACCTGGGCCCGCATCATGCGTCGGCAATACTCGGTGTCGCTGCAGGCATACGCCCGGGTGCCGTCGGTGAGCACCAACTCGTCGAGGAACGTGTTGTCCGCGCCGCACTTGCAACAGACCAAGCGTCGCCCGCCGTCGTCGAGATGATCTTCCACGCGGAACGTGACGTCCCGGAACTCCAGGGGCTTCGCGTCGGTGTAAGGCGGGACGGCGTAGATCTTCTTCTCACGCCCGGCCCCGAAGAGATTGAGCTGTTTGGATCGGTGCAGCTTGGGCACGTCGTAGCGCGGGATCGGCGACGGGTCGATGATGTAGTGGCCGTGGATGCGGGTCGGGTAACGGTGGCTCAGGGTGATCTCGTCGTACCGCACGATGTCCTCGTAGAGCTTGACGAATAGCCGGGCGTAGTCGGCCTCGCCGTGCATCTGCACCCGGCGGGCTTCGTTGGCTTCAACGACAACCAACGCGTCGGGGTACGGCACCTGAAAAATGAGCGTCTGGTCTTCACGCATCGGCGTCTCGGGTACCCGGTGGCGGGTCTGGACCAGGCTGGCCTCTTCGGTCTTGAAAGTCGGCTCAACCCCCGGGCAGACGCGGGTGATCAGGTCACGCATGTTGCAGGCGTTCACCGATTCATCCGAGCCTTGGTCGATGATCTTGAGTGTGTCGTCTTCGCCGATCATCGAGAGTGTGAGTTGCAGCCCGCCGGTGCCGAACCCGCGGGCCAACGGCATCTCGCGCGACGCGAACGGGACCTGGTAGCCCGGCACGCAGACCGCCTTGAGCGTCGCCCGGCGGATCTCGCGCTTGGCCGTCTCATCGATCAGGCCGAAGGTGTGCTCGCGGTGTTTCGGGGATCGGAGTTCGGCCAAACTCATGGCGTGGCCACCTCCTCCGCGACAGGAGATGTGGCTTCGGCGGCTTGCCGTTTGTCGGCGTGTTGTTGCTGCGTCTTGCGGAGCCGGTCCAAGTCCGAAGCGAACGTCACGTAGTGGGGCATCTTGTAATGGACGGTGAAGCCCATGGCGTCGATGCCATCGATGTGCAGCAGGACAAACTCAGGGTCTTCCGAAGGATTCGACGGGCCATCGCGCATGCCCTTCTGCAGCGAACGGTCGAGGATCGCCATCGCGATGGCTTTGGCTTCGTTGTGACCGAAGCAGGCGCCGTAGCCGAGGGTGAAACGCGGCGGGGCTTCGGGGTCGATCTCGACCGTGTCGCCCACGCCGGTGCGCCGGGTCGACGCTTCGTCGGATCGCTCGTACATCGCGATGACTTCACATTCGGTGATCAACACCTCGCCCGCTTCGGTGGGTTCCCCGGTGGCGGGGTGGGGCAGCTCGACGGGCACGTAGCCGACGCGCAGCTCGGCGATGGTCGGGTGGACGTCGCCGTAACCCCGCATATTCGAATAGGCCAGCGCGACGATGCCGCCCTGCTGCCCACGGGTCATCGTGGCCAGCGCCGCCGAGCGATCAACCGGGAAGACCAACGGCTCGCGGGTGATGTCGAACGGCTCGTCGCAGGGTCCGGGAGCGTCATCGACCAACCCCTGTTCGCGGAGAAAATCCAGGACTTTAGGCAACGGCGAATCATCGGCCGCCCCCGTGGAATCCACATCAAGCCCCTCAGCCCACTGCGCCAGCTTGCCGCGGAACGATCCGTCCGATTCGTCGAGCAACTCCCAGTTGAACAACCGCTGGGTGTAGTCGGGCGTGGGGCCGAGCATCTGCCCGCCGGGGATGTCTTTAAACGCCGAGCTGATCCGCCGGATCAGCCGCATCTTCCGGGTGTCGATCACCGGCGTATTGGCGATACGCGGCCGGGTCGAACGTGACGCCCGCAGCAAGAAAGCCGCTTCCATCGGGTCGCCCAGCGACTGCTTGACCGCCAACGATGCGAGCGGCGGATCGTAGAGTCCGCCTTCGCTCATCACTTGGCTATGCAGGAAGTGGAGCTGGTGTTCGATGGCTCCGGGCGAGAGCGGTGCCTGCCCTTGCGCGCTGCCGCGCGTGCGCAGCACTTGCAGCAGTTCCGCCGCTTCGCGGATGACGTTTTCGCCGCCCTTGATGGCCACGTAACTCATGCCCGCCCCCCTTCCGTTGAGGTCGCTTCGATTAGCGACCGCATCGCCGTGGTCCGGGGGATGGCCGTGATGTGCGACGCATCGCAGAGGATCAGGTCGACCCCGGTCGGGTAGGCCGAGACCCATGGTTCGCGCCGAGTGAACCAGGCCGTGTCGAACCCCGTGAGGTGCAGGGATTGCCTGGATTCGATACCCGGGCCGGACAACTCGAAACGGGCATGGCCCTCGGTGATCGAGCGGCCGCCCAACACGAGCGTGGCCCCTTCGTGCGGGTGATACACATCGCCCAGGCGAGGCGTAAACCCTTCGGGCGGCGGCAAGTCGGCCTGGAACAGCAGAAAGTCGGCGCCACCGGCAGCGGCCGGCGGGGCTTCGAGACGGAGTTGATCCTCCGGGCTGACCAGACCATCGACATCACAAAACGAGGTGCTGTTATCCAGAAGCGTCGCCAACACCGACAGGGTTGCGGGTTGAGCGTTGAGCTCAGCCGGCAGATCGATCACCCGGCCGGGGAAACTGTGGGCTTCGAGCAGCACGCGGTAGACGCGCTGCTGGTTGCGTGGTTGCCAGATCGGATCGAGCGTCATCACGAGTCGGCGCCGCCTTCCGCGTTGCCGGATTCGTCTTCCTGATTCATCAGCGCAAACGAGACCCGGCTGCGTTCACGCATCCCGCGGCGCACCGCCGCGTCGTTCCGGGCTACCGCCAACCCTTCACGTACCAACGCGGCGACTTCGGCCGCGCCCCGCACTGCGGCCGCCAACACGCCGTCACACACCGCGATCGCCACCGCCAACGCCTCGTGGTCGCGCATGATCTGGCAGCCGCCTTCGTGTTCGGTGCCGTCCGGTCCGGTGAAGACCACGTGGGCCGACGACAACGGTATCTCGCCGAGGTTGAACGCCTGGTTCTGCACCGACTCACGCAGCCGCATCATCGCCAACCCCGACTTGGGCACACGCTTCATGCGTACCCTGTGCCGCTCCGCCAGCACCTCGGCCAGCGCGATGACACGCGACTCCTCGACGCGCAACAACGCCGCCGCCCAACGCGAACGGTCGGTCGATCCCTCGATCAACTCGGTGTTGGCTTGGGTCACGGCTCTACTTTCAGCTGGACGCTGTCGGCTCGGAAACGCGAAATCACATACTCGACCGGCTGACCGCTATTCACCTCGACGTTCAGGCTCTTGACCCGCAAGATCGGCTGACGGGGCGAGAGCCGCAACGCCATCGCGTCTTCGTTTATCGGCAGACGCGCGGTGATCAGGCTTTCCATGCGCTTGAGTTCCACCCCGAATGTCTCAAGCAACGCGCCGTGCAACGAGCCGCCGTCGTATCCCAGGTACAGCGGCTCATAAGGGTTGGCCGGAAAGAAGTGCGTCGTCAGCAAGACCGGCTGATCGTTGACCAGCCGCAGCGCATCGAGTTGAACCACTCGGCTGAGCGGCTCGATCTTCAACCAACGGGCCACACCCTCGGACGCCGCGGTCATCCGCCGCCCGATGACGATCGACCGGGCCTGGTGCCCCAGCGAGGTCACGGTTTCGGTGAACCGGGTCTGGCTGTGGATCTGGTAATCCATCGGCGGCTGGAGCACCAGAGTGCCCCGCCCCTGCTGACGCCAGACCAGATCTTCGGACACCAGCTCATCGATCGCCCGGCGGATGGTGTGGCGGTTCACCCCGAACCGCTCCGCCAAGCTCGACTCGGTCTCGAGAAAGTCACCGGGCTTATGGTCCGCGAGGATTTCGTCACGGAGGGTCGACGCGATCGCTTCGTAGCGCGCTTGCTTCTGCGGGGCCTCTTCATTCGTGTTTGGATTTGCAGTCGATTTCTTGGTCATGCGTCGGCCTCCTTGCCTCGCAAAAACAGGTCCATGAATCGCGTGGCCTCGGGTGAAGTCAAGTCACTCACCACATCATCCGCCCCCGCCGCCCGAAGCTGATCCGCATCAAAGTCCCCGGTGGCCACGATCAGGCTCGGGCAGCCGTTGGCCCGAGCGCACTCGATGTCGCGTGACGTGTCGCCGATGACCAGGGTCGAATCGATCTTCGCTTGGGGGCAGCGCAGCCGGGCAATGCCGACCAAGTCGGCCCGGCGTTCGCCGGTGTCGCCGAAACCGTTGGCCCGGAACACCGAAAAGTCCAGGCCGACGGCAGGGATTTTCACCGCCGCCGCGCTGGCGAAATTCCCGGTCACCAATCCCAGCGTGACGTGACCGATCTCCGCCAACCGCTTTACCCAAGCCACCGCCCCGGGCATCGCCCGCTGGCCGTCCAGTTCACTTTTCAACTCAATCGCGTACCGAACCCGGAACTGATTAAACCGTTCGGAGGTTAAGGGTTCGCCTAACCGTGAAGCCGCGTCCATCAAAATGTGCGAGTCCAGCCGGCCCGACCGGTCGATCCCTTCGAGATCGAAACGCTCGCCAAACACGGTCCTTCCCGCGCGTTCCATGGCCCGGCGGTTCCCGCCACGGGTGTCGAGCAGCGTGCGGTCGATATCGAAAAGGATCAGCCGTGGCTCGGCCGCGGCGTCGGGCCAGCGCACTAAGCGTTCTTCCAAGGAGTCGAGACGAGCGGTCTTCATAAGCGGTTCAGTCGGTGTCAATCAGGCGTTTACGCAGATACTGGCTCATACACTCGAGCAGGTAAACGGTCACGAAGATCGCCAGCAGGATCGTGGTGACGTGGCCATAGGCGAACATGTCCCACCGGCCCTTGAGCTCCAGCCCAATGCCCCCGGCTCCGACGATGCCCAGAACCGTCGCGGTGCGGACATTACGCTCGAGGATGTACTGCACGTAGGCCACAAACTGCGGCAGCACCTGAGGTAACACCGCAAAGCGGATCACCTTGAGTTTGCCCGCGCCGGTCGAGGCCAAGGCCATCTGCGGCCCGGGGTCGGCGTTTTCGATGTCGTCGGCAAAAAACTTGCCCAGCAACCCGCTGGTATGAAGCCCCAGCGCGACCATGCCCGCGATCGGTCCAAAGCCGAACATCAACACGAAAAACAACGCGGTGATCAGCTCCGGCATCGCGCGGTTGAAGCTGCAGATGCCCCGCGACAGGTGGTACAAGCCGATCCACGGCGTGTAGTTTTTTGCGCCGAAAAACGTCAACGGGATCGCCACCAAGGTCGCGATCACCGTGCCCCAGAACGCCATCTCGATCGTCTCGATCATCAGCACGGCGACCCGGCCGAGGTAGCCGATGGGCTGGACGAGGTATTCGGTGGTGACCTCGTGGTTGATCATCTGCATGGCGTCGGTGTCGAACTCGGGCTCGATCTCCGTCCGCGTTTCGAGGTGGCTGAGCCACGGGAGGTTGTTGCGGTCGAAGTCTTCCAGCCGTAAGACCGGTGTCTCCTTGGACAGGACCAACGGCCAGCCTTTTTCGATGTAGTTGTTGGCCCCGGTGGCGACCTGCGAGGTCTCCGCCAGGCCCACGCTGTAGCCGACCGCTTGCAACAGTTCTTTGACGCCGCGGTCGAGCTCGACGTTCTGGAAGGACCAGCCCAGCACGGCAAATCCTGCCAGCAAGCCGACGATCAGCTTCTTCGAGTACGGCTGACGCAGCTTCCATTCGGCGGGCGGCTTCGCCGCAACGGGATGGGAGAGCGGGACCTGACTCACGCGGGGGCCACCTCCAGGCCGGGCATCGAGACCGCCGTCTCTTCGTGTGCGCGGGGCTTCGATGGCGTGGGCGACTGGCTCGAGGTCGGCTTTCCGTCGTAGATGTGGGCGAGCATCGCCTCGTCGAGCTCGCTGGGCTTGCCGTCGAAGACCAGTTTGCCCTGACGCATCGCGACAATCCGGTCAGCAAACTCATAGGCCAAGTCGACCTGGTGCAAGCTACACAACACCGTGGCTCCGGTTTCGTGGGCCGCCCCACGTAAAAGGCGAAGGATGCCCCGGCTGGTCGACGGGTCCAAGCTGGCGACCGGCTCGTCGGCCAGCACCAAGTCGGGGTTGCGGATGAACGCACGGGCGATCGCCACCCGTTGCTGTTGCCCGCCCGAAAGCCTGCCCGCTTTCTGATAGAGCTGCGACTCGTTCAGCTCAACCCGGCCAAGAAGCTCACACGCCCGCTTCCGGTCAGCCGAAACAAAGAGCTTGAGCATCGACCGGATAAAGCCGAGCTTCGGCAGCATCCCCGACAAGACGTTGTCCAGCACACTGAGACGCGGCACCAGAAAAAACTGCTGGTGGATGGTGCCGATGCGGTTCTGTACCGCGCGGCGGTTGCGGCGAGTCGTCGCCGTACCGTCGAACGAGACCTCGCCGCGCGTCGCTTGCGTCATGCCGTTGATGACGCGGAGCACCGTCGATTTACCCGCCCCCGAGGGCCCCAGCAGCACACAAAACTCCCCCTTCTCCATCTTCAGGCTCACGCCGTCTACCGCGGTCACTCGGCCCTGACGCGATTCATAGATCTTGTCGATACCACGGAGTTCAAGCATCGGATTACCTTCGTACAACTTTCATCGGGCAGGTCTCGACCCGTCGAGTGAGACGGAAATCTTCCGCCGCGGTCTCCCGCCGCAGAAGATGCTTTGGATTGACCCACGCATGCCCTGCATGAAGGCACGCCGGGTCGAAGCGATTAATTGTTGCCGGCTTTCTCCAGCATCTCGGCCTTGAGTTGATCGGTGACCGCGGCGAGCTTGGTCATCGCCTCATCGAACGCCGCCTGCGGGAAGGTGGTGTCGTAGCGGTCGTACTTCTTGCCGCCGTATCCCCGGATCATCTCGGGCGTGACTCCCGGAGTCTCGTGGATGTTCTCGAAGGCCTTGACCAGCGTGGCCTTCACCTTCGGGTCGAGATTGGGGTGCATCGCCAGAGGCGGGTTGGGGATCGGGTCTGACTTCATCAGGGGCACGATCACCGCGGGGTCGACCACGCCGTTCTTCACGGCTTTCTCGTAAGCGTTGAACGAGCAGGCGCAGGCGTCGACTTGGCCTTCGACCAGCGCGGCGATGGAGTTGGAGTGGCTGCCGGTGATATAGACCATTGACAGGTCCTTGACGGGGTCCACACCGCCCGCCAGGAGCATGGCCACGGGGAAGTTGAAGCTCGAGGTCGAGTTCACATCGCCGAACGAAACCGCTTTACCTTTGAGCCCGTCGAGGGTGGTGATGCCCGAATCCTTGCGGACGAACAGACCCGAGTAGTAGGAACTAGACCCCTTCTTCACCGACACCGCCAACAGCTCGGCTGCGTCGCGTTCCTTGGCCTGGTGCAGAGTCACCGCACCGAGGAAAGCGACGTCCACGACCCCGCTCTCCATGCCTTCGACCACGGCGGCGTACGAGCTGCCGACACGCAAGTCGAAGTGCAGTCCGTAGTTGTCGGTAATTGCGTTAAAAATAGGCTGAAAATCGTTCTTGGTGGTGTCGGCTCCGGTGTCCGCTGGTATCAACATCACCCGTAACGGCTCGTTAGACGTACCCGCAGGGTGCTCCGCAATCGCTTGGGCGGAACCCCAACCACAAGCCAAGGCCAAAACACCAGCACCTACTCTCCGGGAAAGCTTGAACATGGATTACCCTTTCGATAAAAATCGCAACGAAGAGCCTCACCACACCAGACCACTGGTGTAGCGCTTCGAACACAAACGATCGAGCCCTGATTCACCGGGCTCGGCGATGTCTGCTAGCGGGCACGGTATGGGTCGCTTGTCATGAGATCGTGAGTCATCGATTAACTATCGATTAATTGTCTAGACGAATTCTGTAGCCAGCTTTAATGAAGATCGGCTAGCCATCTTGCGCGATCTCAACAGACAGAAGTCACGCCGACGTCATTTCGAAATTGCGCAACGGCTAGCGGATTGACGACCTGACCACCGCGTCACATTTCGACGAAATGCGACAGGATGCACAGATCAACCCTCACGCAACTGGCCGCCGGGTAACGCACACGGCGGGGGATCGACACCGTATCGGCAGTCGCGGTCATCGGGCCGCGGCGTCGAATCATTTGTTTTAGTGACACTTACCACTTCCACTGCGTCAACATCAGCGGTAAGCCAACGCGTGCTTAAGAAACACGTGAGTACAGTCAATCCCCTCGCTATTTCTCGGGCCGTTTCCAACAGAACCGGCCCACCGGTAAACGCAGAACGCCGTCGAGACACCTCGGCGGCGTTTTGATTTAGCCCGCGGGAGGTCGCGGAGTTCGCCGATCCCGGCGGGTGTCTCGGATAGGTCCAAGCACACAACCCGTCCCGACGACTAGCGTCTCGAAGGGGTCGGCGTATACGTAGACGAGCTTGTGGGTGCGGCAGAGATCAGGCAAAGGGAAATCGGGAGGGCGTGGGATCGGCGGCCAATCGTGTCAGTCGATCTGGATTGTGGTTCGGAAGCCACGCGACGACCAGCGCGACAGGGAGACCGCCAAGGTACCCACGCCGTCGGCGATCGTGAACGGCAGCTCTTCGCCGGAGACCACGTCATGCGCGGTGTACTGGCCGTCAGTGAAGCCCCGCATGACCAGCTGTGCCGTGATGTCGTCGCGGTTGATGACGTGGTCACGGGTGACGTAGAGGATGATCCGGTCTTCCTCATCGGCGAAGGCGAAGCCGGTGGCATCGCCACGCACACGCACCGGGGTCACCGCGGCGGGCAGAGCCTCGCGGTCATCGATCGAGTAGACCGGCGCGATCGCCTCGAGCCGACGCCGCTCGTCGTCGCTCAGGGTGTCGAGTTCATCGACGACCCAAGCGGTCGGGTATGAAGACGGCTGGAGGGTATCGAGTGTGCGGTCGCTGACGAAGTAGGCGAGCATGACACGCCCATCGGCACCGCGGTTAGCAAAGCCCGGTATCTTCTCCAGGGGGTTCCATTTCTCGCCGCGGTGCTCGAACGCCCGCTCGGTCGAGGTGCTGTAGTAGAACGCCGGGCCGACCGGTCGCCGCGGGTTAATGGGGCGGATCGCCGATTCGAAGACGTCGTACGGGTTCTCGAAGCGGTCGCGGTGGGTGAAGAAGTACATGGCCGCTCGCTCAACACCGCCTTCACGGTTGGCCAGATGGGCCCACCCCAGCGCGAGCCAGGCCCCGAGCTGGATCTTCTTCTGCATCTCGGTCTTCTCGTCGTCGCTAAGCGTGAGCGAGTGCTGGCGTTCGGCGGTGTCGATGGCCCAATAGTGATCGATGCCCGTGGCCTCGCCGGGTCCGGGGTAGGCCGGGAACTTCGTCACGGGCACGAAGACACCGCGGGTGATGTCGGGCTCCCGGCTCAGGTGGGCGCCGACCTGCCCCACGTAGGCGCTGATCTCGCCGTTGCCGATGGCTCCGCCGCGGGGCGAGGGCATGCTCCACGACTCGACGTGGTAGGCGATCTGCGAGGCCTTGTCGGCGTTCTTGCGTATCCAGATGGCGTCGGCCGCGCTGTAGCGCGACCAGTGCGGGAACGCGTGCTTCTGCATCAGGATCATCGCGTCGTCGTCACCGGTCGCACGGTTGATCCGGTCGACCATGTCGAACCACCAAGCGCCGTAGACGTTGGAGAGGTAGTCGATCCACCGCGGGGTGTGGTGCGAGAGGATCGCTTGGGCGCGGTCGGCCGTGGTGTCCCCCGGCAGGTCGATGCCGCCCCACCGCTCGAAGCCAGCGACGATCTCTTCGGAGAAGTCCTGGTCGAGGGCGTTGCCGTGTGCGATCTGGTCGGCGTGGTCGGCCAGGAGGACGCCGCGTACACCGATGGCCGTGGCACGGTCGGCGATGCGTTGGGCGTACCAGTCGCCGTAGGTCGTGACGCCGGGGGCGCGGTCTTGTTCGTCCAGCGGCATGGACGGCGTGATCCACGCGTCTTTGGGTTCACCCGACCGGGTGTAGCGTCGGCTCCACACGCGGCCGTCGGGCCGACGTGCGAAGTAGTGCTGCCGGTCGCGGTTCCACCGCCAGTACGCGTTGTAGGCCGGGTCATCGCTGAAGGCTCGGTCGGCCCCGGGCTCGGCGGTGTAGTAGGCGTCGCTCCACATCATCAAACCCATCGTGGGCGTCAGCCCCTCGGCGTGGCTGGCGTGGTTCGCCGCGGCGGCTTGGTCCGCCTTGTCCGCGAGGAACGACTCGGTCCAGAACAGCTGCCGCGGGATGCGACCGCCGTCGCCGCGGTTGCGGACGAAGAACTGCGTGTGGATCACGGGGCGGTCCGCGGAGGGGCGCGCCGGCTCGGTGGGCGGGTGCGGAGGACCCGCGGCGGCATGGTGGGTCAGGCACACGGCAACGAGGGCGATGCAGGAGCGTCGGATCATGTCGGGGCTCTTGGTCATGGTGAGATACGGTCAGGCCGAGACACAGCTTGGCTGGAGTCGGAGGGCTTTGAACTGGCCGGCGAGCTGGTCGCCGTACTCGCGCATCCAGGCGTAGAGGCCGTCACGCAGCCGGGGGAGCTCGGGATGCGACTCGTCATCCGCGCTGAGGTTGACGCGCTCATGGGGGTCGGTCTTGAGGTCGTAAAGCTCGTCCATGTCGCCGGCGTTGAAGACATACTTCCACCGACCTTGCCGATACATCCGCTGCGACATCAGGCAATGGGATAGGCCCGAGCCTTCGACCACCACGGCTTCGGACCAATCATCGGGAGTCGCGCCGTTGACCCAGGGCACGAGTGAGCGTCCGTGTCGTCTCGTCGTGGACGCCGGCGCTCGCGCGATGTCGGCGAAGGTGGCGTAGAGATCGGTCAGGTTGACCGGGGCGTCGATCTGCTGAGGGATGTCCGTGCCACCCGGTGGGCGGATCAGCAGCGGGGTGTTGACGGCCGTCTCGAAGAAGTGAAACGACTTGTTCGCGAGCCCGCCCTGCACCCCCTGCGAGTCGCCGTGATCCGCCGAGAAGATGACCCACGTGTGGTCGAGCTCACCGAGAGCATCGAGGTGGTCGAGTACGCGCCCGATCTGGTGATCGATAAAGGACGCATAGGCGTAGGCGTAGCGGAGCTGCTCTTCGAAGATGGGCCAGTCTTGGTCCGGCCGGGTCACGCCGTGGACCCGCGGCCGCTGGTCGAAGTCGATGTCCCAGCTCGGCGGCGGATCGATCGCGACGTCGCGGAACGGCTCGAGGAAAGCGGTGGGCACATACGCCGGGTGGTGCGGTCCCCAGAAATTGAGCATACAGAAGAACGGCTTCGCGTCGGCCGACGGCTTGCCAATCAGTTCGATCGCCCGGTCGGCCAGGAAGTGGTCGATCGTCGACTCGTTCGGCGAGAGCACCTCGTCGCAACCCGAACCGCCCGCGGAGCGGAGTTCGTGGCTGAGGCCGCGTTTGGCGAGGTACTGCTGATACTGCGGGCAAGCGTGTCCGCCGCCGCCGTGCCCCGGGAAGTCGTCGCCTTCATAGCCGACGTCGGTCGGCAGGCCCGAGGCCTCGTGGTAAGCGGCGGGGAGCGTGACGTCGTAGAGGTGGTGGTCGATCGCGCGGTAGTGCCGCTGATAATAGGGGTCGTCGCGGGCGGCCTTGCCGTAGCCCAGGTGCCACTTACCCGTGAGCAGTGGGCGGTAGTCGGCCGCGAGCAAGCGGCGTGAGAGCAGGTCGGGGTGATCGGCCAGTTCGTGCAGCATGCAACCTTTCATGAAGAGGTTGGTCTGCATGCCGTGCGCGAAGGGGTACAGCCCGGTTTGCAGCGAGGCCCGGGCCGGGCTGCACGACGGGCAGGTCGTGTAGCAGCGATCGAACACCGTGCCGCTCCGGGCCAGACGATCGAGCCGGGGCGTCCGGGCGAGCTCGTCGCCGCAGAACCCGACCGTACGTTTCGCGTGCTGATCGGTCAGGACGAACAGGATGTTAGGGCGTGGCCCTTCGGCACCGCCGTGCCCGGGCGTCGGATTCATACCCATCAGATGACAACTCCACTACGGCAAGGCATCAGGGCGCATCCTCCTTCGTGGGGAGCGCCGGCGTGAGCCGGATGACAACCGGATCGCCGGTGATAACCAGGCCGAGTTGTTTGGCGGTGAGCGTCTGCACGGGCTCGTCAGCCGTCGTCGGTTGGTGTACGGCGATCTGCATGTCGCTCGGCAGTCGCAGGACGGCCCGTGTACGGTCTGCGCTTCGTCCCGTTTCGAGCCACAGCACCAACAGGAAACCTCCGTCGGCGGTGGCGAGCAACGTCCGCATCGGTTCGGGACCGTCGGCCTGCAGCCGGTAGGCGAGTTCGCCGGCGACCTCGGGCAGCGTCGCGCCGTCATCGTCACGGGTAAGCTCGACCAGGCGACGCAAGGCGTGGAACGCCGGACGCGGGTTGAAGTCTTTGTCCACCAGGCCGAACGCCTTGAGCTTGCCCCGCATCGGCTGGTGGTGGTAGAGGGCGAAGGTGTAGTTCGCCGACGAGCCGGCGTTGAACCCCAGCAGGTGGTTACGCAGGGTGTAGGCGGTCTTGCGGTCGGGGCTGACCTGATCGTGGTCGACGTCGCCGCTGTTCCAGCCCATCTCGGTGATGATCCACGGGGCGTCGGGGGTCTGCTCGCGGAGCTTACGCTGGTGCTCGTAGAACCGGGCGTTGGGCCAGGCCATGTGGTACTTGTGCATGTTGTTGAGGGTGAAGTAGTCGCCGAGCACAAGCCCTTCGGCTTGGATGAACGCGGCCAACGGGTTGTCCGGGCGCCACGGGCCGAAGACCGTGCTGGCCGCCGCGATGACCGGCCCGTCCGTGCCCTCCGACGCGTCGGTCAAGGCCGCGTGCAGGTCACGCATGAACAGCGACACGCCCCGCGGCCAGCCGTCGCCCAGCGGTGTGCCCGTGCGGTGCTGTCGGCCGTGGCCGCGGTAGTTGAAGTTCTCGGTCTTGCCGTACGGCTCGTTAGGCCCCTCCACGATCGCGAGGTAGTCCGACGCCCGGTCGACCCACGTCGCGAGGTCCGCCATCATCGCGTCCGGGTCGTCGATCGAGAACGACTCGCGGACGACGCCGCTGAGCTCGACGCCCAACGATTCGTGCAGGTCGCGGTACCGCCGGTCGAGGTTTTCCCGCTCGGTGACCCAGGGGTAGAAGTTGCCGCGGATCGTCGGCACGCCGATCTCCCCCAGCCGGGTTTTGAGTTGTTCGTATTCTTCGTCGCTGAAGCGTTGGAGCTTGTTGACCACCAGCCCGACCGAGGCGTGGAACGCCGCCGCCGGCCGCGCGGGGTGCGGGACGACGGACGGCCGACGCGGCGCAACCGACACCGCCGGCGACAGCGGCCCGCCGACCGGCCCGATAAATAACGCCACCTCGCCCGCCACCTCGGGCAACGCGTCGGGGCGGTGGTAGGTCAGCCGCACCGGGTACGCCACCCCCGCCCGCATCGGAAGCACCGCCTCGCTCAGCCGAGACCAGTGCCCCGCCTCGGCGACCGCCTTCTCGTAACCCTTGGCGTGCGTGTAGTCCAGCACCGGGAAGCCGTTGACTTCCAGCCGCCAGGTGTGTGTCCCCCGTACCTGCACGCGGTACAGCCCGTCCGCCTCGACCCGGATCGCCCCGTCGAACGCCGCGTCGAACGCCCGGCCGGGGTCCACCCCCATGGCCCGCAACGATTCGACGCCGACGTGCGGCACGGCCCGCCGGGCGTCGATCCGGCCGTCGGCGTCGAGGTCGAACGAGGCGCCGAAATCCGCGGCGGCCGGGCCCGCCGACAGGGCGGCGATCAGCAGCGCAACCATCGCGCTGAGGGGTTGGGTTCGATGCGTCATATCGGAATTCTCTCGTGGGGTTGCCGCGGGGCGGCCGGGTTCAGGGGAAGACCCAACGGTCCGGGATGGGCTGCGACGAGTCGGAGAAGACCTCGCCGCGCTGGGCGCTGAAGTCGTTCAGGAGCACGTAGCGGTTGGTGCCCTCGTGCGGCGTGCTCAGCTCGGGGTTGGTGGCGATCGTCTCACCCTGGAACGTCACGGTGCCGCCGGTCACGCGGAGCGTGGGCCAGTTGGGGTGCTGCAAGGCGGCCGAGTTCTGCACGTGCGACTCAACGAGGACCGGGCGCGGCGTGCCGTCCGGTTCCATCCACGTGGTCCCCGCGGCCACGAAATCGCTGAATGGGATCAACTCGACCCGCCGCCCCGCCCGCCCGCCGCCGGGCAGCGAGCTCGCCGTCTCCCACGAACAGCCGACGATGCCCTTGTAGCTCGACCACGACACGACGCTGCTGCCGAGATCGACCGGCGTCAACTCATCCAGCGGGCACAGGAACGAGTCCACCCCGTCCTTGTTGGCCGACGCGGACGTCGCCATGTAGCCGCCCTCGGCCAACCGGGTGATCCAGCCCGAGCCGTTGTTGCCCAGCGCGTTCTGGCCGTCGGCGGTGGGTAGAAAGTCGTCCGCGTCGTTGGCGTAGGTGAACAGGCCCAGCCCGACCTGCCGGATGTTCGACCCGCAGACGGTGAACGCCGCCGCCTTCCGCGCCCCCGCCAGGGCGGGCAGCAGCAGGGCGATCAGCAGGGCGATGATCGAGATCACCACGAGCAGTTCGATCAGCGTGAAGGCGTGGCGACGGTGGGTGAAGTGGTGGGGCACGAGAAGACTCCGGCAGAAGGGCGAGAGCGTCGAGCAAAGCGTCCACGCCCCGTCGGGGGCGTGCACGCGTGGGGGGGGTGATTCAGGACCTCGTGCCGCGTCGCGAACGCAGCACCATCAGCCCGAGGCCGGTGAGGCACAGCACCATCGACCCGGGCTCGGGGACCACCTCCACATTGAGTTCCTGGAGGCGGATCAGGCTCTCTATTGAGCCATCCACCGCGGTGAAACGGAGCGTTCCGCCCGCCGGCACCACCGTATCAGCCGCGAAAGTAAACAAGTCATCCATGCTCGATAAGATTGGCGTACCACCATCGACAATGAGCTCATATTGCTCGTTGCTACCGACACCATTGAGGTCGATACTGATCAGCGTGGTTTCGAGCGTGAATGTGAACTCGATGAACTCGTTGGTCCGACCGCCACCGAGCTGCGAATCAAACTCGTTGTTGGAGTCATTGGCGATCCCGGCAAATGCGTTCACGCCGGACCCATTAGACGGCGTACCTGCCAACTGGAAGACGGCACTGTCCGTGACGTCTCCGCCGGGATTGTCCAAGGCACTCGGCGAGTTTTTGAAGCCGGCAATGAAGGAAATCGACTGTCCGGTCACCGAGTCGGTGATGGTGTACGGGTTGCCGCTCGGGTCAGAGCTGGGCGTGATCGGGTCGAATTCGGCTTCGCCGGACCCTTCATCGAAATCGAACGTGACCGGGATCGGTGCTGACCACGCCGGGGCTGCGACGAGCGCACCTGCCAGCAACGCGGGACCGAAACACCAACACCTGTGCAATCTAATCATGACAAACCTCCATCTGAAAAAGGAAACGAATCGGTTAAAGACAACAACGGACCATCCGCACGGCGGCTAACGAGACCGGGCGGAACGAGTCACCTCACGGCAGCGGGCTCCGGGAAGAACGGGTTGATCACCAGCTCGGGCGCGACCGACCGCGTGACGGACGCCGACCCCTCGATCCGCCCGGCGGCGCGATCCGCCAGCAGCTCGACAATGGCCTGCCCCAGGGCCCGGCGGCCCTTGTCGACGGTGGCCAGCGGCTGGAAGTCGGGCAGGATCGCCCCCTCCGGCGAATGGCGGAAGTAGTTGTCGTAGCCCACGATCGGCACGTCGGTGTGCGGGTCGAAGCCCAGCTCCCGCAACGCCCGGGCCGCCGCGAAGGCGACGCCGTCGGAGTTCACCATGATGGCGTCGGGCCGGTCGTCGCCGCACAGGCGGTCGTACAGGTACCCCATCATCAGCCGGACCTTCGCCTCGAAGGCCTCCGCCTCGTTCAGCCGGTCGGTCACCGGCTGGAAGAACTCGAGGGCGGGCAACACCTCCAGCCCCGCCTCCCGGCAGCCCGCCTCGAACCCCGCGTCCCGCTGATCGAGCCAGTACGGCCGCGCGGTGTGCGTCGGCACCTTCGCCCAAACCCGCAGGAGACGGCGGTGCCCCCGACGCGCGAGGAATTGCACCAGGCTCCGTGTGCCGGCCAGATGGTCCGAGACCACGCGGTCGCACGCCTCGGGCACCAACGACGAGCCGTACGCCACCACCGGGACACCCGCTTCCCGCAGCCCGCGGATCGGTTCGGCCACGGCCGGCGCGCTCGTCGACTCGACCGCGAAGATCGCCCCGCCGGGCGGCTGCTTGACGAATGCCCCGATCCGGTCCTTGCCCAGCCGACCGGGATCGACCGCCAGCGTGTCGAGCGCCGCCCGGCTGGCCGCCCGTGAAATCTCGTCCACGATCCCCGCCGTCAGCCCCGACCGGGAGGGTTGCCCCGCGGTGAGTTCCGTCACCAGCAGCACCGCCTCACCCATCAGGCTCTTCGGCTCGGCCTGCGACACCGCCCAACCACGCCCTTCGATCCGGGAGATGCGGCCTTCCTGCGACAGTTCTTCGAGTACCAGCCGGACCGTCGGACGAGAAACCCCCGCCGAAGAAGACAGCTCACGCTCGGAGGGCAGCAAGCCGCCCGCCAGAAAGTTATCGCTACGGATCAATTCACTCAGAAACCGACGGGCTTCCCCGCGAGCAGGGAGCCGCCGCTTTGGGTTCGGATGGGCCGTTGCTGTCTCCATAGATACCAATGGTACATTAAAATTACCATTGGTCAACTTTTTAGCTCATCGTTTGCCGTAACGGAAAATCAGTCGTCAACAACGGCCTCCACATCAGAAGTTCGCATGCAAGTCAGCTCGGCGGAGCATGGTCTGTGAGACCCGCTTGACGCCACCCGGGCATGGACGCCCCGCTTCGCGGGTTTGCCCGTGCGAACCCCACCACCTCGATCTAGGGACGAACGCCGGCGAAATCTTGCGTCAGGTGAATCAACCAGACCGCCTCTTACGCCCGTGATACCCCGGCGCTACGCCGGCTTTGCGCTGGTAAGACGGTCCACCTCACCCGCCCTCAACCCGCTGGCCGGACTTTTGTAGGGACGGGGAAAGGAACGGGGACGCGGCATCGGTGGCACCTCGTAACGGCGGTTTTACGGCACCATCCCGCAGAACTCCGGGGTGTTCCAACACCAAATCTTCGCAACACGCGGATTCGCGGTGCGTGTAACTCAAGCTTTCGGAAAAGATTAGATCTAAGTGACCGGGCTGGGACTCGAACCCAGAACCAGCGGCTTAAAAGGCCCGCCGATTAATCCCGATAGCCAAGCCGAAACGCGGTTAAATGAAGCTTCGAACGATGCTTCCGCAAATCATCTACAACTGAACGCTCACCGAACAGACAACTGTTCTGCGAGCGACACGTTACCAAATCGTCCCCAAAACGATGAGCGATTGAATGCGCTTATTGAAAACTGGCCAACGCTCCCGCCCAAGGTCCAGGCGAAAGTGACGGCAATCGTTTTTACTCACTTGGCTACGGAGACTTCCGATGAATGACCTTCCTCAGCTAGTGGCCGAGGCGGCTCTCCGACACGCGTTCGAAACAATGAACCGTTTACCTGAAGACGCGTCGATCTCGATGCGTTGCAATGTTGTGACGACGGCTGTGCGGGCGTTGAGTGCTTTTTACGATGCTCAACCTTCCGGCTTGGTTGACCTTCAACAAGGGGCCTCTGAAAGCCCTGCCTGAGACCGTCGCGGCCGTCGCTCGCCCACAAGCGAGCGGAGCGAGCCGGGCGACGGCCGCGTCGCAGCTCAGGTAGGGCGGCCCCTGCCTAGACCTGAGTGGACCCTGGCTCATGACTTGGAAAACTATCGATGCCGAAACCACTGAGAATAGGAAGACGGACTTACACCACTTTGCATCGGGGGCAAAAAGTGCTCGTTCAAACATACGAAGGAAGGTCTTACATAGGCGTGATTCGAAGATTTGGCTGGTTTGGGGCGACGCTCTTGATCGAGCAAAACCGATGCGCTATGCGTGAAATAGATCGCGATGAGATCAGCATGGTGAGAGTCCGCCACGAAGGTTGGCACCATGTGATTCGAATTAGCCCGTGTTTAGATCCTTCACGGATCGAAATTGATTGCTAGCAATAAAAAAAGCCGCTCGGTGAAATGCTGTAGGAGGCACACCTGAGCGGCGGAGAACCATAACCAGTGAAGCATATCAACCAGTACGATTCTAAATCAACCGCTCCAGCAGTTTCCCCGGGGAGGGGTGCGTGTGCTTCGTCACACGCATCCTCGCCGGGAAACTCTGGGGCAGAGCTGCGTTACTGCCCCCCTATGATAATACGGGGGCCAAAGTTACAACACGCGTCGGTCTCCTTCGATTGGTTCCGGGCCAGCGGATCGCGGGAGCGTTTACTGAGCGCTGCGTGGCCAAAGCGCGTGGTGGAGTTTGGCTTCGCGGATGGCGGCGTGGAGGAGATGGGGTTGGCTGGCGTGGTCGGTGGCGTTCTGGGCGGCGGTGTGCAGGGTTTCCAGGTCGTCGATCCGG
>JBCCOP010000019.1:0-27092 GCA_039025315.1 Planctomycetota bacterium | reverse complement strand
GTCGATCTTGATTTCGGTGCCGCCCCACTTGCCGAGGATGATGGTGTCGCCTTCCTTGACCTGGAAGTCGACGGTCTTGCCGTCGTCGGTGACCTTGCCGGTGCCGACGCGGACGACCTTGGCTTGCTGGGGCTTTTCTTTGGCGCCTTCGGGGAGGAAGATGCCGGAGGCGGTCTTCTCTTCGGCGGCGAGGCGTTGGACGATGATCTTGTCGCCGAGGGGTTTGATCTTCATGTTGTTCGTGAACTCCGGGAAAGGGGTGAAGGGGTTGGTGAAGAACTTGGGTCGGGACTATACGGGCCCACCGTTGCTTCGCAACAGCGGGCTGACTAGTTACGTGAAGGCCATTGGCCGTGGTAGTGGCGGTTGACGAGGCGTTGGACGGCGGCGAGCAGGGGGCGGAGGTCGTCGGGGCGGTTGACGACGGAGAACGCGCCGAGCTGGAGGGCTTCGCGGAGCAGGCGGTCGGCCTGTCGGCGGGTGGCCCGGCTGTTGACGACGACGACCGGGGGGCGGTTCGGTCGGCGGCGGAGGACCTGGAGCAGCCAGAGTCCGCCGCGGTCGGCGGGTTGGGAGGTCGTCGCGGCGTCGCCGACGGGGGTGGCGAGGTCGATCAACGCGGCGTGGAAGGTGAGGCGGTCGGTGAGGTCGAGGGCTTCGCGGGCGGTGCCGGCGAGGTGGGCCTCGACGCCGAGGGGGCGCATGAGGCGCGGGAACTGGCGGGTCCAGTGCTCGACGGGACGGCGGCGGTCCTCGGTGAGCAGGACGTTGAGCCGGCTGCCGGGGCGGGGTTTGAGCCCGGCGTCGGGGTCGGAGGGGGAGCTGGGTGGGCGCAGATTACGCACTGAGATCATCACATCGCAACGCCGGTGCCGTATTACGCCCACCACGGCAGGCGTTAAGTTCATGGAAATCAGCACCTAAGAGATCGCGTCCGAACCCGCCCGTCGTCGCGGGCTGCCGATGTTTTCCGGGGGCGGGGCGTCGGGGTGTCGAAATGACATGGCCGCGGGTGGGGCGACTACTGGACGGAGGCGGGGCCGAGGGCGGGTTCGGCTTCGGGCTGGAACTCGAAGAAGGCGGCGTTGACGGCGTTGTCGATGTCGTTGAGGTCTTGCTGAAGTCGGTCGATGGTTTCGTGCATGCCGCCGTGGATGATCTCGTCGATGTCGCCGTACTCCAGCTGGGAGCGGAGGCGGCCGAGGCGGCGTTGGACATCCACGGTGCGGGGGCTGCCGGGGCCGACGATGTGGGCGAGGCAGCCCTCGGTCTGGAGGAGGCAGTGGGTGACCGAGCGGGGGAACTCGGGGTCGAGCATGAGGAAGGCGGCGACGTTGCGGGGGGTGATGACGCCATGGGCCTGGCGGTACATCTCGAGGGCGCCGACGGAGCGGAGCAGGGCCGCCCACTGCACGACGTCCATCGCGCCGCCGACGTCGGAGGGGTCGGGCAGCAGCAGGAAGTACTTGACGTCGAGGACGCGGGAGGTCTGGTCGGCGCGTTCGATGAGCCGGCCAAGCTTGCAGAACTCAAAGGCGACGTTGTGGCTCATCGTGGCGTCGGTGATCGCGGCGAAGAGCAGGCTCGCCTCCTTGACCGCGCGGTAGAACCCGACGGGCCGGTCGCTGTGGATGGCGTCGTCGGCGGCGTCCTTGACGGTGATGTGCAGGGCGTTGATCTGCTGCCACATCTCGTAGGGGATCACGTCGCGGACGGTGCGGGCGTTGTCCCGCGCCGCCGAGACGCAGCGGGCGATCGAGCTGGGGTAGCCGCGGTCCAGCGTGAGGTACCGCATCACCGTCTGGCGGTCGGCGCGGTCGTAGCGTTTTTCGAAGTCTTCCTGGTCGCCTGTGACCGCGACCAGCGCCTGCCACGGCGCATCGGGCGCGGTGCTCTGCTCCAGCGAGAGCTGGAGGTTGACATCAATAAACCGCGCGACGTTCTCGGCCCGCTCCATGTAGCGCGACATCCAGTAGATCGAGTTGGCGACGCGGGAGAGGAGCATGGGGGATTTTTGATTTTTGATTAAGGATTTTCGATTTGGGTTCGCCGCTTACGGAGCATTTCTTGTTTACGGCGATCTTACAACTGCCGGGCTCGAGCAAGCCCTGCGGGGTGGTCCCTTGACCGTGGTGAGAACTTAACGCGTATCCTCGATGGCGGACTGGCTCTGCGTCCCGTTGCTCTGAACCGTCACGGCCGCGCCGTTGGAACTTCCGGGGGTGTGGCGGTCGAGGACCCAGGTGTCTTTGGTGCCGCCGCCCTGGGAGGAGTTGACGACGAGCGAGCCCTCGCGGAGGGCGACGCGGGTGAGGCCGCCGGGCAGGACGTAGACGTCCTGGCCGTAGAGGATGTAGGGGCGCAGATCGACGTGCCGGCCTTGCAGCTCGTCGCCGATGACGGTCGGGCAGCGGGACAGCGACAGCGTCGGCTGGGCGATGAAGTTGGTCGGGTCCGCCTTGATCTGCTCGGCCGTCGCGTCGCGCTGGGCCTGCGTGGCGTGGGGCCCGACGAGGATGCCCTTGCCGCCGGCCTCGTTGGCGGGCTTGACCACGAGTTTGTCGAGGTTGGCCAGCACGTGCTGCCGGTCCGCATCACGGGCGCAGAGGAACGTCTCGACGTTCGGCAGGATCGGGTCTTCGCGGAGGTAGTAGCGGATCATGTCCGGCACGAAGGTGTAGATCACCTTGCTGTCGGCGATGCCCGCGCCCGGCGCGTTGGCCAAGGCGACGCGCCCGGCGCGGTAGACCTCCATCAGCCCCGGCACGCCGAGCGCCGAGTCGGGCCGGAAGCACGCCGGGTCGAGGAACGCGTCGTCGATCCGGCGGTAGATCGTGTCCACCCGTTGCAGCCCCCGCGTGGTCTTCATCTTGACGAACCCGTCGTGGACCACCAGGTCGCTGCCCTCGACCAGCGGCACCCCCATCTGCTGCGCCAGGTACGAATGTTCAAAGTAAGCGGAGTTGTAGATTCCGGGGGTGAGGACGACGGTGTTGGGGCGGTCGACGCCGGGGGGGGCGAGGTGTTCGAGGGTGGCGAGCAGGCGCTCGGGGTAGTCGTCCACTGCGCGGATGGGCAAGCTGCCGAAGACGCGGGGGAAGGTCTGCTTGAGCACCCGGCGGTTCTCGAGGACGTACGACACGCCCGACGGGCAACGCAGGTTGTCTTCGAGGACGTAGAACGTGTCGTCGTCGGTACGCACCAGGTCGATGCCGGAGATGTGGCACCACACGCCGCGGGGCGGCTGGAGCCCGGCGCAGCACTTGAATACCGCGTCGTCGAGCTCGACGAACTCGACCGGGATCACCTTGTCCTTGAGGATCTTCTGCGGGCCGTAGATATCGGTGAGGAAGTGGTTGAGCGCGACGATGCGCTGCACGAGCCCGCGCTGGACCGAGGCCCAGACGTCGGCGTCGATGATGCGGGGCACGACGTCGAAGGGGATGATGCGTTCGGTGGCCTGGTCTTCGTGGTAGACGTTGAACGTCGTGCCGGACTCGAACAGGGCGCGCTCGGCGGCGTTCTGCCGCTGCTGGATCTCGCCGTCCTCCAGCTGCGCCAACCGCTCCATCAACGGCACGGCCGACACCCGGGGCGTGCCGGTGTCGGTCAGCAGTTCGTCATAAAAACCGCGGGTTTCGTAGCTGTCGAGTTTCATAAAAAACAGACTCGTGGACGTGGGTTGCCCCGGGAGGCGATTAACAACTAGGCAAACGGCGGTTTACCGGCGCCTCCTTGCCCAAAAACCATGCAAAATTAGGTTTTATCCCCCGCACCACCCAAAATTACCGCGTCGAATCGCCAGAAGCAAGCTTTCGTTTGCCGTTGCGGGGGTTCTCGGTCGTGTCCCGACTTTTTATCAGTGAACCAGTGGCAGCGGCGAGACAGAGTCGCAACGGGTTGTTAAATTGCCCGACTCGCCGACCGGACCCGCCGCCGCCCGCCGCCGACCCGACCCCGCATTGAAGCCATGCCCCAGCCCGAACCTCCCGCCGAACTGCCCGACTTCTTTCCCGACGAACTGCCGCGCCTGCGGGCCGGCGAGTGCGTGACCCACCGTCGCTACGGCTACCTCGGGGTGGTGGTGGACTTCGACGTCCGCTGCCGGGCGAGCGACGACTGGTACCGCCGCAACCGCACGCAGCCGAAGCGCGACCAGCCGTGGTACCACGTCCTGGTCAGCGGCAGCAACGGCAACACGTACGTGGCCGAGGACAACCTCGAGCCGCTGCCGAACGGCGCGGCGGTCTCGCACCCGTTGCTGGCGGAGTTCTTCACCGTGGACGCGGAGGGGCGTTACGAGCGCAACGACGTGGTCTGGCCAGGGTGGAGGTGACGCGGGGTTGGAGACGGGCGGACAAGTCCGCCCGCTACACGTTCTAGCGGGCCAGGGGCGGGCGTTCGGCGTCGCGGGCGCGGCGTTGGCGGTCCAGGCGTTCGCGCTGCTGCTGGGTCGTGACGACCTCGACCAGGGGGAAGAACGACGTGTGCTTGGACCACTGCTGCCGCTCCTGGCGGAAGCGTTTGCCGGGGTCAACCACGAGGGTGGTGTCTCGGTCGAAGATCTTGCCGGACTGGCGGATGCGGCAGCGTTCGAGCGGCCGACGGGTCTGGCGGTCGCCGATGTTCAGCCCGTCGCGGGTGTAGCGGGCGCCGCACTTGGGGCAGCGGAAGACGCCGACCTCGGGCTCCCAGCGGACGAGGGTGGTGTCGTGCTTGGTGCTGGTGCACTCGGCGGCGAGGGCGACGAGCATGCCGTGGCCCGAGACGAGGTAGACGCCGTGGGACTTGGCGAACTCGGTGTAGACGCGGTTGACGCGGTACTTGCGGGGCACGCCGATGTCGAAAGAGTGCGACACCGTCCGGCTGGCAAGCGTGGCCCCGGCGGCGGACGCGGCGTCGGGCTCGCCGCAGCCCGGCAGCGCCAACGCGGCGAAGCCGGCGGCGGAAGCGACGCAGAATTGGCGTCGGCTGAGGACGGGGTCGGTCATGCCGACTTATCGGCCAGCCCACGCGGCGGGGTCGAGCGGGACGCCCTGTCGAGGGCGGATCACGCGGCGGCGTCCGCGGGCTGCCCGGCGTGGCGAAGCTGGGTAAGCCGTCACGCCGGTTGGCCGAGCACCGCGGGCAACGCGTCGCGCAGCGCGGCGTAACTCGCCTCGATCGCCTGCGGGACCACGCGGACCTGACCGACCACGTCGATGAAGTTCGTGTCGCCGGCCCAGCGGGGCACGACGTGGAAGTGCAGGTGCCCCGGCACGCCCGCGCCGGCGGCCCGGCCCTGGTTCAACCCGACGTTGACCCCCTGCGCGTGGACCGCGTGCTTCAGCAGCCGGCTGCCCAGCTCGCACAGCTCCATCAGCCCGGCCCGGACGGCGGGGGTGAGGTCCGACAGGTCGGCCAGGTGGTCGAGCGGCGCGACCAGCAGGTGGCCGTTGGTGTAGGGGTAGCGGTTGAGCAGCATCACGCCGTGGTCGTCGCGGTGTAGCACCAGCCGCTCGGCCCGAGTCGCCTCGTCGAGGCCGGGCTCGGCGGCGTCGCAGAGGAAACAGTGGTTGGGCGAACTGCCGGGGGCGGGGGCGGTTTTCGTGCCCAGCTGGCCGAGGTAGTCGATCCGCCAGGGGGCCCAGAGGTTGGGTTGGCTCATGCGGTGAGGGTAGCGGCTCGGTTTGAACTCGGGTCAAGCCGCGGAAGGTTCCGGGGGGGGTCCCATAAGGGGAGTTTTGAGTTGGTTCGGGTCCGCGGCCGATAGCGGTGGAGCCGGCGGGGGTCGGGACGCTGACCTTGGCGTGGGACACAGACGCGGATGCCTAGCCCCTGGTGGTTGCTGATTTCGGTGCTCGCCCCTGCGGCGGCGGGCGTGCTGACGCTGGGGCTGCCGCGTGGGTGGGTGACGCTGCGCGTCTTGCTGGCGGCGGCGGGGCCGGCGGCGGCGTTCGTATTGGTGGTGGTGCATCTCAGCACCTACGGCGTCGCCGGGCACGCGGGAGGCGTCGGCGATGCCGTGGCGGTGCCGGGGGCGACCGGGGTGTTGCCGTGGGTGCCGAGCATGCACCTGGACCTGGCGTTCCTGGCCGACGGGCTCGGCGGGTTCTTCGCGCTGCTGGTCAGCGGGGTGGGGGTGCTGATCGTGCTGTACGCCCGGGGGTACTTCGGTAAGACGGAGGCGGCGCGGGCCGACCTCGCACGGTTCTATCCCACGCTCGGGTTCTTCGCCACGGCGATGATGGGCCTGGTGTTGGCGGACTACACGCTGCTGACGCTGGTGTTCTGGGAGCTGACGTCGATCAGCAGCTTCCTGCTGATCGGCTGGGACCGCTTCGACCTCAAGGCTTTGAAGCTGGCGAAGCAGGCGTTCTTCACGACGGGCCTCGGCGGGATGGGGCTGCTCGGCGGGGTCGCGTTATTCGGCTACACGACCGGCGTCTGGCGGTGGAGCGAACTGCTCGCTCAGGCCGGCACGATCGACTTCACGTCCGGGGGGGTGGTGTGGGCGTTCGCGTTGATGTTTGTGGGGGCGGCGAGCAAGAGCGCGCAGTGGCCGCTGCACTACTGGCTGCCGGGGGCGATGGCGGCACCGACGCCGGTGTCGGCATACCTGCACTCAGCGACGATGGTCAAGGCCGGCGTGTTCCTGCTCGGCCGGCTGTTCCCCGCGTTCGCGCCGGCCGCCGGCCTGTCCGCCGGGGCGGGGGTCGACGCCTGGCCGCACCTGCTGACGTGGTTCGGCGCGGTGACGATGCTCTACGGCGGCGTCACGGCCGTGAACCAGCACGACCTCAAACGCGTCTTCGCCTACACCACCGTGTCGCAGCTCGGGCTGCTGGTGGCGATGTACGGCATCGGCGGGTTCGAGTACCACCACCACCCGTCGATCGACTTCGACGTCACGCAGATCGCCAACCACGCGTTCTACAAGGCCCCGCTGTTTATCTGCGCCGGGGCGATCGGGCACGTCGCGTCGCGCAAACTGCCGGAGCTCTTCGGCGCCTTCCGGGGGCACAAAGCGATCTGTCTGACGATGCTGCTGGCGGGCTACGCGTTGGCGGCCGGGCCGGGGACGGTGAGTTTTGCGGCCAAGGAGCTGTTCCTCTACGGCGTGATCCACGCGGCGAAGGGCGAGCCGGTGCTGTGGCTGGTCTTGGCGATGACCGTGGCGACGGCGGCGTGCAACGTGGCGATCTTTGTGCGGCTGCTGACGACGCTGATGGGGTGGCGGTTCGGGATGGGGGGGCCGGACGCTAAGCCGCAAGCGGCTGGGGCACATGACGATCATCACCACCACGAGGGCGGGCTGTGGGGGGCGATGATCTGGCTGCCGGCGGTGCCGCTGGTGGCGATGCAGTACGTCGGCGGGCTCGCGACGCCGCTGTGGAACGCGGTGTTCCTGCCGTTCGAGAGGTACGCGTTTTACGAAGGGTTCCACGGGAAGGTGCCGTCGCTGATCCACGCGGTGACGCACCCGGGGCTGCCGCTGCTGGCGTCGCTGCTGGCGATCGGGCTGGGCGTCGCGCTGGGTCTGAGCAAGCGGCTGCGGGGGGCGCACACGGACGTCAACGACGCGGTGTACCCGGCGGTCGAGGCGGGGAGCGTCGGCGCGGGCCGGGGGCTGTTCGCGGTGGTGCAGAACGGCAACCTGCGGTACTACACGATGACGGTGCTGGTGGTGCTGTGCGGCGCGTTCGGGCTGACGGTGTGGCACGACCCGGCGATGCGGTCGGTGGTCGGGCCAGCGTGGGGCCGGGCGTTCGAGCTGCCGCTGGGGGTGGTACTCGGGGTGTTGATCTGCGTGAGCGCGCTGCTGCTGCCGGTGGTGTTGTCGCGGGTGGTGCGGGTGCTGCTGCTGGGCTCGTGCGGGTTCACGGTGGTGGCGATGTACATCCTGTACCAGGCGCCGGACCTGGTGCTGACGCAGCTGATGGTGGAGATCATCTCGGTGCTGCTGTTCGTGAAGGTGCTGCGGATGCTGCCGGCGGACCCGCAGCGGAAGGTGCGGGTCGGCGTGGCGTGGCGGGCGGTGCTGGCGACGGTCAGCGGGCTGGTGCTCGGCTGGATGACACTGATCGCGGCGGGCGGCGACGCGGCGCTGGCCGACCGGCTGGGCGAGTGGTTCGTGCAGAACAGCTACCACGGCGCGGCGACGCCCGACGGCACGCACGGCCGGGGCGGCGGGGGCTTCAACGTGGTAAACGTGATCCTGGTCGACTTCCGCGGGTTCGACACGCTGGGCGAGGCGACGGTGCTGGCGGTCGCGGCGTTGGGGGTGTGGTCGATGCTGCCGGGGCGGGGCGCGGAATTCCGGCGGATGCAAGCCGAGGCGGCCGCGCGGGAAGGCGGTGACGCGTGAGCTCGATCCTGACCCGCACGGCGCTGCGCTTGATCTTCCCGCTGACGCTGCTGTACGCGGCGTACCTGGCGCTGAAGGGCCACAACGAGCCGGGCGGCGGGTTCGTCGGCGGGCTGATGGTGTCGGTGGCGCTGCTGCTGTACCGGATGGCCAACGGCCGGGGCGCGTTGATCCGGCTGCTGCCGTTCCACCCGCGGGTGCTGGTGTCGGTCGGGCTGGGCATCGCGGCGGCGACGGCGTTCGTACCGCTGCTGTTCGGGCGGCCCGTGATGACGTCGCTGGTGATCGACGCGTTGCCGATCGGCTTCGGGCAGACGATCCACTTCGCGTCGGCGGTGTTCTTCGACGCCGGGGTCTTGCTGGTGGTCGTCGGCGTGTCGGTGGGGATGATTCAGCGGCTCAACGACGAGATCGACGTGCGGGAGCTGCACCGCGCGGCGCGGCAGGCCGAGCACGACGGCGTGACGCCCGGGGGTGAGGCATGACGTTTGTGCTCGCGGTCTGCGTGGCGGTGTGCTTCGGCGTCAGCGTGTACATGCTGCTGGGCCGGAACCTCAAGGGCGTGGCGATGGGCGTGTTCCTGGTGGGCCACGCGGCGAACCTGAGCATCCTGGCGATGAGCGGCTCGCCGGTCACGACGCCGGAGGGGCAGTACGAGTTCAAGGGCCCGCCGCTGGCGGCGTACGACACCCCGTCGCCGGCGCTCGACGGCATGGTCGACCCGCTGCCGCAGGCGCTCATCCTCACGGCGATCGTCATCGGCTTCGCGGTGATGGGCTTCCTGCTCACGCTGCTGGTGGTCACGGCCCGCTCGGCGGGCACGCTGGAGCTGATGGAGCTGGCCAAGCCCGAGTCCGAGGCGTTGCGCGATACCGACGAAGAGGAGCCGGTGTTCCACCCCGACACCGAGGACCGGGGGGGTGGCGATTGAGCGACCCGACGCACCACGGCGTCGTGCTGATGGCGGTGGTCCCCGCGGCGGCGGGGCTGCTGTGCGTCCCGCTGGTCAACCAGATCAAGGCCTGCCGGGCGATCGGCGCGGCGGGCTTTGTCGCCACGGCCGCGTTGGCGGTGTGGCTGCTGTTCGAGGCGGCCGGCCGGGGCGGGACGCTGGTGACACAGATGGGCGACTGGGCCGCACCCTACGGCATCTCGCTGGTCTTCGACGCGCTGTCGGGGCTGATGCTCGCGGCGGCGTCGCTGGTGGCGCTGGGCTGCTACGTCCACAGCTTCGGCTCGCTGCCCGCCCGGACCGAGCGGCGGTACTACCACCCGATGGTCTGCTTCCTGATGCTGGGGGTGAACCTCAGCTTCCTGACCGGCGACCTGTTCAACCTGTTCGTCGCGTTCGAGATCATGCTGATGGCCAGCTACGGGCTGCTGGTGATCGGCGGGGGCAAGGCGCAGCTGCGGCAGGCGTACAAGTACGTGGTGATGAACCTGCTGGCGAGCAGCGTGTTCGTGATCGCGGCGGGGATGGCGTACGGGATGCTGGGCACGCTGAACATCGCGGACCTGGGCCGGCGGACGCAGGAGCTGGCGGCGGCGGACGCGCTGCCGGCGGGGTTCACGGCGCTCGGGGTGTTGTTCCTGTTTGTGTTTACGGTCAAGGCGGCGGTGTTCCCGCTGTGGTTCTGGCTACCGGACACGTACCCGACCTGCCCGATCGCGGTGTCGGCTTTGTTCGGCGGGGTGCTGACGAAGGTCGGGCTGTACGCGATCGCGCGGACCTTTCCGGGGGTGTTCCTGGCGGGCGACGCGGCGGCGGTGCTGACGCCGATCCTTGTGGTCGGCGCGGCGATGACGATGTTCGTCGGCGTATTGGGCGCGCTGGCGTACACGTCGATCCGGCGGGTGCTGAGCCTGCTGATCATCGTCGGCGTGGGGTACGCGCTGCTGGGTATCGCGGTCGGCAGCGGCGGGTCGCTGGGCGGGGCGGCGTTCTACATGGCCCAGTCCATGGTCGTGCTCGCCGGGCTGTTCCTGGCCTGCGGGCTGATCGAACGCAAGTTCGGCACGGACGAGACATCGCAACTCGGCGGGCTGATCGCACGGAAAGACGTGCGCGGCGTCGCGCTGCTGGGCGTGATCGTTTTCGTCGGGCTCATGGGCGTCGTCGGCCTGCCGCCGACGGCGGGGTTCTACGGCAAGCTGGTCGTGCTCCGCGAATCCCTGAGCCCCCCCTTCCGCGGCGCGGGGCTCGTCGGCCTCGGCGTCGGCGCCCTGACCCTCCTCGCCGCCCTCCGCCTCTGGTCCACCACCTTCTACGGCCCCCCCCCGGAAGTTGGGCATACGCGTGGCGATGAGCCTGCGAGTGCGGACGGAAACCGGCCGCGGTTGACCGAGTGGTTCGCCGTCCTGCTGCTGTTCGCCGCGTCGGTCGGCATCGGCGTCGTGCCCGAGCCGATGATGGCCACCTCCCGCGCCGCCGGCGAGCAGGTCGCGTCGCCCGACGCCTACCGCGCCGCGGTGCTCGACAACCCGGCTTATCGGCGTCCGCCGGTATCAGACGATCCGCACCACGACGGAGGCGACGCGCACCATGATTAGCCGGTTCATGCTCAACCTGTTTCTCGCGGTGGTCTACGTCATGCTCAGCGGCGGCGTGACGGTCCTGTCGCTGACGACCGGCTTCGTCATCGGGATGCTGATCGTGACCCTGCTGGGCCGGGCGGGCGTGCTGGGGCCGCGGCAGGGCTCGCGGTCGTACCTGGGCCGGATCTGGGGGCTGGTGCGGTTCGGGGGCTACTTCTTGTACGTGCTGGTGAAAACGAACCTGCAGGTGGCGTGGGAGATCCTGACGCCGGGCTTTTCGATGAGCCCGCGGATCATCCGCTACCCGGTGGACGGGCTGAGCGACGTGCAGACCACGACGTTGGCCAACGCGATCACGCTGACCCCCGGGACGTTGTCGGCGGACATCAGCGACGACGGGTGTGTCCTGTACGTCCACTGCATGTACGCCGCCGACCGGGCCGAGGCGGTGGCGGGGCTGGACGAGATGCGGCGTTGGCTGATGCGGGAGATCTTCGACACGGACCCGAAGGGCCGGCGAGAGGGGGCGGGCGATGTGGGCTGAACTCGGGCTGAGCGTGTTGGCGGCGGCGGAGGCGGCGGAAGGTTCCGGGGGTTCCGTGGGGTCCGGGGGGCCGGCGCCGGGGGAGATGCACCCGTTGCTGCGTTACGTGCTGACGGCGTCGGTGTACGTGCTGTGCGCGGGGATGGCGATGTGCCTGTTCCGCCTGACGGTCGGGCCAGAGCTGGCCGACCGGGTGCTGGCGGCCGACCTGCTGTCGCTGCACGTGGTGGGGCTGACGGTGGTGCTGACGATCTACATCGGGGACCTGGTGTTCTTCGACGCGGCGCTGGTGGTGGCGATCATCGGGTTCGTCAGCACGGTGGGGTTCTCGCAGTACATCTTCGCCACGGCGCAGCGGACGGGGGACGATGGGCGGAGCCTCGACCCCGCGGCCGGGCCCGGCGGCTCGGAAGGGAGGATCGGTTGAGCGCCTGGAGCGACATCGTGGCCGCGGGCTTCGTGCTCGTCGGCCTGTTCTTCTTTTTCGTCGGCGCGATCGGCGTGGTGCGGCTGCCCGACACCTACCACCGGCTGCACGCGGCGACCAAGGCGCAGACGCTGGGGCTCGTGGGCCTGCTGGTCGGGGTGATGTTCCACATCGGCACCGGCGCGGTGGACGCGAAGGTCATCACCGTGATCGTGTTCCTGTTCACCGCCGGGCCCGTGGGCTCGCACATGCTGGCGAAGGCGGCGCTGCGCGTCGGCGACCGCCAGTGGAAAGGCACGCTCTCGGACGAGCACGCCGAGGACGGGCTGAGCTGAGCGCGGCCGGCCGATCGACGGGCGTGGTATAACGCCGCGCATGAACGACACCCCGCAACGCAAGAAAGCCCTGATCGTCTACGGCGGCTGGGACGGCCACACGCCCAAGGAGTCGGCCGAGGTCTTCGCGCCGCTGCTGGACGAGGCGGGCTACGACGTCACGCTAAGCGACACGCTGGACGCGTACCTCGACGCCGACGCGATGGCGGCGCTGCACCTGGTCGTGCCGATCTGGACGATGGGCAAGATCAGCGACGAACAGTGGGCCGGGTTAAACCAGGCGGTGCAAAGCGGCGTCGGCGTCGCCGGGTTCCACGGCGGGATGATCGACGCGTTCCGCGAGAACGTGGAGTACCAGTGGATGACCGGGGCGCAGTGGGTCGCCCACCCGGGCGGCTGCATCGAGCGGTACCGCGTCTACCTCGAAGACACGGGCCACCCGATCACCGCCGGGCTCGACGACTTCGACCTGCCCGACACCGAGCAGTACTACTGCCACCACGACCCGGGCAACCTGGTGCTGGCGACCACGGTGTTCGACCAGGGCCACGGCGACCCGTCGCTGTACCACCAGGGCGCGGTGCTGCCTTACGCCTGGACCAAGAGCTGGGGCCGGGCCCGCGTGTTCTGCGCCGCGTGGGGGCACACGTACAAGGATTTCGACGTGCCGGAGGCCAAGGAGATCGTGCGGCGGGGGATGCTCTGGGCCAGCCGGTGAGGGGATTTTTGATTTTTGATTTTTGATTGAAGACACCGGGACCGCCGCGGGCGTTCCGGCCTGTTTCCCAAATCAAAAATCCTCAATCAAAAATCAAAAATGCTCCCCCCATCACCGGGGTAGGATACGGCAAAATCGGCCCGTCCCAACCGACCCCGAGAACCCGACATGCTCCGCTCCGACCTGGCCCGCATCCGCCGTTTCGAGGTCGTCCCGTCGCTGCCCGAGCCGCTGCGGCCGCTGCTGGAGATCGCGCACAACCTCGCGTGGTCGTGGTCGCCCGACGCGGCGGACCTGTTCGTGCGGCTCGACCGCGAGCTGTGGGAGAAGACGCACCACAACCCCGTGGCCGTACTCGGCGCGGCGTCGCAGGACCGGCTTAACGCGGCCGCGCAGGACGAAGGCTTCCGGCACAGCCTCGAGCGTGTCGTCGAGGCTTTTGCGCAGGACCGCGACCGCAAGCCGTGGCATGTGGCCGAGGGATTCGATCTCCCGGGGCAGCCGACGATTGCGTACTTCTGTGCGGAATTCGGCTTGGCCGAATGCTTGCAAATTTATTCCGGGGGGCTCGGGTGCTTGGCGGGCGACCACCTCAAGTCGGCCAGCGAGCTGGGGTTGCCGCTGATCGCGGTCGGGCTGCTGTACCGCCACGGCTATTTCCAGCAGTACCTCGCGGCCGACGGCTGGCAGCAGGAGACCGTGCCGGACCTGGACTTCGCGAACCTGCCGGTGAAGCCGGTGAAAACCGACGCCGGCGAGCCGGTGGTCGTCCACGTCGACCTGCCGGGCCGGGCGGTGGCGGTGACGCTCTGGAAGGCCCACGTCGGCCGGGTGCCGCTCTACCTGCTCGACACCAACCTGCCGGAGAACCGCCCCGAGGACCGCGCGATCACCGGCCAGCTCTACGGCGGCGACATGGAGACCCGCATCCGCCAGGAGATCGTCCTCGGCGTCGGCGGGGTCCGGGCGCTCGAAGCCATCGGCGTCCGGCCCGAGGTCTGCCACATGAACGAGGGGCACTCCGCGTTCCTCGCGCTCGAACGCATCCGCCGGCTGATCGAGGACCACGACCTGAGCTTCGACCAGGCGCGCGAGCAGGCCGCCGCGTCGCACGTCTTCACGACCCACACCCCCGTGCCCGCCGGCATCGACCGCTTCCCCGCCGAGATGGTCAAGCGCTACTTCGAAGCCTTCGCCCCATCCCTGCGGCTGGATATGGAGGGCCTGCTCGCCCTGGGCCGCGACAACGTGTTCAACCAGAACGAACCGTTCTCGATGGCGACGCTGGCCATCCGCACATCCGGCTCCTGCAACGGCGTGTCCAAGCTCCACGGCGAGGTCTCCCGCGACATGTGGCAGGGCATCTGGCCGCGCGTACCCCAAGAAGAAATCCCCATCGGCCACGTCACCAATGGCGTCCACGCCCGCACCTGGCTCAGCGACGACCTGCTCCGCCTCATGGAACGCTACGTCGGCGGCCGCTTCCGCGAACAACCGGCCGACCACGGCGTCTGGGAAGACGTCAACCAGATCCCCGACGAGGCGCTCTGGCGGATGCACGAGGAACGCCGCCGCGCCCTGATCGTCTGGGCCCGACAGACGCTGCGTAAGCAGCTCGCCCGCCGCGGCGTCGCGCCCGACCGCGTCCTCGAATGCGTCGAGGGGCTGTCCGACGACGCTCTGACCGTCGGCTTCGCCCGCCGCTTCGCCACCTACAAGCGCGGCAACCTCATCCTGCGTGACCCCGAACGGCTCAAGGCGATCCTCCGCCACGCCGAACGCCCCGTGCAGTTCCTCATCGCCGGCAAGGCCCACCCCGCCGACGGCGGCGGCAAGGACCTGATCCGCCAGCTCGTCCGCTTCGGGCTCGAGTCCGAGGCCGGCCACAAGGTCGTGTTCATCGAGAACTACGACATGGCCGTTGCCCGCTACCTCGTCCAGGGCTGCGACGTCTGGCTCAACACCCCCAAACGCGGCATGGAGGCCTCCGGCACGTCGGGCATGAAGGCCGCCATGAACGGCGTGCTCAACTGTTCGATCCTCGACGGCTGGTGGGACGAGGCCTACGCCCCCGAGGTCGGCTGGGCGATCGGCCGACGCGAGCAGTACACCGACCAGGACCACGGCGACGAGCTCGAGTCCCGCGCCCTCTACGACCTCCTCGAAAACCAGATCGTCCCGCTGTTCCACCAACGCGACGAACACGGCGTCCCCCGCGCCTGGGTCGCCAAGATGAAGGCCAGCATCGCCCAGCTCGGCCCGTTCTTCAACACCAACCGCATGGTCCAGCAGTACGCCGAGCGGTTCTACTTCCCCGCCGCCCGCCGCGCCGTCGCGCTGGCCGCCGACGGCCTCGCCCCGGCCGTCAAGCTCGCCGAGCAGAAGGGCCGGCTGCGCTACTGCTGGGACCAGCTCAAGGTTCTCGAGGTGGACGCCGACACCGACCGCCCACTCGGCGTCGCCGAGGCCCGCACCCTCGAAGTGACCGTCAACCTCGGCGGCCTCGAGCCCGAGGAGCTCCGCGTGCAGGCCTACGCCGGCCCGATGGACAACGACAACCGCATCACCGCCGGCCACGCCACCGACCTCACCCACGCCGAATCACTCGGCGACGGCAAACACCGCTTCACCGGCTCGCTCTCCGCCGACGCCAGCGGCCGCCACGGCTTCGCCGTCCGCATCGTCCCTGGCGGCACGCTCTTCGACCCGCTCTCCGAGCCCGGCCTCATCCACTGGGAAGCCCACGCCCCCGTCCCCGCGGCGGAAGCGAAGGCCGTACAGCCCGCCGCAGCGGCAGCGAAGTAAGTGAGTGGTGAGTGGGGGCGGGTGAGTGGGGTAGACGCAAGCGACGGCCACAGGTGATATCCGTGCAGATGGATTTGCCCCCTACTCACCAAACCCCACTCACCGCTCACTGTTCCCCGCCATGCCCGACGCCCTCTTCCCCCTCAACGACGACGACACCCTTATCGCCGTCTACGCCAAGCAGGGCCGCACCCTCGACGACCTGCCCTACACCGACGAGTTCGAGGCGATCTACACCGCGATGTACGGCCCCGACGGCACGCACGCCGCGCACCAGACCCGCGACGCCGTCTTCCACCGCCTCCACAACCTCCGCAAGGCCGGCAAGCTCCCCCGCCTCGGCCGCGCCAAGTCCCCCCCGCCCCGCGTCACCCCCGACCAGGAAGCCCGCCTCGTCGAGCTCGTCGAAACCGAGGTCGGCCAACTCGGCAAACGCGACCAACTGCTCTACCGCCCCGCCTTCGACACCATCGTCGACGCCTTCAACACCCAGACCGGCCTCTCGCTCTCGCCCCACGACCTCTGGCGCATCGTCGCCAAACTCGCGAAGTAAAATCCCGGCGTGCGCGAAAAAAATCTGCTCCAACACATCTACCGCCACAACCCATCGCTGCCCGAAAGCGTCGTGATCCCGCCCGGCGACGACATGGCCGCGATCGACCTCGGCGGGCGGGCGCTGCTGGTCGCGGTGGACCCGGTGCTCGAAGGCGTTCATTTCGACCTTGCGAAAACACCTATCGAAAAGGTCGGGCGAAAGGCCGTGACGCGGAACCTCTCGGACTGCGCCGCGATGGCGGTGAAACCGGTCGGGGCGGTCGCGCAGGCGAGTTTGCCGCGGAGCCTCGACGAAACCCAAGCCAAAAAACTCTTCGACGCGGCCCGCGACACGGCGGCGGCGTTCGGCTGCCCGCTGGTCGGCGGCGATATCTCGGTGTGGGACGGGCCGTTGCTGCTGGGGGTCACCGTCTTCGCCGAGTCTTGGCCCGGCATCGCGCCCGTGCAACGCAAAGGTTCGCTTCCGGGGGACGGGCTGTACGTCACGGGGTACCTCGGCGGGTCGCTGCCGACCGGGCATCACCTGGACTTCACGCCCCGCGTCGAGCTTGCCCGGCGACTCGCGGAGGCCGTTGAGCTGCACGCCATGATGGACCTCTCCGACGGGCTGTCCACCGACCTGCCCCGGCTGGTGGAGCACGCCGAACTCGACGCGGCCCGCCTGCCGATCCGCCCCGGCGCGGTGCAGGACCACCACCGCCCCGCCTGGCACCACGCCCTGGGCGACGGCGAGGACTACGAGCTCCTCTTCGCTTCCCCCGGAAGTTCTCACGCCGCGGTACCGAACGAAATAGAAGGGGTGCCGATCACCCGCGTCGGCACCGTCACCGACGCCGGCGGGATCGTCGTGACCACGCCGGGCGGCACCCGCCTGCCGCTGTCCGAACTCGGCGGCGGCTGGGAGCACGGCGAAGACGACACGTGGCGGCGGGTCGGCCCGTGAACGTGTTCGAGCTGACGTCGGCGAGCGTGGAACAGACCGTCGCCTGCGGCCGGGCGATCGGCCGGCTCGCCCGGCCCGGCGACGTGATCACCCTCGAAGGCCCGCTCGGCGCGGGCAAGACCCAACTCGTCCGCGGCCTCGCGCTCGGCCTCGGCCTCGACCCGGCGCAGGTCAGCAGCCCGACGTTCGTGCTGATGCAGGAGTACGTCGACCGCGACGACACGGTCCGGCTGGTGCACCTCGACGCCTACCGCCTTTCGGGGCCGGAGGACCTTGAGGGCGTCGGCTGCGACGACGAGTGGATGGGCCGTGTCGTGACCGCGATCGAGTGGCCGTCGCGGGTCGGCGACGTGTGGGGTGACGCGGCGCTGCGGCTGTCGCTGGACCACCTCGGCGGCGATCGGCGGAGCGTGTACATCGACGCCGCGGCCGCGGCCTGGGCCGACCGCTCCGCGGCGTTGCGAGCGACGCTATGCTCCGACCGATGAGCGAGCGACTCCAAACCGGGAGCCGACGCACGGCCCCGTGCCCGACCTGCGGAAAACGGGTTGCCGGCGACGCCGCGGCGTTCCCGTTCTGCAACGAGCGTTGCAAGGCGATCGACCTGGGCCGGTGGCTCGACGAGTCGTACCGCGTGAGCCGGCCGATCGAGCAGAGCGACATCGACGAGGAGGTTTAGGTCAGACCGTGAAGCTGCGTGACGACCCCCCGCTGCCGGAGGGCTACGAGTCGTGGCGTCCGCGCATGGGCCGCGGCGGCCGGGCCGTGGCGTGGGCGATCCTCGCGCTGATCGCCGGGGGCACCGCGCTCATGGCGTACCTCGGCCTCGCGCCGTGGTTCCGCTGACGGGGCGCAAGAAAATTTAAAACAAGCGTTTGACTCCGACCGGGCCGGGTCCTATTTTCAAACAATCGTTTGAAAGCGAGCCGAACGATGACGCGCCACGCCCCCCCGAAGCCGACCGACGACGACACGACGCGGGACCGGCTGGTCCGGGCCGCCGGGGGCGAGTTCTCGGAGCACGGCTTCGCCCGGGCCCGGGTCCGGGCGATCTGCGACGCCGCCGGGGCCAACGTCTCGGCCGTCAAGTACCACTTCGGCGACAAGGAAGGCCTGTACCGCGCGGTCTGGGAGACCGCCGCGCGCCAGATGCTCGAGGCAGAGCCGATGCCCCGGCTCTGTGATCGCAACGACCCGCGGGAGACGCTGTCGTTTTTTGTGGCTTGGTTCATGCGGCTGGTGCTGCTTGAAAAAGACAAGCACCCGTGGGCCGGTTGCCTGATGGCGCACGAGTCCGTCGAGCCCACCGGGGCGTTGGACCTCTTCGTGAAATACTGCGCCGGGCCGATCCGCGACGAGCTGCGGCGGATCGTCCGGGCCAACGTCGGGCCCCGGCCGACGGACAAGGTGGTCGACGACCTGACCAACGGGATCGTCGCCCTCTGCGTCAACCCGAAGCACTCGCACGAGGTGCTCGGCCGCCTCGGCTTCCCCCCGCCGAACAACAAGGCCGCGATCAACCGCATGGCCAAGACGCTCGCCCGCTTCGCCCTCGCCGGCCTCGACGGATTCGCCCCCGGAAGTGAAAACCGCGAACAAAAAACAGGGGCACGCTGATGTACCGCACCGCGCTGCGCATGCTGCTGGGCGACAAGACCAAATGCCTCGCGTTGGTCCTGGGCGTGGCGTTCAGCACGCTGCTGATCTGCCAGCAGGTCTCGATCTTCTTCGGTCTGCTGGGCCGGGCGTCCAGCGTGGTCAACGACGTCCGCGAGGCGAACGTGTGGGTGATGGACCCCAGCGTCAAGACGATCGACGTGTCGTTCCCGCTGCGGGACACCGAGCTGCCGCGGGTCCGCGGGGTCGAGGGGGTCGCCTGGGCCGTGCCGTTTTTCAAGGCCAACGTCCAGGTCCGCACCCGCAGCGGCACGCTGGAGAACGCCCTGCTCAACGGCATCGACGACGCCAGCCTCGTCGGCGTGCCCGACGAGTTCGTCCTCGGCTCGGTCGAGGACCTCGCGCAGCCCGACACGATCGCCGTCAACCCCGCGGGCTTCCGGCTGCTGTTTCCCGGGCAAGAACTCGACCTGGGCCGGGAGCTGGAACTCAACGACCGCCGGGCGGTCATCGCCGCGATCGTCGACGCCTCGCCCGCCTTCAGCGCGAACCTCTCGATCTACACCCGCTACAGCCTCGCCACGCGGTACACCAACAACGGCCGCAACAACCTGAGCTTCATCCTGGTCAAGACCGCCGACGGCACCGACCCGCAGGCCGTCTGCGACGCGATCGAAGCGCGGACCGGGCTGCAGGCGAAGACCACCGAGGAGTTCCGCTGGATGTCGATCGCCTACGTCCTGGCGACCACCGGCATCCCCGTGAGCTTCGGCACGGTCGTGATCCTCGGGGCGATCATCGGCGTCGCCATCGTCGGGCTCACGTTCAACCAGTTCGTCCTCGAGAACCTCAAGCAGTACGCCGCGCTCAAGGCCATCGGCGTCCGCAACGGCAAGCTGCTGCTCATGACCCTCGGCCAGGCCGCCTTCGTCGGCACCGTCGGCTACGGACTCGGGCTCTGCGCCGCCGCGATCTTCTTCAGCCAGTGGGTCGCGCAGCAGTCCGATGCGCTGCGCGGCTTCTACCTGCTGCCCGAGGTCGCGGTCGGCGTGGCCGTGCTGGCGGTGCTGATCGTCACCGCCTCGACGACGCTGAGCATGCGCCGCGTCCTGACCGTCGACCCCGCCACCGTGTTCCGCGGTTAGCCCCTTGATGAAGCCATGACCCAAGCCGCCGTCGAGCTCCAGACCACCGCCGACCCGAGCGGGGACCGCGCGCTGCTGGTCCGCTGCGTCGGGGTCGAAAAATCGTTCGGCAGCGGGCAGGCGCGGATCAAGGTGCTCCGCGGCACGGACTTCGACGCCCGGGCCGGGGAGATGACGTTCCTCGTCGGGCCGTCGGGCTGCGGTAAGACGACGCTGATCTCCATCATCGGCGCGATCCTCTCGGCCGACGACGGCGGGGTCGAGGTCATGGGGCAGAACCTACGCAAGATGTCACGCCGCAAGCTGGCCGACTTCCGCCTCGCGTACTTCGGCTTCATCTTCCAGCAGTTCAACCTCCTGCCGGCGCTCACGGCCGCGGAGAACGCGGCGATCCCCCGCGTCGCCCGCGGCGAATCCACCGGCGCGGCCGAGAAGAAGGCTCGCGAGCTGCTCGGCAAGCTCGGCCTCGGCGACCACGCGGACAAGATGCCCAACCAGCTCTCCGGCGGTCAGCAGCAGCGCGTCGCCATCGCCCGGGCGTTGGTCCACGAGCCGGACGTGCTGATCTGCGACGAGCCGACCGCCTCGCTCGACGCCGCCAGCGGCCACACCGTCATGGAGCTGCTGCGCGACCTGTCGGTGCAGGGCGACCGCAGCGTGATCGTCGTCACCCACGACCACCGCATCTTCGAGTTCGCCGACCGCATCCACCACATGGCCGACGGCGTGATCGAACGCGTCGAGCAAGACCCCCCCGGAAGTTAATCACTGCTTGTTCCGTTGTTGCATTCGGAGTATTTCGCATGGCCGGTTCCCGATCCAAAACCTTGACCTACGGCCTGCCGGTCGTCGGCGCGGCGGCGTTTGCCGCCGGCGTCGCGCTGGTGGCGGTCAACCGCCCCGTCACCGCGCAGGAGCAGCCGCCGCGTCCGCCGACCACGGCCCCGGCCGTGTCGGGCGACAACCCGTTTCAGGGCGGCAACGTGCCGGACCCGGCCAAGTTCATCGGCGCGGTGGGGGTCTCCGAGCCGGCGGGCGAGGCGATCGACGTCGCGGCGCACGTGGACGGGGTGATCGCGTCGGTGCCGGTGCGGGCGGGCGACCGGGTGAAGCGGGGCGATGCACTGCTGGTGGTCGACACGAGGTCGGCCGAGCGGGCGGTGGCCGAGGCCGAGGCGCGGGTCGCCGTCGCCGAGGCGGAGGTGCGTCGGCTCGAGGCGTCGATCCCGGCGCGGCGGGCGGCGGTGACCTCGGCGCAGGCGGCGGTGCGTTCGCAGGAGGCGAACGTGGCGGCGGCCGAGGCGGACGCGGACGACAAGCGGAACCTGCTGCGGGTCGCCGAGGCGGTGAGCGACCCGCGGGCGATCGCGGCGGAGGAGGTCGCGCAGCGGCGGTTCGCGGTGACGCAGGCGGAGGCCCGCGTGGCCGTCGCCGAGGCGGGGGTCGAGGAGGCGAAGGCGGCGCTGGCCGAGGCCGAGGTCGACCTGTCGCTGCTGGCCGGCGACGGCGAGGCCGGCGGCGCGGAACTGGTGGCGGCACGCAGCCAGGTCGACAGCGCCCGCCGGGCGCTGGCCAAGGCGGAGACCGACCTCGAGCTGCGGACCGTGCGGTCGCCGCTGGACGCGAAGGTGATGCAGGTCAACGCCCGGCCCGGCGCGTTCGCGTCGGCCAACACGATGGAGACGCCCCTGCTCGTGCTGGGCCGCGACGCCCCGCCACAGCTGCGTGTCGAGATCGACGAGGTCGACATCGCCCGCTTCACGCCGGACGCCGACGCCTGGGCCTCGCCGCGGGGCGACGCGTCGCGCCGACTCGAGCTCGAACTCGATTTCGTTGAGCCACTGGTGGAACCGAAGCGTAACCTCGCGGGCCGGACCAACGAGCGGGTGGACACGCGGGTCCTGCGGGTCGTCTACACCTTCGCCGACCCGCCGGGGCTCATCGGGGTCGGGCAGCAGTTCGACGTGTACGTCCGGGCGAACCCCGGCGGGGGTGGGCGATGAAGGCTTTTGCGTACGCATCCGGTGTAATCGGCGTGGTGTTGGGCTTGTCGGGCTGCACCGTCGGCCCGGACCACGAGCCGCCGGCCTTCGCCGAAGCGTTGGGGGAAACGTACCGCCCGCTGATCGAACCCGAAGCCGGCGGCGATGAGGCGTCCGACGACCTCACCGCGTGGTGGGAGCGTTTCGACGACCCGGCGTTGACCCCGCTGATCGAGCGGGCGCTGTCGGGCAGCCTCGACTTAGCGGCGGCCAGGGAACGTATCGTCGCGGCCCGGCTGCGGCGCGGGATCGCCAACGCCGACCGCCTGCCCCGGCTCGACGGCGAGGGCTCGTACCTCTACACCGAGACCGGCGACGAAGCGGTCGCGTTCAACGGCGGCCCCCCCGGGACCGAGCAGGACCTCTACGCCCTCGGCGTCGTGGCCGGGTGGGAGATCGACCTCTGGGGCCGGGTCGCCCGGCTGGTCGAGGCGGCGGACGCGGAGATCGGCTTCGCGGTCGAGGACTTCCGCGCGGCGCGGGTCGCGTTGGCGGCGGAAGTTGCGCGGGAGCTGATTCTTGTCCGGGCGTTGGACGCCGAGCGGGCGACGGTCGAGGCGGGCATCGTGGCCGACGGCGACGCGTTGTCGATCGCGCGGGCGCGGGCCGACGCGGGCTTCGGCGACGAGCTCGACGCCTCGCGGGCCGAGCGGGTGCTGGAAGAAAACCGCGCCCTGCTGCCGCGGATCGAGGGCGACCGACGGGAAGCCGTGCTGCGGCTGGCGGTGCTGCTGGGCGTCAACCCCCGGGAGGTCGTGGTGGAGCCGCTCACGGAGAGCGACGACGAGACACCGCTGCTGGCCGGCGACACGTCGCTGCCGGCGCTGGGCGTGCCGGCCGAGCTGCTCAACCGCCGCCCCGACCTGCGCCGCGCGGAGCGCGCGGTCGCCGCGGCCAACGCCAGGATCGGCGCGGCCGAGGGCGACCGCTTCCCCAAGCTCACGCTGTCCGGCACGCTCACCCTGCAGGGGCCCGACCTCGGCGACGCGGTCAACCCCGACGCACGGTTTCTCGGCATCGGCCCCGGCTTCACGGTGCCGCTGTTCGACGCGGGACGGATCGACAACAACGTGAAGCTGGCAGAGAGCGAGCGGCGGCAGGCGATGTTGGCCTACGAACAAACGGTCGTCAACGCCGTGGCCGAGGTTGAAGCAGCGGCGTTCCGCTACGACCGCGACGGGGCCCGGCTCGACCGCTTGCGGACCGCCGAGGACGCGGCCCGGCGGACGGAGACCCTCGCCCTCGACCGCTACCGCGTCGGCGCGGCCGACTTCCTGAGCGTGACCGACGCGACGACGCAGCGGCTGGCGATCCGGCGGCAGCGGATCGACGCCGAGCGGGCCGCGCTCGTGCGCCTCACCGACCTCTACGCCGCGCTCGGCGGCGGCTGGGACGCGTCGGCCAACGACCCGCGGGTCGAGGCCGCGGACGCGGCGGACGCGGGCTAACCGCCGGCCGAGCGATTAAATTACTCCGCCCCGGCAGCGCGTCACCCGACGCCCGGGTCGTCACGTCGTCTCTGCCCAAGGTCCTCCGGCATGCCCCAACCCGCACCACACAACGACTCGTCGTCCCCCGCCTACGCGATCGGCGTGGACTTCGGCACCAACTCCGCCCGCGCGTCGGTCGTCGATTGCGGCGACGGCCGTGAGCTGTCGTCGCACGTCGTGCCGTTTCCCTCGGGGCAGAAGGGCATCCTGCTGGACCCCGCCGACCCCGAGCTCGCGCGGCAACGGCCCCACGACTACGTCGTTGGCGTCGAACAGAGCATCAAGGGCGCGGTCGCGGCCGCGAACGGAGATGTTGACTTCACCGCCGACCGCGTCGTCGGTTTGGGTATTGCGACCACCGGGTCCACGCCGATCCCGGTCGACGCGAGCGGGCAACCCCTGGGCATGACGCCCGCCTTCGCCGACGACCTCGCGGCGCAGGCGTGGCTGTGGAAGGACCACACCGCCCACGCCGAGGCCGAGGAGATCACGGACCTCGCGCAGCGGCGCGGCGAGCCCTACCTGGCCAAGTGCGGCGGGACGTACTCGTCGGAGTGGTTCTGGTCGAAGCTCTTGAAATGCTGCCGGTCTTCGCCGGGGGTGTTCGACGCCGCGGCGTCGTGGGTCGAGTGCGCCGACTGGGTGCCGGCCTGGGTCTGCGGCGACCTGGACCCGTCGCGGCTGGTGCGCGGCATCTGCCCGGCGGGTCACAAGGCGATGTTCCACACCGACTGGGGCGGCCTGCCGAGCGAAGAATTCCTGGGTGAGCTGGACCCGAAGCTGGCGGCGCTGCGGCCGCGGCTGTACGACGCCGCGGTACCTTCGAGCGAGGTTGCCGGGCGGGTGTGTGAGGACGTGGCGGAGCGGTGCGGTTTGCCCGCGGGCATCCCCGTCGCGGCCGGGGCGTTTGATGCGCACCACGGCGCGGTCGGGGCCGGCGTCGCGCCCGGCACGCTGGTGAAAATCATCGGCACCAGCACCTGCGACATCACCACCTGGCCCATCGACCCCGACCGGCCGCTGGCCGACGTCCCCGGCATCTGCGGCATCGTGCCCGGGTCGGTCATCAACGGGCAGTACGGCCTCGAAGCGGGCCAGTCCGCCGTCGGCGACCTGTTCTCCTGGGTCGCCGGCCACCTCACGCCGGCGGGCTACACCGACGGCGGCGACGTCTGGGCCGCCCTGTCGAAAGAGGCCGAATCCCTCCTTCCGGGGGCGAGCGGGCTGCTGGCGCTGGACTGGAACAACGGCAACCGCACCGTGCTGGTCAACCCCCGGCTGACCGGGCTGCTCGTCGGGCAGACGCTGCACAGCACCGCGGCCGAGGTCTATCGCGCCGCCGTCGAGGCGACCGCCTTCGGCGCCCGCATGATCCTCGACCGGCTCGCGGCGTACGGCGTCGAGATCGACCGCGTGGTCAACTGCGGCGGCATCGCCGAGAAGAGCCGGCTGGTGATGCAGACCTACGCCGACGTGCTCGGCCGGCCGATGCTCGTGAGCCGGTCCGACCAGACCTGCGCGTTGGGCGCGGCGATGTTCGGGTCGGTCGTCGGCGGCCGCCACGCCACCGTAGCCGACGCGCAGGCCGCCATGGGCGGCGGCGGCGGCAAGTCCTACCACCCCGACCCCGAAGCGGTCCGCGTCTACGACCAGCTCTTCGCGTTGTACACGCGGCTCCACGACGCCTTCGGCGGCGTGAACGCCCACGCGTCACTGGGCGAGGTCATGCCGAAGCTGATGGCGATCCGCGACCGCCAGCGGCGGGCGGGCTGAGCGACTTGCGGCTTATTCCGCCGCCTGCTGCGCCTTGGCCCGGCGTTTGAGCTCGGCGTCGATGAAGCCCTGGAGGTTGCCGTCGAGCACCGCCTGGGGGTTGCCGACCTCGTGGTTGGTGCGGTGGTCCTTCACCCGGTTGTCGTAAAAAACGTAACTACGGATCTGGCTGCCCCAGCCGCGGTCGACGCCGCCGCCGGTCGCGGCGTCCATCTCGGCCTGACGTTTCTGCTCTTCCAGCAGCTCGATCTTTCCCTTGAGGATCGACAACGCCTGCTTGCGGTTCTGCTCGGCCTTGCGTTCCACGCTGCACACGACGGTGAGCGTGGTCTGCGGGTCGTAGTGATAAACCAACCGGACGGCGGAAGCGACCTTGTTGACGTTCTGCCCGCCGGGGCCCGAGGAGCGGGCGAACTGGGTCGTCTCGAGCTTGTCTTCGTCGAGCTCGACCTTGCCGGTGTCGGGGAACTCGGGCGTGACCTCGACGGCGGCGAAGGAGGTCTGGCGTTTGCCCTCGGCGTTGAACGGCGAGACGCGGGCCAACCGGTGCGTCCCCGCCTCGGCCGAGAGGTAGCCGAACGCCATCGGCCCCTTGATAAACAGCGTGACCTCCTTGATGCCCGCCTCGGTGCCGTGGGTCTTGCTGACCTCGCTGACGTCCCAGCCCTGCCGCTCGCAGTGGTAGAGGTACATCCGCATCAGCATCTCGGCCCAGTCGTCGGCCTCGGTCCCGCCCGCCCCGCTCTGGATCGTGAGGTAACAGTTCCGGGGGTCGTACTTGCCCGAGAGCAGGGCCGAGGTCTCGAGCTTGTCGAGCTCGGCGCGGATCGGCTCGATCTGCTGGTCGACCTCACGGCGCGACTCGTCGTCGTCGGCCTCGGCGGCCATCTCCCAGAGCAGCGCGGCGTCGTCGATCGTCTGCTTGGCCGATTGCAGCGGCTCGATCTGAGCCTTGATCGTCTTGAGCTCGTCGATGACGGCGTTGGCGTCGTCGGGCCGGTCCCAGAAGTCGGGGGCGTTCATTTGCGTCTCGAGCTCGCCGAGACGCGCGGCCTTTTCTTCGACGCGCAGCGAGTCGTGCATCGCGGCGATGCGGGCTTGGAATTCGTCGAGGATCGCGGGGATGTTGTCGTGCATAGGGATCGACCACCATACCTGACCGCATCCGACCCGGGCCCTCGGCGTGATCACTTCCGGGGGCCGGGGGCTTCCGGGGGGTTAGATCTGGTAGTCGGCGCCGACGAGGCCGGTGACCTCGGCGATGGCGTCGCAGAGGCGGGGGAGGTTGTCCGCGGTCATGCCGGCGACGTTGATCCGGCCGGAGCCGACGACGTAAATGCTGTAGGTCTGACGGAGGGTGGCGACCTGCTTGGTGGTGAGGCCGGACATGGTGAACATGCCGCGTTGGTGGACGACGAAGTCGTTGCCCGTAGCGGAGAGGTTGACGCCGCGCTCGTCGAGGCCGGCGGCGAAGGCGTGGCGCATGGCGTGGATGCGGTCGCGCATGGCGGCGAGCTCGGCTTCCCACTGCCCCCGGAGTTCGGGGTCGTCGAGGACGGTCGTGACCACCTCCGGGCCGTGGGCGGGCGGGTTGGAGTAGTTGCGGCGGACGACGGCCTTGACCTGGCTCTGCACGGCGTCGGCCACTTCCGGGGTCGCGGCGACGACCGTCAGCGCGCCGCAGCGGTCGCGGTAGAGCCCGAAGTTCTTCGAGAAGCTGGAGCAGACCAGGAAGTTGTCGCAGGCGTCGGCCAGGGCGTGGAGGCCGCCGGCGTCCTCGAACAGCCCGTCGCCGAAGCCCTGGTAGGCGAAGTCC
>JBCCOP010000018.1:0-27290 GCA_039025315.1 Planctomycetota bacterium | reverse complement strand
TGGTGTCGGGGCCGAGCGTTCACCTGTGGTTTTTGCCGTTTGTGTTCGTGGCGGAGGTGGTGGCGGTCGGGGTGGTACGGGGGCTGCAGAGGTGGAAAGTGTCGGACGGGGTGTTGATCGCGGGGGGGTTGGGGGTGGCGGCCGGGGGCGTGTGGGTGACGGGGGCGGTGTACGACGCGGTCGGGGGGCGGTTCATGGGGATGTCGATGGTCGGGGGTGATTACGCGGAGCGGTCGGCGGTGTGGGGGTGGACGGTCGTGAAGTCGTGGCTGTTCGGGGTGGCGTCGGTGGGGTGCGGGGTGGCGCTGGGGCGGGCGTTGGCGTGGGAGGCGCGGCGGGGTGGTTCGCGGGGGTGGGTGTCGCCGCGGCGGGGGGTGTTGGGGGTGGCGTTGTTGGCGGTGGGGGTTTACGGGGTGTCGGCGTGGGTTGGCGGGGTTCCGGGGGTGAGTGGTCAGGTTTGGTGGCAGTGGTGGCGGGCGTTTGGGGCGCTTGTGTTGGTGGCGGCGGCGGTGCAGGTCACGGGGCGGACGCCGGGGTGGCTCGCGGGGGTGTCGGGGTGGACGCTGGGGATTTATGTGTTGCACGGGTGGGTGAACGTGCGGGTGGTGCCGGTGATGGACCGGTGGGTGCCTTGGTTCGCGGAGGTGTCGACGCGGCCGGGGGGGCGGGTGCTGGTGGTGTGGGGGTTGACGGCGGCGTTGGTGGCGGCGCTGCGACGAACGCCGGTACGACGAGCGCTGTAACCCCCCCCGGAAGTTTTCGCTCCGCGGCCGGGAGGTTTCGGGTGGGTGAGCGGGTGGTGGTCAGCGTCAGGCGAGGCCGGCGTCGGCGAGGAGGGTGGCGAGGCGGTCGGCGTGTTCGGCGTCGGTGAGATGGAACCAGCGGTCGAGGCTGAAGGCTTCGATGGTGAAGCTGGCGGCGGCGGTGCCGTGGGCGACGGCGTGGCGGAGGGCGGCGGGGTCGTGGGGGGTGGCGTGGTGGGCGGCGAGGTGGCCGAGCATGGCGCCGAGGAAGCTGTCGCCGGCACCTGTGGGGTCGACGAGGCGGTCGACGCGGCAGGCGGGGCAGTGCCAGGCGTCGTCGGGCGTGGCAAGGTGGGAGCCGGCGGCGCCTTGTTTCACGACGGCGAAGGCGACGCCGAGGTCGAGCAGGCGGCGGGCGGCGGCGGCGGGGTCGTCGTGGCCGGTGAGGCGGGCGGCTTCCCAGTCGTTGACCACAACACCGTCGGCCGCGGCGATGGCGCGGAGCAGGTCGTCGCGGTGCTCGTTGACGTAAAGGTCGATCGTGTCGAGCACGGCGAGGCGGGTGTTGGGTAGTGAATCACGCAGGCGGAGTTGGTTGGCGGGGGCGTTGACGCCGAGGCAGACGTAGGCGGAGGCTTCCCAACCCGGCGGCAGCGGGGGCATCGCCTCGACGGCGGGGTCGAAGTCGACGACGAGGGTGTCGCGGTTCTGGAGGTCGGGTTGGTAGCGGCCGTGCCAACGGAAGGTGCGGCCGGGGCGTCGGGCGACGCCGGTGAGGTCGCCGCCGAGGCTTTGCAGTTTTTGCCAGAGGTCGTTGGGGTAGTCGGAGCCGACGGCGGCGAGGACGCGGACGGGGCCGTAGCGTCGGGCGGCGGCGGTGAAGTAGGCGGCGGCCCCGCCGAGCACACCATCGACCCGGCCGACGCCGGGGACCTCGACGGTGTCGATGCAGAGGGTGGCGTTGACCAGCACGCCGGGCGGCGGCAGCGGTGGTGAGGGTGGAGCGTTGTCGGGCGGCGTCGGCACGCCGTCAGTGTGACGCGGTCAGCCGGCGAGGTCGAGCATGGCGGTATAGTCGGCGAGGCGGCGGTCGAGGTCTTCGCGGCCGAGGGCCATCAGGCGGTTGAGGCTAAAGGATTCGATGTTGTAGCTGGCGACGACGGTGCCGGCGGCCATGGCGTGTTTGAGGTTGTTAAGCGAGGTGTCGCCGCCGGTGGCCGCTAGGTGGCCCATCATGCCGCCGCCGAAGGTGTCGCCGGCCCCGGTCGGGTCGACGACGTCGCGGGCCGGGTAGGCGGGCAACGACACCGCCCCGTCGGCGTGGAGCAGGAACGCCCCGTGCTCACCGCGTTTGATGACGACGAACTTCGGGCCCCGCTCCAACACGGCCTCGCCCGCTTTGACGATGTTGGTCAGCCCGGTGAGCTGAACGGCTTCGCTGTCGTTGAGCACCAGCCCGTCGAGCCGCTTGAGAAGTGCGCCCAACGTGTCGGCCTCGTTGCCGATCCAGAGGTCCATCGTGTCGGCGACTGAGAGCTTGGCGTTGGGCAGTTGATCCAAAAGAGCGCCCTGTGCGGCGGGGTGGGCGTTGGCGAGAAACACAAACTCGCTGTCGGCGTATTCCGAGGGCACCGGCGGCGGGTCTTCACCGAGAACGTTGAGTTCGACGCTCAGCGTCTCGCGGTCGTTCATGTTCTCCAGGTACTTGCCGGTCCAGCGGAAGGTCTTCGAGCCGACCCGGCGCTCCAGGCCGGCGAGGTCGATGTCGAAGTGTTTGAACGGCGATTCCAACGACTCGGGGAAGTCGTCGCCGACGGCCCCGACGAGGCGGACGGGGCCGTGGAAGCTCGCGGCGGCGGCGAAGTAGATCGCGCTGCCGCCGAGGACGTCGGGGGCCTGGACGGTGGGGGTGTGGATGGTGTCGATGCCGATGCTGCCGGTGACGATCAGGCTCATGGGTCGGGTCCGGTTCGGAGGCTCCGCGGCGTGGGCCACGTGACGGGGCGTGACGGGCGATCGCTCGGCGACCTCGGCCGGGCGGGCCACGCCGGGGCGGCATGCTACCGACTGACACTCCGCCGCGTGGGCGAAGGGTTAACGGGTTCAAAGTTGGCGGCGGCGGGCCGGGCGGGTCAATCCGCTTGCTCGAGCGCTTCCCGCAGCACCTTGGGGGAGGGGGTGACCGGGGGCTGGCCCCGGCGGTTGTCGAGGAACCACCGGTACAGCGCGGGGTTGCGGTAGGTGATGTCCCACGAGTTGTGTCGCACGCCGGGGTACAGGGTGAGCGTCGCGTGTCGGCCGCCGGCTCCGTGGATCCCGTCGATCATGGCGGTGCTGTGCTCGGGGACTACGGCCTCGTCCCGGTCGCCGTGGAAGGCCCAGATCGGCAGGTCGACGAGCCGCCCGGCGTCTTCCGGCACGCCGCCGCCGCAGATCGGGGCGAGCGCAGCGAACCGTCCGGGGTCAGCGATCGCGGCGTACCAGCTGCCGTAGCCGCCCATCGACAGCCCGGTGAGGTACACGCGGTCCGGGTCGATCCGGAGGACGGGCAGCACCTCGTCCAGCAGGTCAAGCACACGGGGCGCGGTCCACCACCGCCCGGGTTCGCATTGCGGGCTGATGATGACGAAAGGCATATCCAAGCCATCGCGTTCCGCCGCCACGGCGGGGCCGTTTGTCGGCTCGGGCTGCGGAGCTAAGCCACGCTCGCCGCTGCCGTGGAGGAAGAGGATGACGGGCCACCTCCGCTGGGCGTGGGCCGGGTCGTCGTACCCTTCGGGCAGATAGAGGTGGTAGCGGTGGCGAAAATGACCGAGCTGTTTCTGCAGCCGGAGCCAGTAACGCTCGTCGGCGGACGAGGGATCGTGGCCGCGGTATGTCCGGGGCGTTTCGGGGGCGGTTTCGTGAAGCCAGCTCAAGAGGACGGAGCCGGGCGTATGGTGCCGGAACTTACTGCGCAGTTCGTCCTGCGCGAAGCGTTGCAGGGCGTGACTCTGGCGTTCGAGCACCGCGGGATCGAGGCCCAGCCCGCCGGGAAGTCGCAGCCCGGTGACCGCGAGGGTTTGCCAATCGACCTCCGCATCGTCCGGAATCCGGTAGAGCGTTGTGTAGCGGTAGATCGGCGAGGTTTTGTCGGACGCGACGGTCGTGACCGCACCGTAACGGCCCGGCTCGGTGGCTTGCGTTACGGGGTTCATCTCGGCGTCGTAATAAGCGGTCGTCAGCGTATAGTCGCCGAGCATGGCCTCGATCCAGGCTCGATTTTCGAAGTCAACGTCTGGCAGAGCTGAGCCGGAGAAGACGGCCTGCACATCCAGCCGTGCGTCTTGGACGCCCTGGCGTACTTGGGGCCGGGCGTCGTCGGGCGTAAAAGTATAAAACGGGACTCCTTCTTCACGAAGCGTCAGCGTCATCGGGCTGTCGGGGTCGAAATCGGTGGTGTCGAAGCGCAGTGTCGCCGCGGCGTAGCCGTCGGCTGATTTGTACGCCGTCTCGACGAATGTGCGGTTGTCCGCCGTCAGCGTCAGCTTCCGCCCCGCGTGATCGGGGGTCGCGACGACGTCGACGTGTTGGTGTTGGAGCGACGTCGCAGTACCGAGGGCCGCGGCCCGGACGACGGACGGGCCGGCGCGCTCACGCAGACGCAGGCGATGCATGTGCTGCGGACCCTTGCCGGCCCAGCCGGTGGGGAACCAACTGACTTGATCGCGTCGATCTCGGGTCGCGTGGTCACGGTCGTTGACCTGCAGGTTGAGGGCGACGACCTCGCCGTCGCCCGGCGTGACACCCATCGCGGCCCAGGGGAAACGAACCTCGACGGCGTAGCCGCCTTCCATCGGCCGACCGGCGACCTCGGGGGCAAACGCGGCGGCCTGGTCGTCCCGCCGGTCGAAGGCCTCGAACGACGCGACACCGCCGTGCGCCGGGTCCAGCCCCGGGGTCACGACGACCTGCACCCGCTGCCGCAGACCTTCGCCGGCGGCCAGAAACAGTTCGACCGAGTCGGCAAGCCAGGGCCGACGCTTCGGCGACTCGACCGCCCGGTCGTCCGCGACAAGCACCAGCACCGCCAGCCCGGCCGGGTCCCAGGCGAAACGGGCGCGGGGCCCGAAGTCCGACCGAGGCAGCACCGGCCCGCCACGCGGCAGCAAGACCTCGACCGACAAACCCCGATCGCCCCAGTCGTCCGGGTTGCCGTCGATCACCAGGCCCTCGATCGGCCCGACATCAAACACCTCGCCCCCGCCCCGGGCGTCCGGCTCAGCCACCGCGCTCAGCGCGGCCAACAGCGTGACGCCGGCGACCGCCACAACGCGGCCCGCCCGCACCCGTAGCCCAAAAGCATCAAATTTCCCGGGCATACAGCCCTCCTGATTGAAGTTGACGAAACACGGGATCGAACCGCCGTTTGCCCTACGACTTGGCAAAGCTTACTTTGAGCTCGACGTGACGGACGCCGCCGGTCTGCGGAAAGGGCTCCGCCCACCTGTCTCATGTCGGTCCATCTTGTTGCATGACGCACCCCTTCGCCGGCCACGCGGACACCCGGCATCACTCCCTGAAGGAGGTCCGTCATGGATTTCGTCCTGTTTGTCGCGTCTGTTTTGGTTCTCGGCTGTTTGCTGGTGGGCTGTCGGTTTGCACCGGACGCCGGAAGGGATGCCGCGGTACACCGCCACCCTCCGCCGGACGACCCGCTGCTAGCGCGGGCGGTGGGGATGATTGACGACGGGGATGCCGCGGGGCTGAGTCGGCTGTTGGCGGAACATCCGGGGCTAGTGGACCAACGGCTGACGGGCGGGCATGGGATGTACGAGAAGGGCTACTTCCGGGGGGCGACGCTGCTGCACTTTGTCGCGGCGAATCCATGCTTTGAGGGTGAGGTTTTGCCGGCAGGCCTCGTGGACGTAGCGAAGGTGATCCTGGCCGCGGGGGCGAGTGTTGACGCGGGCTGCGGGGAGGACGGCCAAACAACGACGCTGGGACTGGTGGCGTCGGGGATGCGAGCGAGGACGAACGGGTTGCAGCAGCCGTTGATCAGGTTGTTGGTCGAGCGGGGGGCCGACCCCGACCACGCGGTGGGTGCGGCGTTGGCGGAGGGTGAGGTTGGCGCAGCGCGGTTACTGACAGAGCTCGGGGCCGAGAAGACGCTGCCGGTCTACGCCGCGTTCAACGAGCCGCAGGAAGTCAAGCGGATCGTTGAGCAGGAAAGCCCGTCCGAGCGCGACCGCCGGCTCGCGCTGGCCTACGCGGCGCTCTACGGCCACCCCGGCCCCATCTCCTACCTCTGCTCCGCGGACTACGGCGCGACCGACCCCAACGCGTTTAACCCTAGCGGTGCCCACACCCACGCCACCCCCCTTCACCTCGCCGCCTACCACGGCCACCCCGAAGCGGCCCGCGAGCTGATCCAGTGGGGAGCAAAACTCGACCTCAAGGACAAGATGTGGAACGCCACGCCACGCGACTGGGCCGAGCACGGCGGCCACCCCGAGCTTGCGGAGCTGCTTGATCGGGCCGTGCGTGACGCTGCGGAAGGGGATTCATAATGGATGCGGACGATTTGCGGTGGGTCGAGCCCCTGCCGGCGAAGCCCAGCCTGGAGCGTCAGCGCAAGCGGGCCAAGGCGTTGGTGCGGGCGTGGTGGAGCGGTGAAGCGGAAGCGGTACCGCGGCTGCGTGCGCTTCATCCGAAGCCACCGGAGCCGGGGGCGGCGAAGCTCAGCGATGCGCAGCTTGTGGTCGCTCGGGGGTACGGCTTCCGGGGGTGGGCGGACCTGGTCCGGAAGATCGAGTCGTTGACGCGGCCGCCGTTCGAGCGGTTGGTGTCGGCGGTGGAGGCGGGGGACCTTGCCGAGATGGAGCGGTTGTTTGCGTCGCACCCGGAGTGCGGCGAGCGGATCAACGAGCCGGTGGGCCAGTTCGGCGGGACGCTGCTGTTCGCGGTGCGTCAGAACCTGCCGGTGTTTGACTGGCTGGTGGAGCGGGGGGCAGACGTGAACCGCAAGTCGGACTGGGGGCCGGGCGGGTTCGGGCTCGCGGAGGACCAGCCCCCGGAAGTGGCGATCCCGCTGCTGGAGCGGGGCGTCGAAGAGGACATCTGGGTCGCAGTCCATCTAGATCACTTCGATCGGGTGTGTGAGCTGCTTGATGCCGACCCTTCGCTCATTACCGCCCGGGGCGGGGACGGCAAGCACCCGCTGCACGACGCCCGGTCGCCCCGGATGGTGGACTTGTTGATGCAGCGAGGGGCGGACGTGAACGCCCGTGACGTCGACCACGGCTCCACGCCCGTGCAGTACCGGGTCAAGCACGAGCGGGTGGTGCGTCGGCTGTTGGAACACGGGGCGGAGCCGGACGTCTTCCTCGCCGCGGCGTTGGGGGATATCGACATGCTGGATCGTTGCCTCGCGGAAGACCCGTTGTGTGTGACGCACCGCCTGGGCGTGGCGCCCTGGGTGAACGAGCACGGCGGGGTCATCTACAACTGGACGCTGGGGCACGGGCGGACGCCGATCGAGGCCGCGGTGGAGGCCGGTCACGACGCGGTGGCGCAACGCTTGCTCGAGGCGTCGCCGCCCAAGCAGCGGCTGCTCGCCGCGGCGTGCCGGGGGGATGCGGACGCCGGCCGGGCCTTGCTGGACAAGTACCCGGGCCTCAAGGACGAGCTGTCCGGAGACGACCACGCGGCGTTGAACCGGGCCTGCTGGTGGTACCGGCCCGACGCGGTCACCGCGATGCTGACGCTGGGCTTCGACCGGCATATCCGGGACAACGAAAAGATGACCCCGCTCGACCGCGCCGCCTTCCACGGCCACGCCGACTGCCTCGCCCAGCTCCTGCAAGGCGACCCCGAACCGCCCTTGGAATGGGTGCACCAGTACGACGGGACGCCGATCCAGACCTGTGTGCACGGCGCGCTACACGGGTGGGAGACGGGGTTCGAGCAGGACCACGCCCGGTGCGCCGAGTTGTTGGTTCGGGCCGGGGCCAGGGTCGAAGCGGGGTGGCTACCGACGGGACACGACGCGATCGACGAGGTTATGCGGCGTCATCTCGCGTCGCGGTATGCGGAATAAGGGGCTTGCGTTTGGCCGGGGCCGCATTACGCTTTAGGCGGCGAACGGATCGCCCCCGTGTCCGCGGGAAGGGCAGAGCCCATCCGTGATGCCTCGACAATTTCCGAGTTCATCCGCGCGATGATCTTCTTTCGGCCCGAGCCAGCGGACACCGGGCACCCCCCTCTCGAAAGGAGATCGCCGTGGCCCAGCAACCCGAGTCCGTCTTCCCGTCCCCGCCCCCGCGGGGGTTCCGGTCCGTGCCCGACCGACCTGACCTGAACCAGCTCAAAACGCAGGCCAAGGAACTGCACCGGGGTTTCGTGGCCAACGATCCCGACGCCTGCGCCGAAGTCAAGCGGTGGTTCCACGCCGAACCGGGGCACGCGCTCACCCTCAGCGAGGCACAGCTCGTGCTGGCCCGTTCCTACGGCTTTACGAGCTGGCCGAAGCTCAAAGCCCGTGTGGACGGCGTGAACAAGGCCGCGTTGGCGGACGCCGTCCGGGCGGGAGACGTCGACGAGGTCACCAAGATGCTGCGGCGTCGGCCGGAACTCGCGGCGGCGACCAGCGGCGCGGGCGAGCAGCAGATGATCCACCTGGCCGTGCTCAACGCCGACGCGGCAATGACCCGCCTGCTCATGGAACACGGCGCCGACGCCCACCGGGGCATATGGCCGCACCGCGAATCGACCTCGGCCCTGCGTATGGCGACCGAGCGCGGGCTGACGTCGGTGATCGACGCGATCCGCGACGTCGAGCGGCAGCGCCAAGAAGAACTGAGCTGCCCCAACATCACGGTCAGCCCCCAGCAGGAAGAACTCGCCCGGCTGATCCGCACCGGGCAACACGGCGCGGCGATCGAGCTGCTGGCGGCGCAGCCCGCCCTGATCAAGCAGTGCGACCGCGACGGGGCCACGCCGCTGCACGTCGCGGCGGAGGTCACCGACGAGGAGGTGGTCGGTTGGCTGTGCGACCACCGGGCGTCGCCGAACAAGCGGGATGCGGTGGGCGACACGCCGATGGACCGCGCTGTGAAGGAGACCGGCTGGCTCCAGCAGGACCGGGTCGAGCCGGCGCGGCGCATCCTGGCCCGGCTGCGTCGGCGAGGTGCCGGGTGGACCCCGCTGGGCGCGGCAGCGATGGGCGAGCTCGACGAGCTGCGGAGGATGCAACGTGAGCAACCCGGCTCGCTGACCGAGGGGTTCTCGTGGAGCCGCGGCGGGGTGCTCTCGGCGGCCGTGATCTTCGGGCAGACCCATACGGTGGCCGGCCTGCTCGACCTGGGAATGGACGTCGACGAGAAGATCCCGCTGGGCCGAGACACCGACGACGAAGAGGCAGTCTCGTGGGGCGGGCCGATCTGGCGGGCGGCGGCGTACGGCCGGCACGAGATCGCCCGGCTGCTGCTCGACCGCGGGGCCGACCCGAACGCCAACGTCTACGCCTCGGGCTGGCCGCTGGACCGGGCCTACGAGCGCGGGGACCGGGCGATGGTGGAGCTGTTGTTCGAGTACGGCGCGGAGCCGTCGGCGTACACGGTCTGTGCCGCCCACGACTACGCGACGGCTGAGCGGCTGTTCGCCGAACGGGGCGACGAGCCGGCGTGGGTCCGCGAGCTGGTGTGGGCGGCGGCCTGCTGCACGGCGTTGCCGATCGTGGACATGGCGTTGCCGCGGTTGATGGCCTTGAAGGATGAGCTGCCGCCGTCCGACGGCGGCATCACGTCCTGGCACGACTTGCTGTGCCAGCCGATGCGGATGGGCGGCCCGAACCCGCACGTCCGCCCGGCGGGCTACCGCGGCGACCACCGGTTCACGATCCTCAAGCGGCTGCTGGACGCGGGGATCGATCCGAACGCGACGGGCCGGTTCGGCCTGACGCTGCTGCATTTCGTGGCGGCGCGGGGCGGTGCGCACCGCGGTCCAGTCATGCCGGCCGAGCAGCGCAACCGCTTCGCGACGCTTCTGCTGGACGCGGGGGCGGACGCGATGCGGCGGGACGAGCTGTTGTGCAGCACGGCCCTCGGCTGGGCGTGCCGGTACGGCCGCGGCGAGCTGGTATCCCTGTTGCTGGAACGTGGCGTCCCGGTGGACGAACCGGACACACCGTCGTGGGCGCAGCCCCGCACGTGGGCCGAGAAAATGGGGCACGATCGGGTCCGCCAAATCCTCGGCGAAATATAAAGTTGGCTGCCTTGGGAACAAGGCTTTTTTAGCTAACCACGGAACCCGCCGAGCTTGCAGATGACTTTCCACTCGGCGGCGGTGACGGGCTGGACGCTGAGGCGGGAGTTGTTTACCAGGACCATGTCCGCGAGCTTGGGCTCGGCCTTGATCTGGGCGAGCGTGACAGGCTCGGGCATCGGGCCGACGGCCCGGACGGTGACCATGCCAAAGCCCTCTTTGCTGCGGCCGGTGGTGTCGGTGGGGTCGGGCTCGTGTTCCTTGACGATCTCGACGACGCCGACGATGCGTTTCTCGTTGACCGAGTGATAGAAGAAGCCGCGGTCGCCCTTGCTCATCTGCTTCATCAGGTTGTTGGCCTGATGGTTACGGACGCCGTCCCAGGCGGTGGTCTTTCGCGGGGCGGTGAGTTGGTCCTCCCAGGACCAGTCACCGGGTTCGGTTTTGAAGAGCCAGTAGTTCATGCGGCTTGGACTTGGGCGAGGCACGCGTCGATGCGTTGGAGGGTTTCTGTTTTAGCGAGCAGGACCAGGGTCGGGCCGATCTCAGGCGACACGGCGGCTCCCGTGAGGGCGACGCGCAGGGGTTGGGCGACGCCGCCCATATTCTTGAGGTTGAGTTCTTGCCAGAGGGCGTCGAGGCGGGCGTGGAGGGCGTCGGCGGACCAGTCGTCGTGGTTGGCCAGGGCGTCGCGGGTGTGGGCGAGGTTCTTGAGGCCTTCTCCGTCGTTTTTGGTCAGGTTCTTCTTGACCGCTTTGGGCTGGTAGTCGGTCGGCGGGGTGAAGAAGAACGCGCCGAGCGTGGCCGGGTCGTCGAGGGTCTTGCTGCGCTCCTGGTACATGCCGGCGAAGAGATCGAAATGCTCGCCCAACGCGGCGGTAAAGTCGGGGTGGTAATCATCGAAATGGGCCCTCAGCTTCTGGCCCCAGACTTCCGGGGGCATGCGGGCGATGTCGTCCTGGCTGAAAGCGGCGAGTTTCTGGCGGTCGAACTTGCTGTTGGACTTGCCGATGCGGTCGAGGCCGAAGTGGGTGGTGAGGAAGTCGAGGTCGAAGCGTTCGAGGTCGTTGCCCGGGTTCCAGCCGAGGAGGGCGAGGTAGTTGAGGAGGGTGGCGGGGGTGTAGCCGGAACGGCGGAAGTCGGCGACGTTGATCTCGGGGAGTTCGAGTCCATTCGCTTCGGCGATCGCGGTGGCGATGTCGAGGTCGTCGTTGTCTTTGGCGATGAACGCGTCGTAGCGCGGCGGCTCGACCGGGCCGGGGGATGGCCATCCCCCGGCTTTGGCGGCGGCCCGCGCGGCCTTGGCCTTGTCCCGCTTGCTCATCTTCGAACCGTCGGGGTTGAGGATGCTGGGGGTGTGGCACCAGACGGGGCGGGGCAGGCCGAGGGCGTCGCACAGAGCGGCGTGCTTGGTGGTGTTGGTCAGGTGCTCCTGGCCGCGGATGACGTGGGTGACCCCCATGTCGGCGTCGTCGACAACGACGGCGAGGTGGAACGTCGGGAAACCGTCCGCTTTACGGATGACGAAGTCTTCGAGGTCTTTGGCTTCGACGGCGATGGGGCCGTAGACGGCATCCTCGAACGCGATGTCGCGGTCCATGCGGAAGCGGACCGCCCCGTCGTCTTCGTAGGCCCGGCCCCCGGAAACGAGTTTCTCCACGGCCTCGTCGTAGAGCGGCAGCCGTTCGGACTGCCGGGGGATGTCGTCGCCGTTGTCGGCCGTCAGCCCGAGCCAGTCGAGGTCGCGGAGGATGTTCTGCTCGGCCTGCTTGGACGAGCGTTTCTGGTCGGTGTCTTCGAAGCGGAGGAGGAACGTGCCGTGGTGGCGGCGGGTGTAGGCCCAGGCGAAGAGCGCGGTGCGAGCGCCGCCGACGTGCAGCTCGCCGGTGGGCGAGGGGGCGAAGCGGGTGACGACGGGGGTGGACGGGTCCGGCATGGGCGGCAGATTGTACAGACGCGGGAGGTTCTTTCTCTGCGGTCGCCTGCGCGGCGGGCGGTCAGGGCTCCGCCCCGACACCCCGAAGGCAAGACAAGCCTGCGAGGTGTCTTCGGGGTGCAGGGGCAGAGCCCCTGCCGCTCGCCGCGCAGGCGACCGCAAACAAGATGCTTCCCGCTACACTTCGAGCCAAAGCACCACCACAGCGACAAGACCATATGAATACGGAAGACCCACCACCTTCTCACTTTATTGTTCAGGAGATCGAGGCCGACCTCGCCGCGGGGAAGGTGGATCACGTGCAGACGCGGTTCCCGCCCGAGCCCAACGGGTATCTCCACGTCGGGCACGCCAAGGCGATCGCGATCGACTTCGGGCTGGCGAAGCAGTTCGGGGGTAAGTGCAACCTCCGGCTGGACGACACGAACCCGGCCAAGGAAGAACAGGAGTACATCGACTCGATCCTCGACGACGTGCGGTGGCTGGGGTTCGACTGGGACCGGCTGTGCTACGCCTCGGACTACTTCGATCAGCTCTACGCGTGGGCGGTCGCTTTGGTCAAGGCGGGCCACGCCTACGTCGATGACCAGACAGCGGAGCAGATCCGCGAAACCCGCGGGACACTGACCCGGCCCGGCACGCCGTCGCCCTTCCGCAACCGGCCCCCGGAAGAATCGCTGGGCCTGCTGGAGCGGATGAAGGCCGGGGAGTTCGACGAGGGGTCACGCGTGCTGCGGGCGAAGATCGACATGGCCAGCCCGACCGTCGAGCTGCGCGACCCGGCGATGTACCGCATCGTCAAGCAGCCGCACCCGCGGACCGGCGACGCGTGGTGCCTGTACCCGATGTACGACTGGGCGCACGGCCAGTCCGACTGGATCGAGGGCGTGACGCACTCGCTCTGCTCGCTGGAGTTCAAGACCCACCGGCCGTTGTACGAATGGTTCATCGACCACATCGCGTTAGTGGCGGGCCACCCGGCGGGCGTGCCGCACAAGTCGCGGCAGATCGAGTTCGCCCGCGGCAACATCACGCACCTGGTCACGAGCAAGCGGAAGCTGCGGCAGCTGATCGACGGCGGGCACGTTACCGGCTGGGACGACCCGCGGATGCCGACGCTGCGGGGCATGCGGCGGCGGGGCTACCGGCCCGAGTCGATCGTGCGGTTCTGGACCGAGGCGGGCGTGGCCAAGCGTGAGAACAACATCGAGTTCGCCAAGCTCGAGAACGTGTTGCGGGCCGACCTCAACGCCAGGGCCCAGCGTCGCATGGCGGTGCTCGACCCGATCCGCGTGACGATCACGAACTACCCCGAGGGCGAGGTCGAGTGGTTCGAGGCGCAGAACAACCCCGAAGACCCGGCCGACGGAACGCGGCGGGTGCCCTTCGCCAAACACCTCCTGATCGAGCGGGAGGACTACATGCCCGACGCCCCGCGGAAGTTCTTCCGGCTGACGGAGGGGCGGGAGGTGCGGCTGCGGTGGGCGTACTGGATCAGGTGCGAGCGGGCGGTCACCGACAACGACGGCAACGTGGTCGAGCTCGAATGCACCTACGACCCGGAGACGCGCGGCGGCGAAAGCCCGCCGCCGGACGCCGAGGGCAAGGTGCGGAAGGTCAAGGGCACGATCCACTGGGTCAGCGTAGCGCACGCGGCCGACGTGGAGGTCCGGCTGTACGAGCACCTGTTCACGGCCGAGGACCCGGAGTCGGTGCCCGAAGGCGGCGACTGGCTGGACCACCTTAACCCCGATTCCTTGAAAACAGTGACGGCGAAAGTCGAGCCGGCTCTGATTGATGATCTTCCGGGAGTGCCGCTGCAGTTCGAGCGGCAGGCCTACTTCGTGCGGGACGTCGAAGACGCGGCCGACGGGACGCCGGTGTTTAACCGGACGGTGACGCTGCGCGACTCGTGGGCGAAGCAGAAGGGCAAGGCGTGACGGTGTCGGGCCCGTGGCGGGTCGGAGGAGGTAGCGGTCGGCTGATCGACGCCGACGGCCGGCCGGTGTTTCTGTTGGCGGACACCGCGTGGCGGATGTTCGCGGCGCTCTCGCCCGGAGACATTGAGTTTTACTTGGAGACAAGGGCCAAGCAGGGCTTCAACGGGGTGCTGGTCGTCGGGTACTACGAGCACGACTGCCGGACGACGCCGATGGCCGACGGGCAGTGGCCGATGCTCGACGGCGATCCGGCCCGGCCGAACCCGGTGCTGCTCGAACGCGTCGAGGCGATGGTGGATCGCGCGGCATCGTTCGGGCTCACGGTGGGTTTCCTGCCGACGTGGGGCCACTTGGTCACGCCGCTGTGGGCCGGCGGCGAGCCGATCCTCGACGCGTCGAAGGCGGCGGCTCTCGGCGGGGTGTGGGCCGATCGGTTGGGCGACCGCGACAACCTCTTCTGGGTCATCGGCGGCGACCGGCCGGCGGCGGACGACGCGACGCGGGCCGTGTGGCGGGCGATGGCCGAGGCGATCCGGGCAAACGAGGCGAAGCGTCACCTCATGACGTTTCACCCGCTGGGGTCGTCGTCGTCGTCGGACAGCTGGGGGGCCGAGGGCGAGGCGTGGCTGGACCTGCACGCGCAGCAGAGCGGCCACGCCCACCGCGACCCGGCGGTGTGGGAGCGGATCACGGCCGACGGCGCGGCGACGGCCCGGCCGGTGCTCGACCTGGAGATGCCTTACGAGGACCACCCGATCGGCTTTACGCCGGAGAACGGCCGGTTCACCGACCACGACGTGCGGTCGGCGGCGTACCGCGGCGCGTTCGCCGGCGGGTGCGGGGTGGGTTACGGGGCGGCGGCGGTGTGGCAGTTCTGCGGCGGGGGGCCGGACACGACGACGCCGGTGGTGAAAGGCTCGTGGCCGAGCCGGAACTGGCGCGAGTCGCTGTCGCTGCCGGGGGCCGGGCAGATGCGTCACCTGCGGGAACTGATGGAGTCGTTGCCGGCCGGGGCGGCAGCGCGCTACGACCCGCACGCGGTACCCAACGCCGACCCGCACCCCTCGGTCTGGCCGGTCGGCTGCCGGGTGGCCGCGGGTGATGGGCCGACGCGGGCGCTGCTGGTGTACTTCCCGTTCCGGCAGTCGTGGCTCGAGGTGGACACGTCGTGCCTCGGCGGCGGTGAGGTGGTCGTCACATGGATCGATCCGCGTGACGGTGTCACTGATGCCACAACACACCCGGAGAATCCGGGCCGGGTCGTGTTCACCCCCCCGCCGGGCGGGCCCGACTGGGTCTTGCGGATCGACCGTTTGGATTGAAACTACGCCGACGCGACGGCGGCGGGGTCGCAGAGGTGCGACAGGGCGTCGCAGGCGTATTTGACGTCCTGGGTGGTGACGAACGGGCCGAAAGACAGGCGGGTGGTGCCGCCGCGGTCGTGGGTGCCGACGGTCCGGTGGGCGAGCGGGGCGCAGTGGATGCCGGCCCGGCTGAGGATGCCGAACTCTTGTTCCAAGGCGTCGGCCAACGCTTGGGGCGACTCGAAGCGGCCGTCCTCGCGCTCGATGCGGAGCGAGAACACGCCGCAGCGGTGCTTGATCCCGGGCGGGCCGAGGCAGGTCAGGCCGGGCAGCGAGTCGCGGTCGTGCAGGCCGTCGATCATGGTCTGGGTGAGCTTGCGGTCGTGGGCCCAGAGCTTCTCGACGGTCTGGTCGAGGACCCAGCCGACGGCCGCGCCCAGGCCGACGATCCCGATCGCGTTGTGGCTGCCGGGCTCGAAGCGGTCGGGCATAAAATCGGGTTGGACGTCGAGCTCGCTGACGCTGCCGGTGCCGCCCTCGCGGACGGTGCGCATCAGTTTCTCGACGCCGGGGCGGATGTAGAGGAACCCGGTGCCCAGCGGCCCGAGCAACGACTTGTGGCCCGGCGCGGCGAGCAGGTCGATGTGGTCGTCTTCGACATCGAGGGGCACGTGGCCGATGGTCTGCGCCGCGTCGACGAGGAAAGGCACCGCCAGCTCGCGGCAGAGCCGGCCGATCTCGCGGATCGGCTGGAGCGTGCCGGTGACGTTGCTGCCGTGGACCACGGCGACGAGCCCGGTGTCGGGGCGGACCGCGGCGCGGATGTCGTCGGGGTCGACCCGACCGCTGACGGGATCGCAGGCCACGCGGGTCTGCTCGGCCACGCCGCGGGCGACCAGCTCGTTGAACGGCCGCAGCACCGAGTTGTGGTCGAGGTGGCACGTCACGACGTGGCGGCGTTTCGCGGCGGGGTGGATCAGCCCGTGGATCGCGAGGTTCAGGGCGTCGGTCGTGTTGAGCGTGAACACGACGTGGTCGGGCGACGCGCCGCCAATGAGCGTGTTGATGCGCTGCCGGCACTCGTTGAACAAGCCGGTCGCCTCGCGGGCCTCGGCGTACGCGCCCCGCCCCGGCGATGCGCCGAGCTCGGTGGCGAAGCGGGTCATGCCTTCGAGCACGCAGGGCGGCTTGGGGAAGCTGGTCGCGGCGTTGTCGAGGTAGAGGCGGCGGGTGGCGTTCAAGGCGTGGTCCGTGGGGCAAGGGGCCGGCCGATGCGGTTGAGCAAGGGGCCGTGGTTGCCAATTAAACCAGATGCTAGGCGGCGGCGGACCGGGTCGGCCTCGCCCCGTCTCGGGCCGCGATCCGTTGACGAGCGGCGGGAGCGGGCCTAACTTGCGGATGTGGCTAAACGACCGCTCGGTTTTTGTCTCGTGATGGCCTTGACGGCCCTCGGCTGCCAGCCGAGCGGCCGGGGGTCGGCCCCCGTCGCGGGGCCGGTGACCGCCGCACCACCGCCCGCAAACCCGCGGGGCGAAGTGGTCGCCTACGTCGGCGGCGAGACGCTGCGTCGGGGGGCCTTGTGGCCGGCAATGGTCGAGGCGGCCGGCGGATCGACGCTGAGCGAGCACGTGCTCGACGCGATGCTGTCCCGCCGCCTGGCGACGGCCGGGGTCGTCGTCGGGCCGGGGGAGATCGCGGCGGAGCGTCGGCGGATCGCCGCGAGCCTGGCGGATGACGAAGACACGGCCGCGCGGCTGCTCGACGAGCTCCGCCGCCGCCGCGGCTGGGGGCCGACGCGCTTCGACGCGCTGCTGCGACGCAACGCCGGGCTGCGGGCCCTCGTCGCCGACCGCGTCACCGTCACCGACGCCGCGGTCCGGCGGGAACACCGCCTGCGTTTCGGCCCGGCGTACCGCGTGCGTCTGCTGATGGTGCGCTCGCTGGACGAGGCCCAGGCCCTGCGCCGCGACGCGGCCGAGGGCGACCTCGCGTTCGCCGAGCTCGCCGCCGCGCACTCGATCGACCCGAGCGCGGCGCAGGGCGGGCTGCTCTCCCCGATCCGGCCCGACGACACGACCTACCCCCAAGCCCTGCGCGCCGCCGCCGCCCGGCTCGCGGTCGGGGCGGTCAGCCCGCCGGTCGCCCTCGACGGCGGGTTTGCGCTGGTCTACCTCAAAGAAAAGACGGCGGGGCAGCGCGTCGACCCCGGCGCGGTTCGGCCCGGGCTCGAGGCCGACGTCCGCCGCCGGGCCGAGCGGGTGATGATGCAGCAGCTGGCCCGCGAGTTGATCGGCGCGGCCGACGTGGTGGTGCTCGACCCGGCGCTGCGTCGCGGCTGGGAGCGGCAACGCGACGCCGCGACGGCGGGGCCGTAATTCAGTCCCCGCGGGGAACCGCTAAGCCGCGAGCGGCTTAGAATCCGATCAATCAAAGGTCAACACCGCTCCGCCGCCGAGACCCGACGTGGATATCCAGTACGCCTCCCGCATCGAACGCCTGCCGACCTACATCCTGGGCCGGCTCAAGCAGATGATCTACGACCGCCGCAAGGCCGGCGCGGACGTGATCGACCTGAATATGGGCAACCCGTCGGACCCCGCGCCCGACGCCGTGGTCGAAAAAATCCGCGAGGCCGTCCTCGACCCGCGTAACGGCCGGTACAGCGTGAGCAAGGGCGTCTACAACCTCCGCCGCGACATGGCCCTGAAGTACGAGCGCAAGTGGGGCGTCGAGCTCGACCCCGACACCGAGGTGATCGCCACCATCGGCAGCAAGGAGGGCTTCAGCCACCTGATGCTCGCGCTGATGGGCCCGGGGGACACGGCCGTCGTCGCCGACCCCGCGTTCCAGATCCATACCACCGCGGTCGTCCTCGCCGGGGCCTCGACGGTCAGCGTGCCGCTCGGCAACGACGACACCTTCCTCGACCGGATCGACCACACGCTCGACAGCCTCACGCCGCAGCCGAAGATGGTCATCCTCTGCTACCCGCACAACCCGACGGCCATGACTGTCGACGATTCGTTTTTCCCGAAGGCGGTCGAGGTCTGCCGCCGCCACGGCGTGATGCTCGTCAACGACTTCGCCTACGGCGAGACCTGCTTCGACGGCTACAAGGCTCCGTCGCTCTTGCAGGCCCCCGGCGCGAAAGACCTCGGCGTCGAGTTCACCACGTTCAGCAAGCCCTACAACATGGCCGGCTGGCGCATCGGCTTCTGCTGCGGCAACGCCGCGATGGTCGAGGGCCTGGCGAAGGTCAAGGGCTACTACGACTACGGCATCTTCCAGGCCGTGCAGATCGCCGCGATCATCGCCATGCGCCAGGGCAACAAGCACATCGAGCAGCAGAACCTCAAGTACGCCGCCCGCCGCGACGTGCTGGTCCGGGAGCTGCGCCGCCTCGGCTGGACCGTCGACCTGCCGCGGGCGTCGATGTTCGTCTGGGCCAAGGTCAAGCCCGAGCACCTCGAACCCTTCGGGGGCAGCAGCGACACGTTCTGCGTCGAGATGGTCGAGCAGGCCGACGTCGCCATGACCCCCGGCGCCGCCTTCGGCCCGCGCGGCGAGGGCTACGTCCGCCTCGCGCTGGTCGAAAACGAACAGCGCATCCGCCAGGCGATCCGCAACCTCACCCGCGTCCTCGACCGCCCCGCCGCGGCGGTGGGGTAAAGCGCGTCGGAAAGGTGACCTCTCGGGTAGCTACGCAACCCTGGCCCGGCGACGCGTCGCGTCGCGGCTTTCAAGCAAGATGATTTACCCCGTCGGCGACAGCAGCGGGTGGCCGTCCCGCGCTTCGGCCGAGCCGGGCTCTTCGTCCCCGACTATCTCCAGCGCCGGGGCGTCGGAGACGTCGGTGTCGTCCGACGACCCGATCGGCCGGCCGAGGAACGCGGCGGCCAGCAGCGGGTCGCTCTCGGCGGCGTTACGCAACGCCTCAACCTTCGCCGACCCGATGACCTGCAGGTCCTGCCGGGTGTCGGCGATTTCGGTCTCGAGCCGCTGCAGCTGGGCCCGCAGGTCTTCGAGGCGGATGTTGAGCTTGGCTTCGTCGTCGGCGAAGGGCTGCAGCAGTTCGTCGATCTGACGGCCGAGGGTCGGGGGGGTCTTGCTCACGGTCGGGCTCCCGGGGTCGGTGGGGTGGAGGTTTGGCGGCATGCGTCCGATACAACTTGTCACGCCCTGGCCCGGCGGCAAGTCGAACCGGGTTCTTTATGGTTATCGGCGGTTCCGGGACGCAGTTTAACCGCTACCGCCGAAATTCCGCCCCCCCGGCCGCCCCGCCGTTTGCCCGGCGTCGGCGACCGGGTTAAGCTAGCGGATTCGATCGAAATGCATCCGAGCCGGCGGGGCGCGGTTGCGTCCTCCGCCGCCCGAACCTTCCGAGACACTACAGAACCGATGAGCGACGACTCCACCGCCACGCTGGACGGGGCCGACATCCGCGACACCGCGACGGCCCGCAAGTACTTCGACGCCGGCTACGCCGCCGAGCAATCCGGCGACCGCCTCACCGCCATCGAGCAGTACGAGGCCGCCTACACCGCCGACCCCGACGACGCAGAGAACTGCTTCCGCCTCGCCTACAACCTCGACCTCGTCGGCGAGGAGGATGAGGCCCTGCACCTCTACGAAGAGTGCGCGAAGCAGGAAAAGGCCCCGCTCAATGCCCTGATCAACCTCGCGGTGGCCTACGAAGACCGCGGCAAGTACGCCCAGGCCGAGCGCTGCGTACGCCAGGTCCTGGCGACCGACCCGAACCACGGCCGCGCCCGGCTTTACATCAAGGACATCCTCGCCTCCAAGGCGATGCTCATCGACGACGAGCAGGAGAAGCGGCTCGAGCAGCACCACGCCGTGCTCGACACCCCGGTGACCGACTTCGAGCTCTCGGTGCGGACCCGCAACGCGCTACGCAAGATGAACATCCGCACGCTGGGCGACCTGCTCAAGGTCACCGAGGCCGAGCTGCGCGGCTTCAAGAACTTCGGCGACGCGAGCCTCGAGGAGATCAAGGCCATGCTCGCCCAGAAGGGCCTGAAGCTCGGCCAAGCCGTCGAGCAGCACCAGGCCGAGGTCAAGCAGCAGGTCTACGACCAGCTCAAGAGCGAGGTCGGCGACGAGAGCGGCATGCTCGACAAGTCCGTCGCCGAGCTGAGCCTCAGCGTCCGCGCCCGCAAGGCGTTGGCGTTGCTCGGCGTGACCAGCATCGGCGACCTGGTCATGAAGACCGAGGCCGAGCTGATGGGCGTCAAGAACTTCGGCATGACCAGCCTGGTCGAGATCAAGGAACGCCTGACCGAGTTCGGCCTGAGCCTCCGCACGATCGAAGGCTAATCCCGAGTGAGACGGGCGGCACGGGTCTTGGTTTTCAACCACGCCGGCCGCTTGCTGCTATTTCGTTTCGTTGATCCGGTATCGGCGGCGGCGTTCTGGATCACGCCGGGCGGGGGGCTGCACGACGGCGAGGGCTTCGCTGACGCGGCGGTGCGTGAGCTGCTTGAAGAAACGGGGATCGACGCCGGCGGACGGCTCGGGCCTTGTGTGTGGCAACGCACCGTCGACATCGTGTACGGCCACAAGCGGTTCACCCAGCACGAACGCTTCTTCACGCTCCGCCTCGGAGCGGGTGAAGGGCTGATCGACACGGCGGGCATGACCGACTACGAGACGACCGACCTGGCCGAGCACCGCTGGTGGCCGCCGGAAGCGATCGCCCGCAGCGCCGAACGTTTCGCGCCGTGTCGGCTGGCCGGGTTGCTCGCGGACGTGCCGCGGCTCGAGCGCGGCGGCGGTCCCATCGACATCGGGCCGTGATGGGCCGCACGCGCGGCGGGCGGGCAAGCGTTATGATCCGGCCATGCGTTTTGTTTCCGCGAACCGACCGATGCTGCGGCGCTGCGTGACGTCTCTGGGGGCCGCGGTACTGCTGATCCTCGGCGGCGGCTGCGTGTCGTGGGACCCGCTGTTCCGCGTCGCGGCGTGGGTCCGGGGCGTCTGGCCGTTTGGCTGATCGACCGACCGAAACCATCCCGGCGGGCGGCCGTGACCGACCCGCCGACAGGAGGCTCCGTGTGGCCCTGTTGCCGACGCCGTTCCGGAAGTTTCACGACGAGCAGGGCGCGAAGCTGGTGGACTTCGCCGGCTGGGAGATGCCGCTGCACTACGGCTCGATCGTCGAGGAACACAAACAGACGCGGGAGAACGGCTCGATCTTCGACGTCTCACACATGGGCCGGCTGATCGTCACGGGCCGGCACGCCCGGCGGTTCCTCGAGACCGTGCTGACCCGCCGCGTCACCGACATGCGGCCGATGACCTGCCGCTACGCGATGGTCTGCAACGCGGCCGGCGGGGTGCGCGACGACGTGATCGTGTACCGCTACGAGGACCAGTGGATGCTCGTGGTCAACGCCGCGAACCGCGCGAAGCTGGTCGAACACTTCGCAACGGTTAAAGCCGAGCGCGAGTTCTCGGTGAAGGTCGACGACCAGACGCAGAAGACCGCGATGCTCGCGGTGCAGGGCCCGGCCGTGATCGAGAAGATCGGCGAGTTCTCCAAAGAGATCCCGACGCTGCGGCCGTACGCGTTTGCGCTCAAGAACCTGCTGATCCTCAAGATGACGGTGAGCCGGACGGGCTACACCGGCGAGGACGGCGTCGAGGTGATCCTCGGGGCGAACATGGCGGGCATGGCGATGAAGCTGCTGCTCAAGGAAAAGGACGACTCGGTGAAGATCAAGCCGGCCGGCCTGGGGGCCCGCGACACGCTGCGTCTCGAGGCGGGCATGCCGCTGTACGGCCACGAACTGGACGAAGACACCGACCCGCTGAGCGCCGGGCTGAGTTTTGCGGTATCGCTGGACAAGGGCACTGCGGATGCCACTTCCGGGGGCGGGGGTGGGCCGGAGGTGCCGCGGTTCATCGGGCAGGACGCGCTCGAGAAGATAGCCGCCGAGGGGCCGCCGAAGAAGCTGGTCGGGTTGAAGCTCTCGGGCCGACGCACCGCCCGTCAGGGCGCGGCGGTCACCCGCGACGGCGAGGCGATCGGCACGGTGACCAGCGGCTGCCTCTCGCCGACGCTGGAGGCGCCGATCGCCATGGCCTACCTCCGCCCCGACACCGCCGCGGCGGGCGACACGCTGCACGTCGCGGTCGGCTCGTCCGTCGCCGGGGCCGAAGTGGTCTCGCTGCCGTTCTACCAACGGGCCTGACCGGCCCGAGCATGGTTAACCGGAAGACCTCATGAAAACCTACGCCCCGCACGCCGCCGCCTCCGCGTTTCTGGGCCTCCTCGCCGCGGCGGCGTGGGCCGCCGAGCCCAAGCCGATCACCGAGGTCGACACCGCGGCCCTGACGCAGGAGACCCAGCAGACCCGCGACGACGGGCGGCTGGACCTGATCTGGTACCTGCCGGTCGAGTTCTGGTCCGCCAGCCTGCGGCAGGACCCGAACGTGCCGGCCCCGCAGGCCGAGCTGATCATCGAGACGCTCGAGCCGTTCTTCATGGTCGGCGTGGTCCAGGCGGACGTCTCGCCCTTCGGCGCGTTCGACTACTACCGCCGGGCGGAGGTCGGCAAGCAGCTCGACGTGTTTTTTGTGGACGGGGCCGGCAAGGAGACCGCCCTGCCGGTGGTCGACAACCCGGGGCCGGACGTCGAGATGCTACTGACGCAGGTAACGCCCGTGCTGACGGCCGCCATGGGGGCGTTGGGTCAGAACTTCCACTTCTTCGTGTTCCGTGACCGCGACGCCGAGGGTAAGCGGATCGTCTCGCCCTACGACCTCGGCGAGCTGCGGATCGGCACCGCGGGCCGGGACGGCGCGGCCCCGAACGCGTTCGGCTTCTCGCTGCCGCTGGACACGCTGCATATCCCCCGGGTCTGCCCGAACGGCGAGCCGGCGCACGTGTCGTGGAACTTCTGCCCGTGGACCGGTGCGAAGCTGCCGGAGTGACGGCCGGCCCGCGCGGGGTGGCTAAGCCGCCTCGTCGAGCCGACCGGCGTCGCCCTTGTTCTCTTCGCGGTAGCGGACCAGGTCGTCGAAGCACGCCGTAAACGCCTCGACCACGGCCGGGTCGAAGTGCCGGCCCGACTCTTCGAGGATCATGCTGCGGGCGACCTCGGCGGAGAACGCGTCCTTGTAAACCCGCACCGAGGTCAGGGCGTCGAAGACGTCCGCCACCGCGGCGATGCGGGCCGACAGCGGGATCGCCTCGCCGGCGAGCCCGTCGGGGTAGCCCGAGCCGTCCCAGCGTTCGTGGTGCGAGCGGGCGATCTCGGTCGCCATGGCGAGGAAGTCGTCCCGGCCGCCCTGGCGGGAGACGTTCTCCAGGGCGCGGGCACCGATGAGCGAGTGCTGCTTCATCAGGCCGAACTCGCGGTCGGTCAGCCGGCCCGGCTTGAGCAGGATCGCGTCGGGGATCCCGACCTTCCCGATGTCGTGTAGCGGGCTGGCGAGGTAGACCTGTTGGATAAACGTGTCGTCCACGGCGCCGGTGTACGGCCCGCTCTCTCTGAGCCGCTCCGCCATCCGGCGGCAGTACAGCCGGATGCGCTCGAGGTGCTCGCCGGTCTCGGGGTCACGGGAGTCGGCGAGGTTCGCCAGCGCGAAGACGATCAGGTCCCGCGAGTCGACGAGCTGCCGGTCCCGCTCGGCGACGGTCCGGCACAGGGCGTCGTTGTCGCGGGCCAGCTCCCGGCGGGCGTCGGCCAAGTCGTGCAGCGCCGTCATCAACCGCAGCTGCACCCGTACCTTGGCCGTTAGCTCGTCCTCCTCGAACGGCTTGACCATGTAGTCGTCGGCTCCGGCGCGGTAGCCCGCCAGCCGTTCGGGCGTCGAGGCCTTCGCCGAGATCAGGATCACCTGCGGCCGCGGCTCGGGCAGCGCCTTGATCGCCGCGCAGGCGTCGTAGCCGTTCATCGTCGGCATCATGATGTCCATCAGCACCAGCCACGGCCGGTGCGCCTCGGCCAGCGCGACCGCCTCGGCCCCGTCCTCGGCCCGCAGCAGCGGGAACCGCTCGCCGAGGATTTCCTCGAGGATGCTGAGGTTGATCGGATCGTCGTCGACGATGAGGATGGTCGGGTCCATGTCGGCTTGGCTCACTTTCAACCCCCCACGGGTTTCGCGGTGTTACGCCGCCTCCGCCATCGCCGGGGCGTCGCCGGCTTGCCCGGCGTCGCGCGGCCACTCGACGACGAAGATCGCCCCACCGCCCGCGCCGTTTTCCGCCCAGACCTTGCCGGCGTGGCCGCGGACGATCTCCCGGCAGATCGACAGGCCCAGGCCCGTGCCCCCCGCCGCGGACTTGGTCTTGCTCGACTGGACAAACTTGTCGAACACCGACTCGAGTTCGTCCGGCGGGATGCCCGGGCCCTCGTCGCGGACGGTCAGCCGTATCGCCCCACCGCTGGACGCAAGGTCGACGTGGATCACCCCGCCCTCGGGGCTGAACTTCATCGCGTTGTTGAGCAGGTTGCGGATAACCTGCATCAGCTTGTCTCGGTCGGCGACGGCCGGCTCGGCTCCGGCCGGCCGGTCGAAGCGCAGGCCGATCTGTCGTTCGGACAGCAGCGACTCGAACTCGTCCACGACGCAGGCGACCACGTTGCCGATGTCGTGCCGCGCCATCTCGAACTCGAGCCGGCCCGATTCGAGCTTAGCCAGGTCCAGCAAGTCGTTGACCAGCAACAGCAGCCGCTGTCCGGACTGGTCGATCTTCTCGAAGTAGCCGTGCAGCTTGGCGTCGGTCTCGGCGGCCTTTCGGCGGCCGAAGCCCGCGAAGCTCAGGATGCCGTGCAGCGGCGTACGGATCTCGTGGCTCATGTTCGCCAGGAACTCGCTCTTGGCGCGGTCGGCCTCCTCGGCCTCGCGCTTGGCCCGACGCAGCAGCCGCTCGGTGGCCTTGAGCTCCGTGACGTCGGTGGTCGTCTGCTGCAGCACGTCCATCAACGCGTTGTACCGCTCGGCGATCTGGCCGACCTCGGTGAACGGCTCGACGGGCAGCCGGGTGCTCAGGTCGCGGGTGCGGGCTTTTCGCTGCAGCACCGTGGCGAACTCGTAGAGCTCGGTCGGGGCGTGGTGTTCGGCGACGTTGAGGCCCCGCTTCTCGTCGCGGCGGCTGACCCGCAGCCCGAACAGGCGGTGGCCCAGCCACAGCGTGGGCACCCCGATGCCGAGGCACACCGCGGCGCAGGCCGCGACGCCCAGCGCCTGCACCTGGACCTGTTGCCACCGCGTCAGCCCGGTGCCTAGCGTCTCGAGGTTGCCGAGCAGGCCCACGGCGAGCGTGCCCCAGACGCCCGCGACCAGGTGCGCCGGCGCGGCGCTGATCACGTCGTCGATCCGCAGCCGCAGCAGCAAGGCGCACGCCGCCTGGCACACCAGCCCCCCGACCGCGCCGACGAGCAGCGCGGCGGGCGTGGACACGCAGTGGCAGCACGCGGTGATCGCAACCAGCCCGGCGATGGTGCCGTTGATCATCCAGCTCGGCTGCGGGTAGCCGCACACGAACCAGCCTACCAACGCCGCGGCGAGCATACCGGCCGCGGCGGCGAGCACGGTGTTGAGCACGATCCCCGGCACGCTGCCGTCGAGCGCCAGCGTGCTGCCGCCGTTGAACCCGATCCAGCCGAACCACAGCAGCAGCACGCCGAGCATCGCCACCGGCAGGTTGCTGCCCGGGTTCGAGTGCGGCTTGCCGTCGCGGTCGAACCGCCGCATCCGCGGCCCGACGACCACGCAAGCGATCAGCGCGAACCAGCCGCCGACGCCGTGGACCACCGTCGAGCCGGCGAAATCGACGAACCCCATCGACGACAGCCAGGTCTCGTCGCCGCTGAGCGCCCCGCCCCAGGCCCAGTGCCCGAAGACCGGGTAGCTCAAGGCGACGATCGCGGTGACGTAGAGGTAGCCGCCGAAGCGGATGCGTTCGGCGACGGCCCCGGAGACGATCGTGACCGCGGTGCCGCAGAACATCAGCTGGTAGAGGAAGAACGCCGCGTCCCACGTTGGGCCGGCGGCGAAGTCGTTCGCGAAGCCGTCGCCCCCGATCCAGCCGCCGCGGGTCGCGCCGAACATCAGCCCGAAGCCGACGACCCAGAACAGCAGCACCGAGAGCCCGAAGTCCGCGAGGTTCTTGACCGCGACGTTGATCGAGTTCTTCGACCGCGTGAAGCCGGTCTCGAGGCAGAGAAACCCCGCCTGCATCAGCATGACCAGCGCGGCGGCGAGTACCAGCCACAGGATGTCGATCGCGTTCGCGTCCATCGCAACAAATCCCTGGCGAAACAAAACCGGGTCGATGGCTGCCGGCCCCCCGGCAACCCCCTGACCATCGGAATCTCCGGGCCGACGCTTGAACGCCCGCTAAGGGATTAACCTCTTATTTAGGCCGACTTGCGCTGCTCGGCGGCGAGCATGTCCTGCTTCACCCGCACCGCGGCCAGCGGGCGGTCGGACTCGAGCCGCTGGTTGAGCTTGCGCAGCGCCTCGATCTCGATCTGGCGGACGCGTTCGCGGGTCAGCCCGACGTGCGTGCCGATCTCCTTGAGCGTCAGCGGCTCGTTGCCGTCGAGCCCGTAGCGGAGGCGGAGGATGGTGGCCTCGCGCTGGTCGATCGCGTCGAGCAGCAGGCCGATGGTCTTGAGGTCGTCTTCGAGCAGGACCTGCTCGTCGGGGGCGAGGTTGCGTTCGTCGGCGACGACCTCGGACAGGGTCGGGCCCTGGCCGTCCTCGCCGCTGCCGGGCTGGACGGGGCGTTGGCTGGCCTTGACTGCCTTGCGGATGATGCGGATCTTCTTGGCCGGCAGGTCCATCTCGGCGGCGAGCTCCTGGACCGTGGGCTGGCGGCCGAGCTTTTCTTCGAGGTCGCGGGACGCCTTCTTCCACTTGGCGATCAGCTCGACCATGTAGGCGGGGATGTGGATCGGCTGGACGGCGTTGATGAGCGCCCGCTTGATAGCCTGCTTGATCCACCAGCAGCCGTAGGTCGAGAACCGGGCGCCCATATCGGGGTTGAAGCCTTCGACGGCCTTCATCAGCCCGACGTTGCCCTCCTCGATGAGGTCCTGCAGCGGCAGGCCGCGGTTCATGTATCGCTTGGCCATCGCGACGACCAGCCGCA
>JBCCOP010000017.1:0-27810 GCA_039025315.1 Planctomycetota bacterium | reverse complement strand
GCATCCGCGCCGAGCTCGGCGTCGGCAACGACGACAGCCCCAAGATCAAGCAGCTCTTCACCCAGAAGTACCGCGGCAGCCGCTACAGCTTCGGCTACCCCTCCTGCCCCGAGATGCAGGACCAGGAGATTTTGTTCCGCCTGCTCAAACCCGAGCGCATCGGCTGCGAGCTCACCGAGAACTGGCAGATCGACCCCGAGCAGTCGACCAGCGCCATCGTCGTCCACCACCCCGACGCCAAGTACTTCAACGTCTAGCGCGTCGTCACCCCACGTTGAGCGGGTGCGGCGCAGCCGCCCTTTCCGGGGGACCGACCAACCGACATGCCAAAGAGCGAGCCCGCGGCGTCCGCCCCCCGGAACTGTGGACAGGTTCCGCAGCAGCGACGACGACACCCGAACCCTCGGCCGATGGGGGCCGGCCCCGACCCCCGGGGTTCCCGACAAGGTGGTACCCGGAGCATCGCCACGTCCGACCCCGACCCCAGCCGGCCTCATCCCGGGAACCCACGCCACGGCGTTCTCCTTGTCCGCAAGCGATCCGTCGCGTCGCCCGGGGGCCACACCCAGGGGCCAACCGTCCGATTTGTGCGCGCCAAACGGCCTTCAACCCGCCCCACGCCCCACCGAAACCGCTGCTACTGAAGCAATAAAATTTTTTTCGTTTATCTCCGATTTTTGTCCAGGATCGACCACCAAGTGTGCGCGCCCATCACGGCGTGACGGCTGCCCTACCCCCACACGATGCGTAATCCTCCCCGGTGGGTTTCGCTGCGATCACCTCACCCTTCGAGCTGTATCTACGCGGCGGTTTCGGATTCAACGATGGTGGGGTCGGCTTCGGGCAGGTTTTGGCGGACGTGGAGAAACTCGACGCTGATGACGCGGTTCTGGGCGTCGTAATCGAGGACGACGTGGGGGTTGACCATCTCGGAGTCGGCGACCTCGTCGTCGGTGAGGCGGAGGTAGGCGGCGTCGGCTTCGGGGTCGTAACGGAATTTCATGGCCGGTCTCGGAGGCGGCGGTAACTCTTCACTTTGGCACGATGCGGAGGACGCGGCCGTCGATCTCGTCGGTGAGGGCGTAGAGGTGGCCGTCGGGGCCGGTGCGGACGTCGCGGATGCGTTGGTCGAACTGGAGGGTGGTCTGGCCGACGATTTCGCCATCCTCGAAATCGAGGCGGCGGATCTGGCGGAGGACGAGGCCGCCGGCGAAGAGGTCGCCGGTCCAGTCGGGGAAGGCGGAGCCGGTGTAGAACGTCAGGCCGGAGGGGGCGATGCAGGGGGTCCAGACGGCCTCGGGTTGCACGGTCCCGTCGAGGGTGGCGGTGTCGCTGATGCGGGGGCCGCGGTACTCGACGGAGTAGGTCGCTAGCGGCCAACCGTAGTTGCTTCCGGGGATGATGACGTTGAGCTCGTCGCCGCCGCGGGCGCCGTGTTCGGTGGCCCAGATTTCGCGGGTGTCGGGGTGGATGTCCATGCCCTGGATGTTGCGGTGGCCGAGGGTGTAGACGTAGGGGTCGGTGTCGGGGTCGTCGTCGTTGGCGTAGGGGTTGGTGGGGTGGGGTCGGCCGTCGTCGGTCAGGCGGACGGTCTTGCCGAGGTGGTTGTCGGCGTCCTGGGCGTAGTCGCGGGAGAGTTTGCCGTTGATGCGGGTGGGCGGGTTGCCGCCGTCGCCGATGGACATCAGGAGGGAGCCGTCGTCGAGCCAGAGCAGGCGGGAGCCGAAGTGCTGGCCGCGGGGCTTGAGGAGGTCGACCTTGAAGAGCACCTCGACGTCGTCGAGGCGGGTCAGGCTGTCGTCGATCCGGCCACGGGCGAGGCGGGTGTGGTTTTGCTGGTTGTCTCCGGCGGAGTAGGTGAGGTAGACGAGGCGGTTGTCGGCGAAGTCGGGGTGCAGGGCGACGTCCATGAGCCCGCCCTGGCCGGAGGCGAAGACGGCGGGGACGTTGGCGACGGGCTCGGGGCGGGTGTTGCCTTCGGTGACGACGCGGAGGGCGCCGTCGCGTTCGGTGACGAGCATGGTCTGGCCGTCGGGCAGCCAGGCGACGCCCCAGGGGCGCATCAGGCCGTCGGCGACGGTCTCGGCTTTCCAGCCGGTGTCGCGGGGGGTGTCGTTGCCGACGGGGGTGACGGGGCCGGCCGGCGGGGTGGCGGCGTCGACGCAGCCGGCGGCGAGGAACGATCCGAACAGCAGGGCACAGGTGACACGCATCGTGGGGTTCCGGGGGTGGGTTCCGGGAGGAGGTCTGGTGCGAGCATAGGCGAAACGGCGTCGGCCCCGCCTCAGTTGGTTAGCCGGCGCAGCAGGTCGAGCGACGACGCGGCGTAGGAGCCGCCGAAGTGCCAGAGGTGGCTGAGCAGGTGGTGGAGGCGGTAGACCTCGACGCGTTGCTCCCAGCCCGCCGGGAGCGGCCAGACCGCTTGGTAAGCCTGTTCGAAGTCGGGGCCGAAGCCGAAGAGTCGGGTCATGCCGAACTCGACCTCGCGGTTGGCGTAGCCGCAGGCGGGGTCGTAGAGCCAGACCCGTCCGCGGCGGTCGGCGGCGGCGTTGCCGGACCACAGGTCGCCGTGGACGAGCACGCTCTCGGGTTCGCCGCCGGCGAGCAGGTCGTCGAGCCGGTCGGCCAGGCGGCGGCCGAGCGCGGCGATCTCGGGGTAGGCGGTCAGGCCGGCGAGCATCGGCAGCAGGCGGGCGTCGCGCCAAAAGGCGGCCTGGTCCGTCGCGTCGGCCGGGGGCTGGGGCCAGCGGCCGAGGTAGTTGCGGGTCGGCCAGCCGTAGCGGGTGCCGCGGGTGGCGTGGTGGAGCCGGGCGAGGCCGCGGCCGAGCTGTGGCTCGTAACCCGGCGGCGGCGGGGCCGGTTCGATCCGTTCCAACACGAGGAAGTCGTCGCCGACCGCGAGGACTTGCGGCACGCACAGCCCGTCCGCGTCCGCCGCGGCCGCCCGCAGCGCTTCGAGCCCGGCCGCCTCGGCGGCGAACAGCCCCGGCAAGTCCTCGGCCCGCGGGTTGGTCTTCACGAACACGGCCGAGCCGTCGTCGAGCGTCGCCGTCAACGCGTCGTTGATGTCGCCACCCGGAACCGGCCGCGTCTCGATCACCCGCCGGCCGAGAGCCGACTCGACCGCCGCGGCCGTGGCGGGGTTCACGCCAGCGCCTCGGTCGGCAGCAGGTGCTCCAGCAGTGCGGGGCAGGCGGACTCGATCAGGTCGAGCACCGCCTCGAAGCCCGCCGGTCCGCCGTAGTACGGGTCCGGCACGTCGGCCAGCGCGTCGACGTCGCCGTCCGTGGTTTGCCCAGGCAAAAACGCACCGAGCATTTTGATTCGGTCCCGCCGGGCCGCGTCGGGCCCCGCCAGTGCAAGGAGATCGTCGTAATTCGCCCGGTCCATGGCGACCACGAGGTCGAAACGGTCGAGGTCGTTGGCCGTGACCCGCCGGGCCGCGCCTTCGAGGGTGTAGCCCCGACGCTGCGCCGCCGCCCGCATCCGCGCATCCGGCGGGTTGCCCGTGTGGTAGCCGATCGTCCCGGCCGAGTCGATCCGCAGCTTGTCGATCAAGCCCCGCCGTTTGGCGTACTCCCGAAACACACCCTCGCCCGTCGGCGACCGGCAGATGTTGCCCATGCACACAAACAACACACCGGCCCGCTGATCGTTCATGACCGGCATGGTAGCCCGCGTTTTTGCGTCGATCTGAACGCGGGCTCAACCCGCCGGGGCGAACACCAGGTGGCAGGTGAACACCAGCGTGTCGTTGGCCGGCGCTTCGCCGGGCGGGCCGTCGATGCCGAAGGGCTCGAGCAGCCGCAGCGCCCACCGCCCGTCGATCGAGAGCCGCGGCTTCCCGTCCTCGCCGAGGAACGCCTCGACGCTGACCGGCACGGACAGCGGGATCGACCGGCCCTTCATGGTGAACGTGCCGTGCAGCACCGCCGCCGCGACCTGGCCGAAAGCCGGCTCGGCGAACTCGGTCTCGACCCGCTCGACGACAAAGAACGACTCGGGGTACGACGCGACCTCGAGCATCGTCGCGGCGATCGCGGCGTCGAGATCGGGCTCACCCATCGTCACGCTGGCCGGGTCGGCGTGGAACGTGCCGGACATGCCGGCCAATGACAAGCCCTCGCCCAGCGTCAGGTCGCCGAAGACGGTCGTGGCTTCACCGGCGTAGGCGTCCAGCGGCGCGGGGAACGTGAACTGCACCGCGGGCCGGCGGTCCTGCGCCGCCTCGTCGATGACCCACTTCCGCACCAGCTCGACCCCGGCCAGGTCCTCCGCCGACGCGCCTTCCGGGGCCGGGGGCAGCGGCAGGCCGACCGACTCCCACGACGCGACCGGCAGGCTTTCGGACAGCGGGTCGAACCCGTCGCCCAGCTCCGACGCGTCGAGCTGCCGGGCGATCTCGTCGTTCAGGATGCGGGCGCCTTGCGCAAACACCGCCGCCGCATCGGTGAACGGCCCCGACAGCGAGCCGTCGGTCAGCGTGAACACCGGCTCGTGGCAGTGAAACTGCGAGAACAGCCCGAGGCTCAGGAACAGCGTGCCGTCGGCCGCGAGGTACGGGTGGTAATCGGTGTAGAACAGCCGGTCGCTGCGGCCGAGCTCGACGCGGTCCCGCGTCACGAAACGGTCGTCCGCCCCGGCGATCGCCGCGCGGGCCGTCGCCGCAAACTTCTTCTGCGAATAGCGGACCGTCTCGACCGACCCGGTCAGCGGCGTGATCTTGATCGGCGTGCCGACCGACGCCCGGCCCCGGTCCCACACCGGCAGCCCCTCCCGCACCAGCGGCTCGTCGCCCTGCGGCAGGAACCGCGACGTGCGGATGAAGTTCCGCACCCGGTCCAAGGTCGCGTAACGCCCCTGATAAATCGACCGGCCGCGGTGGTTCTGGAACGCGATCAGCGGCGTGAGCCCGACCCCCTCGGGCGCGCCCCCCGCTTCATCGAGGTCGATGACGCGCAGCGACACGCCGGCGTCCGCAGCCAACGCATCGAGCTCGGGCAGCGTCTCGGCCGTGAACCGCTCGGCCAACGGCGACGCGTCGGGCTGCACGAACACGACCAGCTGCTCGGCCGGCACCGCTTCCGCCGACGCACGCGGCGAGGCCGGCCAAACCGCGGCCACCGATAGCAAAATCAACCAACCGATGTTGCGCACCAGCATGCCTTCGCTCCGGGGCGGGGGTTTACTTCGAGTAGCCGGCGATCGGCACCATCACCGTGATCGTCTCGCCGACCTTGTCCGTCGGCATTTCTTCGTTGATGCCCAGGTCGATCCGGCTGATGTTGAACATCGAGCGGAGCACGAGCAGGTCGCCGCTTTGCGCCGCGCCGCGGTCCTTGGCCGCGCCGGGCAGGTGCGTCACGTCGACGTTGACCGTCAGCGGCACGTCCTTGCCGCCGAAAGACATCGTGGCGTTGACCTCAAGCATCTGGCCGCCCTTGTCCGAGTCGGCCACACTCAGCACCTCGTCGAAGCTCATGGTCGCCACGAACGCGCCGGTGAAGTCCAGCCAGTCGGCGCCCTTGAGCACCGCGGTCATGCCCGAATTGATGAATGAGATCTCGCCGAGATCGACGGTGACCGCCCCGCTAAACGAAGTGGGGTCCGCCGGGTCGTAGCTCACCGTGCCGCCGACGCCCCCGATCATCCCGGTGATCGGCTCGAGCTTCGAGTCGACGACGAACACGACGCCGTTGACGCCCTTGGGGTCCTTGAAGTCGAACGCCACGGCCTCGGCCGCGGCGGGCGTGGACCACGCCACCGATAAGGTCAAGACAACGGCGCAAACAACGGCAACGGCGGCAGCGAGGGGGTTCGTGGTCATCGGGTCGGTCTCCGGGGTGAAGTGGCGAAGTTCGAGTAAGCCTGGACACGCGGGGTCGCCGGGCCGGCCGATTACCCGTTGAAACAAATATAGCGCGGGCCCCGCTTATTTCGCCCGCCCGGCTTTTTTTTCTTCGCCGCCGCGGGGTAGACTGGCGGTCGCGGGGCCATAGCTCAGTTGGGAGAGCGCCTGCTTTGCAAGCAGGAAGTCGCCGGTTCGAGCCCGGCTGGCTCCATTGCTTCCGTCGGTTCAAACCCACCTTCCGCCGGCGGCTGGCAGCGTCGCACCGCCGACGCCCCAAAAAAATTACCCTCGTACAAGCCAAGCAAGCGGCGGCACTTAAGCCGCGCCGCGGTCACCCACCGCCAAAAAAATCCGCCGAGACGACTCAAGCGGGTTGACATACTAGACGACTGGTCTATTCTATCGGCATGGCCACCCTCACCCCCACCCCGACCCGAGACACCCGCGACCGCATCATCGCCGCCGGCACGCAGGTGATCACCGAGAAGGGCTACCACGGCTGCGGGCTCAGCGAGATCCTCCGCGCCGCCGAGGTGCCCAAGGGCTCGTTCTACCACTACTTCAAGTCCAAGGAAGACTTCGGCGTCGCCGTCATCGAGGACTTCGTCGCCCACTACGGCCTGAAGCTGTCCAAGAAGCTCACCGACCGCCGGCTGCCCGCCCTCGAACGCCTCCGCCGCCACTACCTCGACGCCGTCGGCTGGTACGAAGAGCACGGCTACGAGAGCACCTGCCTCGTCGCCAAGCTAGGCATGGACGTCGCTTCGATGAGCCGCGACATGCAGGCGGCCATGAAAGCGGGCATGGACCAATGGACGTCCATCCTCGCCAAATGCCTACGCGAAGCCCAGGCCGCCGGCGAGCTCGACGCCTCCTGGGACGCCGACCCGCTCGCCGCGTTCCTCATGAACGCCTGGGAGGGCGCGGCCGTGCAGACCCAGATCGCCCGCAACACCGACGCCATCCACAACTTCGTCGAGACGGTCTTCGACCGCATCCTGGCCTGAACTTTTTTTTTGGAAACTTACTAGACGACTGGTCTATTAACCGAAAGCTCACCCCCGAGAGGAACTCACGATGTACGCCGCCACCACCCACCCCGCCGACTTCACGCAGAAAGCCCTGGAACTGCAGTTCGCCCGCGCCCGCCACGCCCAGCTCCTGGCGGCCCGGGAGGGCCGGATCGAGGACGCCGCCAGGCTGCAAGAGCGGGCCGGCTCCGTCCGGACGCAGATGGAACGCCAGACCACGCCGCCGCCCCGGCCGCGGCGGAACGGTTGGCTCCGGGCCGCCGGGGTCGGGCTCGTCGTGGCGGGTTTGGTTGGCTTAGGTGCCGCCGGTGCGGCCCACGCCGACGAGACCGCCACCCCGGTCCGCGTCGCCGCCGCGGTCTCCGAGACCGTCGTCGAGCACCAGCGGGTGACCGGCAGCCTCCGGGCCGTGTCCCGCTCGGCCGTCGCGGCCGAGGAATCCGGCGCGGTCGCCGCGGTCTTCATCGACGAGGGCCAGACCGTCGCCGCCGGCCAGGTCGTCGCCCGGCTCGACGACGCCCGGCACGCCGCCAACCTCGCCGAGCGGCGGGCCGACGTGCTGACCCAAGAGTCGGTCGTCGTCGAACGCGAGGCCGAGCTGTTCCAGGCCCGCAGCGACCTCGAACAACTCGAGGGCTTCGCGCAGCGCGGCGTGACCACGGCCCGCGAAGTGCGTGACGGCCAAACCGCCGTCCGCGTCGCCGAGGCCCGGCTCGAATCCGCCCGGCTCCGCGTCGAGTCGGCCCAGCGCCTGGCCGACCTCGCGCAGATCCGCGTCGACGACCTCGACGTCGTCGCCCCCTTCGACGGCCGGGTCGTCGCCCGCCACGTCGAGCCCGGCGAGTGGGTGAACCCGGGCGACGCGGTGGTCACGCTCGTCTCGGCCGGCACGATCGAGGCCCGGCTCGAGGTGCCCGAACGCTTCGCCCCCGCCCTGGCCGACGCCGGTGCGGCCCTGACGCTGCGGCTCGAAACCTCGGCCGGCGCGTTCACCACGGCCGACGTCCGCCCCGTGCCCGAGGTCGACGGCCGGGCCCGCACGTTCCCCGTCGTCGCCGAATTCGACAACGCCGGCGACCGCCTGAGCCCCGGCATGTCCGTCACCGCCTGGGTCCCCGCCGGCGTCGCCCGGCCGCAGCTCACCGTGCCCAAAGACGCCGTCATCCGCTCGGCCCGCGGGGCGCACCTGTTCGTGGTCGAGGCGGGCGACGACGAACCGCGGGCCGTCCGCCGCGACGTCCGCGTCCTGTTCGAGACCGGCGACCGCGTCGCCCTCATGGCCGAAGCCGACGGCGTCACGCCCGGCGATCTGGTCGTGGTCGAGGGCAACGAACGCCTCGGCGACGACACGATCGTGAGTGTGCTCAACCCCGAAACCGTGGAAACCCGCCTCGCGCTCAAGCACTGACTCGCCCGCCCACGCCCCGCCTGCTCGACCTCGACCCCGAACCCGCGAGACTTGCCATGAACCGCCTCATCGAACTTGCCGTGAAGCAGCCGATCACCGTCGCTGTGGGCGTGATCCTCGCCGTGATGGCGGGGATCATCGCGATGACGTCGGTGCCGGTGCAGATGTCACCCGTGGTGGACTCGGCCGTGGTGTCGGTCACCACGAACTGGGAGAACGCCTCGGCCGCGGAGATCGAGTCGGACATCATCGAGCCGCAGGAGCGTTACCTCGGCGAGGTGTCGGACCTGGTGTCGATGACCAGCGTGAGCCAGTCGGGCCGAGGGCAGGTGCGCCTGGAGTTCCGCACGGGCACGGACATCAACGCGGCGTTGGCCGAGGTGGACCAGAAGCTCTCGGAGGTGCCGCGTTACCCCGAGGGCGTGGACGAGCCCGCGGTCGAGGGGATCGACCCCGACTCGGTGGACTACATCGCCTGGATCGGGCTGTCGGCGACGGACCCGGGGTTCGACTCGACGACGCTGCATGACTTCATGGAGCGTCGGCTCAAGCCGCGGTTCGAGCGGATTCCGGGGGTGCTGGAGGTCGGCATCCGCGGGGCGCGGGAGTCGGAGGTGCAGGTGCGGATCGACCCGGTCGAGCTCGCCCAGCGCGGCATCACCTACGACCAGCTGGTCACGGCCATCGAGCGGAGCAACGCGAACTTCTCCGGCGGGCGGCTGGAGGACGGCAAGAACGACCTGCGGATCCGGTCGGTGGGCCGGTTCGAGAGCGTGGAGGAGGTGGCGGACACGGTCATCCGGCGCGACGCGGCCGGGCCGGTGTACGTGCGGGACGTGGCGGAGGTGGCGCTGTCGTTCAAGGAGCCGACGGACTGGGTCAAGGCCCGCGGCGTGCTGATGCCGTTCTTTAATTACCAGCTGACGCCCGGCGGTAACATGCTGGAGACGATGGCGGGGATCAAGGCCGAGGTCGCGGCGCTGAATCGCGCCGGCGGGCTGCTGGAGCAGGAGGCGCAGCGGCTGGGCATCGACGGCACGCTCGAGCTGGTGCAGACCTGGGACAGCTCGACCTACGTCGAGGACGCGATCGCGCTGGTGCGGGGCAACATTTTGATCGGCGGGGCGTTGGCGGTGTTCACGCTGGTGCTGTTCCTGCGGTCGCTGCGGGCGATCGGGGTGATCGCGGTGGCGATCCCGATCTCGGTGATCGCGTCGATGGTGGTGATGGTGGCGCTGGGCCGGTCGATCAACATCATCTCGCTCGCCGGGATGGCGTTCGCAGTGGGCATGGTCGTGGACAACGCGATCGTGGTGATCGAGAACATCTTCCGGCACCTGGAGATGGGCAAGCCCCCCCGGAAAGCGGCGACGGACGGCGCGAAGGAGGTGGCGGGCGCGGTGCTGGCCTCGACGGCGACGACGCTGGTCGTGTTCTTCCCGATCCTGCTGATCCAGGAGCAGGCGGGGCAGCTGTTCCGCGACATCGCGATCGCGATCATGGCGGCGGTCGGGCTGTCGCTGGTGGTGTCGCTGACGGTGATCCCGACGGCGGCGGCGTTGGTGCTGCGGCCGCGGGAGAAGCGGGCCGAGGTACCGGCCGCGGCGGAAACAGACCAGCCGGTCAAGGGCCCACGGCTCGTGCTGCGGAAGCTGCGCCACGCCATGCAGAAAGCGGGTCAGCTGCCCGAGCTCGTCGGCGGTTTGATCTACGCCCTGATCGGATCGTGGCCCAAGCGGCTGGCGGTGATCGGCGTGTTCGGCGTCGTGACGGTCGGGGGCATCTACCTGCTGCTGCCGCCGCTGGACTACCTGCCGCGGGGCAACCGCAACGTCGCGTTCAACGTGATGGTCCCGCCGCCGGGCTACACGCTGGACCACCTGCAGGAGATGGGCGAAGACATCCAGGCGGTGGTGCAGCCCGCGTGGGAGGCGACCGAGGACAAGTTCGTCGCCGAGTCGCGCCTCCGCGGCCGGCGGTCCGAGGGCACGGGGCAGACGTTTACGGTCCCGGCCGGCGACGACCACAACCCCGACCTCGAAGTCGAGGCCCCCCTGATCGATCATCACTTCATGGTCGCCTTCGACGGCCGGCTGTTCCAGGCCGCCATCCCCCGCGACCCCCGGAAGGTGGTCGACGTGGTGCCGCTCTTGAACCACGCCTCGCGGCAGGAAATCACCAGCGGCGACGTGTTCGGCTTCACGTTCCAGTTCCCGCTGTTCCGCACGGGCGGCACGACGGGCTCGGCGATCAAGATCGACCTGGCGGGCGACGACCTGGGCCGGGTCGGCGACGCGGGGCGGGCGCTCTTCGTCCGCCTGCTCGACGAGTTCGGCCCGGGCACGGTGACCCCCGAGCCGGTCAACTTCATGCTGCCCACGCCCGAGCTGCGCATCACGCCGAACGACGAGCGGGTCCGCGACCTGGGCATGGCCCGCCGCGACGTCGGGCTCGCCGTGGCGGTCAACGGCGACGGCCACGTCATGCCCCGCCGGTTCGCCCGGGCCGGCGAGCTCAAAGACCTCAAACTCATCACGCAGGACGCCCTGAATTCCGAAGTCCCGATCGAGGCCATGCTCAACGCCCCGATCGCGGCCCCGACGGGTAACGTCGTGGACCTGCGGTCGCTGGCGTCGGTGGACCGGGTGCGCGAGGCGGACCAGATCAAGCACGCCGACCGCATGCGGGCCGTCACGCTGCAGTTCACCCCGCCCCCGGAAGTGCCGCTGTCGGATGCGATCGTGCGGGTGGACGAGCTGGTCGCCGAGCTGCGCGACGAGGGCGCGATCGACCCGGGCATCGAGGTGACGCAGGCCGGCTCGGCCGGGGCGCTCAACCAGATCCGGGCCGCCCTGCTCGGCGACGGCACCGTGCTCGGCACCGTGAGCAGCTCGCTGTTCCTCGCCTTCGCGGTCGTGTATTTGGTCATGGTCGTGCTCTTCCAGAGCTGGGTGTACCCGCTGGTGATCATGGTCAGCGTGCCGCTGGCGACGTTCGGCGGGTTCCTCGGGCTGGCGATCGTTCACGAGTGGTCGGTGGCCGACCGCTACCTGCCGGTGCAGAACCTGGACGTGCTGACGATCCTGGGCTTCGTGATCCTGGCCGGCGTGGTGGTGAACAACGCGATCCTGCTGGTGCACCAGTCGCTGAACTACCTCCGCGGCACGGCCGACGACGGCGATCAAACCGAAGCGTTGTCGCCGCGGCAGGCGGTGGCCCGCGCGACGTCGAGCCGGGTCCGGCCGATCATGATGAGCACGCTCACGTCGGTGGGCGGGATGCTGCCGCTGGTGCTGCTGCCGGGCTCGGGCAGCGAGCTGTACCGCGGCCTCGGGGCGGTGGTCGTCGGCGGGCTGCTGGTGTCGACCATTTTTACGCTGGTGCTGGTGCCCGTGATCCTGAGCGTGGTGTTCGACGCCAAGGCGCGGCTGGGCCGGCCGGCGGGCGTGGCGGCGGTGCGGGTCGGGCCGGCCTGACGCCAGACCCCGCGCAACCATGACCGAGACCGCGGCACGCCCGGCCGCGGTTTTTTGTGTTTTTGGTTAGCGTTATGGGCGATGTGAATCGGGGTGGTATTTTCTACGCTCAATAAAGCCCGCCGCGTCGCCGCGGCGGCCCCCCCGTCACCCCGCGGACCGGCGTCTCATGCCCGAGCTCACGATTCTGCTGGTCGAAGACGAACGCGACCTGCTCGAACTGCTCAAGTACAACCTGGACCGCGAGGGCTACGCCGTCGTGACCGCCGAGACCGGCGAGGACGGGCTGAAGCTGGTGCGCAAGTCGCCGCCCGACCTGATCCTGCTGGACCTGATGCTGCCGGCGATGGACGGGCTGGAGGTCTGCCGCAGCCTGAAGGCCAGCCACGCCACGGCCGACATCCCGGTGATCATGCTCACCGCCAAGGGCGAGGAGACCGACGTGGTCCGCGGCCTGGAGCTCGGGGCCGACGACTACATCACCAAGCCGTTCAGCCCGCGGATCTTGCTGGCGCGGATCCAGGCGGTGCTGCGGCGGGCGGACCTGCACGGCGACGAGCGGCGGGTGCTCGAGGCCGGCGGGGTGAAGATCGACCCGGAGAAGCACCTGGTCACGGCCGAGGGCGACGAGGTGGACCTGACCGCAACGGAGTTCAAGCTCCTGACGCTGCTGGTGTCGCGGCCGGCCCGGGTGTTCACCCGGCAGCAGATCATCGACGCGCTGCACGAGGGCTTCGCCGCGGTGACCGACCGCAGCGTGGACGTGCAGGTCGTCGCCCTGCGCCGCAAGCTCGGCCCGGCGGGCCGGCGGATCGAGACGGTCCGCGGCGTAGGCTACCGTTTCAAAGACTAAGCGTTTTGTAGGATGGGCTACAACGACCGGCGGCGTACACCCGCCGGCCGACCGAGAACCATGTCGAACCTGCCGCTCATCCTGGTGTCCGCGGGCTTCCTGGCGGCGGCAGGCGTCGCCTGGGCGCAGCGGCAGTCGGCCCGGCGGGCCCGCGAGTCGGCCTCGGCGGAGCGCGAACGCAACCGCCAGCTCCAGGCGCGGCTGGTCGCCGTCGAGCGGCGCCGCAGCGACCTCGAGGCGGTGCTCGCGTCGATGGAGGAAGGCGTGCTGGCGCTCGACGGCGAGGAGCGGGTGATCAGCGTCAACCGCGCCGCGGCGCGGATGCTGTCGCTCGATCCCGCGCGGGCCCCGGACAGGACGCTGCCGGAGCTGGTGCGCCACCCGGGCCTGTCGTCACTGGTGGGCGACGCGCTGGGGACGCCCAACCCGCGGCCGGCGACGGGCGAGGTGACGCTGCGGCTCGGCGCGGGGAGCAGCGCCGACGACCGCTCGTTCCGGGCCCACGCCGAGCCCGTCCGCGACCCCGCCGGCGGCCGGCTGGGCGCGGTCGTCGTGCTGCACGACGTCACCCGCCTCCGCCGGCTCGAGTCGGTCCGCCGCGACTTCGTCGCCAACGTCTCCCACGAGATCAAGACCCCGATCAGCGCGATCAAGGCCGCCGTCGAGACCCTCATCGAAGACCCGGCCATGCCCGCCGACCCGCGACAGAACTTCACCGGCATCATCGCCCGCCAGGCCGACCGCCTCGACGCCATCGTCGAGGACCTGCTGAGCCTCACCCGCCTGGAACAAGAGGGCGACGCGACCTCCGAAGACCTCGCCGGCCACCCCGTCGCCCCGTCCGTCGCGCTGGCGGTCGAGACCTGCGCCGCCAAGGCGCTAACCAAGTCCATCACCCTCGAGTCCGACGTCGGCGGCGTCTGGGCCCGCGTGGTCCCGACCCTGCTCGAGCAGGCGCTGGTGAACCTCATCGACAACGCCATCAAATACAGCCCGGAGCGGACGACCGTCCGCATCGAGGCCGAGGCCCGCGGCGACGAGGTCGAGCTGCGCGTGATCGACCGGGGCCGGGGCATCGAGCCCGAGCACCTGCCGCGGGTCTTCGAGCGGTTCTACCGCACCGACCGCGCCCGCAGCCGGCAACTCGGCGGCACCGGGCTGGGCCTCTCGATCGTCCGCCACATCGCCGAGAGCCTCGGCGGCCGGGTCTCGGCCCGCAGCACACCGGGGCAAGGCAGCACCTTCAGCCTGACCTTCCACGCCGCCGAGCCCGCCGCCGACGCCGCCTGACCCCCCGGAACTCCCCGGAATCCCACCGAAACCCACCGGACCCCCCCATGCCCCTCTTCCTCCAGCGACAGATCAACACCCTCAAGAAGATGCTGCTGGGCCTCGGCGCCGCGTGCGAGCAGCAAGTCCGCGACTCGATTGCCGCCGTGGTCCACCGCGATGTCGAGCTCGCCGACCGCGTCATCGAGGGCGACAAGAAAATCGACCTCCTGGAGATCGACGTCGAAGAGGAGTGCCTCCACACCTTGGCGCTGCACCAGCCGGTGGCGTTCGACCTGCGCTACGTCGTCGCGGTGCTGAAGATGAACAACGACCTGGAACGCATCGGCGACCACGCCAAGTCGATCGCCGAGCAGGCCAAGTACCTGGCGGGCGAGGCCGAGGTCTCCGAGCCGCCGCTGGACCTGCCCGGGCTGGGCCGGCGGGTCGAGCAGATGCTCCGCCATGCGCTGGACGCCGTGGTCAACATCGACGTCGAGCTGGCGCACGAGGTCCGCGTGCTCGACGACGAGGTCGACATCATGCACGCCTCGAGCTACGGCCGGGCCGTCGAGCTGATGCGCGACGACCCGCACCACAGCTCGCAGATGCTGCACTACATCAGCGTGTCCCGCCAGCTCGAACGCATCGCCGACCACGCCACCAACATCGCCAAGGACGTGCTCTACATCACCGAAGGCGAGATCCCCCGCCACGCCCGCCTGCGCCGCGAGGTGCAAGCGTCGGCAGGCGCCGGAGGGGACGGGGCTTCCGGGGGTGGCGGAGCTTCCGGGGGTTCCGGGGGCTGAGCGGGGCGTTTCTATCGGACCGCCGACGCGACGGCGGACGATTCCGGCCACGTCACGGCACCGGTCATCCGATGATGACCCCGGGCCGGTGTCTCAACCCCGCCGGCCGTTCGCCCCGGACCCCAGACCCCGAAACCCAAACCCCTCCATGCAGCCCCTCGACGTCGCGATCGAGAGTATGACCTTCGTCACCGAAGCCCAGGGCGCCGCCCCCGCCGCCCCCGCGCCCAGCGACGAGCAGGTCGCCGAGGCCCAGATGCACCTCGGCAAGCTCCTGCCGCCCAGCTACGTGTCGTTCATGCAGCGGGCCGGCGGCGTGCTGCTCGACGACTGGGACCTCTACTGGGTCGGCGGCCCCGAGCTCACCACCCTCCGCAACATCGTCATCGCCAACGAGCTCGAACGCCAGCACGACGCCTCGCCCCTACCTCCCTTCCTCGTCGCCTTCTGCGACGACGGCAACGGTGACCAGTACTGCTTCGACACCCGCTCCCGCGCCGTCGCCGGCTCCCAACAGATCGAGCTCGAAGGCCACCTCGGCATCGGCGACGCCGCCGACTTCGCCACCGACCCCATGAACCTCCAGGCCCTCGAGTACCCCGTCGTCCTCTGGGACCGCGACCAGGGCCTCGCCCAGATCCGCGACGGGCTCTACGTCGTCGCCACCGACTTCGTCGACTGGCTCAAGCAGCAGGTCCACGAGTCCGCCTGACCCCCGGAAGCCCACAGAAGCCCACGGTCTGCGACTGTGGGTCCTCCCTTTAAGTCCACCTGTAACGCCTAAGGCCCCCCGGCCGACTTTTTCGCGCACATCCCCCTCGCCCCACCCCGCAATCAATCGTTGATTATCGGCGTGACCCCGGGCCCGATCCAACCCGCCACCTACGCCCCGCCCGCGTCGGCACCCCGAACCGCCGGCCGCGCCGCCCCGTCGATCCCGGCACCGACCCCGCCCGCCATCTCCGCCGCCTCGCTCGGCTCGGTCGTCGCCGCGCTGAAAACCGAAGCCGCCACCCTCCGTCGCGCGGACGACGCCGCCGCCGCGGCCGACACGGTGCTCACCGAAGCCGCCGGCCGCCTCGCCCACCCCACCCGCCAAAACGCGGCCCACCGCCTGACCCGCGACGCCGCCCACGCCGACGTCCCGCTGTTCGACGGCCGTTTTGCCCTGCACGTCGCCGGCGCGACGCTCCGCCTGCCGGACTTCACCTCCGAACCGCCCACCCCGCCCGGTGTCGCCGCCGCCCGCGGCCGGGTCGACACGTTCCGCACCCGCGTCGTCGCCCCCCGCCTCGGCGTGGTCGAGGCCACCCTCCACGCCGCCCACGACGCCCGCCGCCTCGTCCCCGCCGACGGCCGCGGCACCCAACTCGACGTCGTGGCGTAACGCATTCCGATCCCATGGTTTAGCGGGTGACGCGCAGCGTCCCGCTCCATGTTGGTCAAGGCGCCGCCTCGACCCGCACCCCGCGGATCACAAACGCGTGGTCCAGGATCTGCGTGATGTCAACGGTGTCCCGCGCCGCGTCCCGACTCGGCGTGAAAACCAGATCGACGGCGTCCCCGGCGGCCAGCGTCGGCGGCGGGTCGTTGATACCCCACCCCACGCTGTGGCCGTGCGGCTTCTTCCGCAGCGTGATGTCGCCGCCGTGCCGCCGTTGGCCGTCGGCGAAGACCGCTTCGACCCGGTAGGCGACGTCCGCGTAAACCCGGTCGAAGTCGATCATGCCCCGCAGTTGGCCGTCTTCGAGCACGAGGCCCGGGCTCTGGACGCGGTGGCGGACGGTAACGGCCTGTTCGATCGCCGTACCCAGCGACGGGTCGCGGAACAGCCGGATCGGGTCGCCCTCCGCCGGGACGTAGGTGAAGCTCACCGTCTCGGTCTGCTGCCACTCGGCGAGCACCGGGCCTCCGCGGCCGTCCGTCAAAGCGAACGACCGCTCGATCTCGAAGCGGTGCTCGCCGACCCCGAGGCCGCGGGGCATGTCCGGTCCGGGGCGGATGGTGGTGCCGGACCAACCCCCATCGCCACCAGAGCCGCGGGTGCCGCTGAGCGAGCCGCTGCCGGAGATGCCGAGGAAGGAGGTGTCCTCGCCGAAGGTTAGGACGGGCTGGTCGTAGCGGAAGTACAAAGAGCCGCTGCCCGTGAAATGATTCATCGGTGGCCCGAGGTTGCGTCGTCGCAGGCGGATCGGCACAGGATCGCCGACGCGGACCGTGGGGCGCACCTCCGTCCACGTCTCGACCAACGATCGGCCCAACGCTGCCCGCTGGTCGTCCGTGCCGTGGCCGGCCCGCATCAACGCGACGGCGAGCTTGTCCCAGTCGTTGCCCCGAGGCACGCTCACCAACGCCGGGTCGCCCGCCGGGCCGCGGCTGACCGCCAGCGTGACGAGCCCGTCAGCCGTCGCGGTCATGAATACGCCCTGCTTCACTCGGTCCGTCAGTTCGTTCAGCGCGACGCTCGCCCCCGCGTCCCCCGCATATACCGCCTCCCACTTCAACAGCCACACCGGCTTCACCGTTGCGAGCTGCGTCGCGGTGTACCGGCCCGAGCCCCAGACGGCCACCGCGGCGATCGACGCGACACCGATCAACACCCCGGCGGACACCAGCCGCCACGACCGCCGGCGGTTGCCGACCCGCGGCTCGCGGCGGGTGCCGCACTCCGGGCACTTGACGGGCTTCTCCGGGTGGTCACGCGGCGTGCCGAAGAGGTCGAACAAGCAGTCGCGGCAGACCGGATGATCGTCCAGCCGCCGGCCGCGCCAGCCCGCCACCGCCAGCAGCAAGCCCGGCAATAGCCCGAGCGCCAAGACCCAGACCGCGAACCACGGGAAGCCGGGCGTCGCGCTCATCCGTGGCCCAGCACCCAGTCCACGGCGTCGGCGAAGTCGTCGCAGACGGCCTCGGGCTGCACGTCGGCGTCGTGCTCGTCGGCCGGGGTGAACTTGCCGGTGCGGACCAGCACGCCCGCCACGCCGCTGCGCTGCGCGCCGCCGACGTCGTTCGGCAGGTCGTCGCCGATCATCACCGCCGCGCCGGGGCGAACGCCCAGGTCCTGCAACGCCGCGCGGAAGAACGCCGGCGCGGGCTTGCCCGTCACGCGGGCCTCGACCCCGGCGGCGAACTCGAGTGCTGCGACGAACGGCCCCATGTCCAGCGACAACGCCCCGTCGCCGTCGCGGAAGTAGCGGTTGCTGCCCATCGAGACAAGGGTTCCGTTTTCTCCCATCAACACCCGGAACGCGGCGTTGAGGCTCGCGTAGGTGAACCCGTCGCCGGCGTCGCCGACGACCACGGCGTTGGGCTGGTCGGTGTTGAGGCCCTCGAAGTCGGGCGTGAGGTCCGGGTGGATCAACAGGTGCGGCCGCAGCCCCTGCTGTTCGATCACCCGCCGCGCGGCCAGCGGCGCGGTGAACACCTCGTCGCGCGACACGTCGAAGCCCAGCGACCCGAGCGAATCGACCAGCGCCGCCCGCGGCCGACGCGTCGTGTTGGTCAGGAACCGCACCGCCCGCCCCGCCTCCCGCAGCCGGCGCAGCGCTTCGACCGAGCCCGGCACCGCCCCGCTGCCGACGGTCAGCACCCCGCTGATGTCGATCAGCACGCCCTGGATCGCCGACGCCGCCATGGCTCTCATCGTAACCCCGGGGCCCGCAAAACCAAGCCGCGCGGCGTCAACCCGGGAGCCGGCCGCGGGACGGGGTTGTGTTTTCCCTTGTGAACGCTAGATTAATGCCGCCTGCGGAAAGGACTCCGGCAACCAGCGACCAACCAAATGGGGGGTATCCCGAGATGTACGTTCGGACGAAGCGGTTGAGTAGAGATCGGGGTTTACTTACGGCGTGCCTCTTCGTGGTGGTGGCGGTCCTCGCGGCCCCGGCGGCCCCTGCCGCGCAGCAGTTCACCGTCCAAAACACCGTCGAGCTCCTGACCGCGCTCAACGACGCCGTCGACGGCGACACCGTCGAGCTCCTCGGCGGCGATTACGTCCTGACCGACTCGCTACGCCCCAACACCGGCGTCACCCTCGCCGGGGCCGGGGCCGGCGCGACCCGCCTGATCTACCAAGGCACCGGGACCAACCCCGACCAGCGCGTCATCGACCTGGACCAGCGGGACCGCGTCACCGTCACCGGCCTAACCGTGGACGGCGAGAACCGCACCGCCGGCGGCGCCGCCTTCGGCATCTACGCCGCCCAGGGCAGCGGCCACGTCATCGACGGCGTCACCGTCACCCAACTCGCCGGCGACGGCTTCGGGCCCATCGGCGTGTACTTCAACGGCGGGGTCGACGACGCCGTGGTCCGCAACAGCACCGTCACGGACATCGGCGTCCCGGTCCCCGCCTCGGACGGCACGCCGGCCTACGCCGGCAGCACCTTCGGCTCGGGCATCCGCGTCTTCGGCGACTCCGACAACGTCCTGATCGAACACAACACCGTCGACGGCACCGGCCGCGGCGGCATCTTCGCCCGCGGCCGCAACGACGACGACCCGGTCGGCCCCACCCTCGACGGCCTCGTCGTCCGCCGCAACGAGGTCCGTAACTCCGCCCTCGTCGTCGGCACCAGCGGGGCCGCCGACCTCGGCATCGAGCTGCAGAACGACATCATCGACGCCGTGGTCGAATACAACAAGATCGACCGCCGCGTCAGCCTCGACGGGGTGGTGGGTGCCGCCGTCCGCAACAACACCGTCACGCAGACGATCAACAACCCCAACGCACCGACCCCCGCGAGCTTCGGCCTCGAGCTGGTCGACAGCGAGAACGTCGTCTTCCGCGGCAACACCGTCGACGCCACCGCCGACGTCGACTTCGGGGTCTCGGTCTCCGGCAACGGCGACACCCGCTACGCCGTCTTCGAGCAGAACACGATCGACGGTGCCGACGTCTTCGGGGCCCAGATCCAGGGCGACGACCCCGGCGGCGACGACGGCGTGGTCGAGCGGGTCTACTTCTCCCGCAACCTCATCACCGACACCACCGCGGGCCAAATGGGCACCGGCGACAGCATCCGCCTCAACGAGGCGTTCGACGACATCACGCTCGACGCCAACCAGCTCGGGGCACGCGAGGGCGTCGACGTCTTCGCGGCCAACCCACCGACCGGGGCCGAGGTCACGCTCAGCGGCAACACCCGCCCGCCCGACGACGCGTCGCTGGGGGCCCTGGTGACGGTGCCCGGCGGAGACCCCTTCGTCGTCGCGGACCCGTTGCTTCTGCGGGAAGTTTTTATCTTCGCGGTGGGCGAGGCCGTGTCAATCACCTTCGACCAGCTCGACGACCTGAAGCAAGTGCTCTGGGACCTGGGCGAGGGCGTGCCGGTCGTCACGACGACCGGGGCGTTGCCGGGCTCGGCGTCCGCGGGCCTGACGGTCGGCCAAGAGCTGCTCGCGGTCGGCTGGTCCACGACGGGCGAAGCCGACAGCGTGCTCGTCCGCATCGTCCCCGAACCGTCCGCCGCGTTGGCCCTCACGGCCGCAGCCGGCCTGACGCTCAGCCGTCGATCGAGTCGTAGATCACGACCTTCGCCCAGCAGTCTTTGAACCGCTCGATGAAGTCGGCGTGGACCTCGTCGGCGGGCGACTGGTAGGCGTTGTGCGCCGCGACCGAATCGAACACGCAGAGCAGCTGGGCGTCGTAGGAGTTATCGACGACCGGGCGGTCGGTGCCGGCGGGTGTGCCGACGCGGCAGGTCTTCACGTGCGGGCTCTCGGCCAGGCCGCGCAGCGAGGCGAAGAAGTCGGCCCGACGGTCTTCGTCGAGCCCGGGCTGGAGCCAGAAGTGGACGGTGTGGTGGAAGTCGGCCATGGCCGGAGTGTACCGCCGCGGGCCGGCGTCGCGGCGGTCGGTTTCAGTTCAGCGCGCCGGTGCACGACGAGCCGGCCCCCGCGGTGCAGCCGAAGCAGTGGGCCGCGGTCTGGATGTCGCGATCGATCAGCTCGGCGGGGGCGTAGTCCCAGACCTTGCGGCTGTGCTCCTCGACGAAGTGCTCGCCGCCGACCGGCCCGTCGAGCGGCATCTGCAGCATCTGGTTGAAGTCGCAGTCGTACACGCTGCCGCGCCACCCGACGCTCACCAGGGTCGTGCACATCACGCCCTCGACGTTGCCGGGGTGGTGAGCCGCCAGCAGGCGGTTCATGTAGTTGTCGTACTGCCCCTCCTTACGGAGGTACGCCTCGAACCGGCGGACGGGCATGTTGGTCAGCGCCCAGAGCTTGTGGAACACGATGCCGAAGTGCTCGAGCAGGTGTTTTTTGTAGGCCGCCTCGAGCGACGCCTGGCCGCCCGGCAGGCCGAAGCCCACGGGGTTGTAGACCAGGTCGAGCCGCAGGTCGGAGTCGGGTTGGCCGTAGCCCAGGGCGTTAAGTTTCTGTAGCGCCTCGATCGATTCGCGGAACACGCCGTTACCCCGCTGCGCATCGACGTTGTCTTCGAGGTAGCAGGGCAGCGACGCGGTGACCTCGACGCCGTGCTCGGCGAGGAACTCGGCCGTGCCTTCCTGGCCCTTCTGCAGCAGGATCGTGAGGTTGCAGCGGTCGATGGTGTGGATGCCGCGGTCCCGGAACGCGGCGACGAGCCGCCGGAAGTTCGGGTTCATCTCCGGGGCCCCGCCGGTGACGTCCGCCAGCCGCAGGTCGGTCAGGCCGTCGCCGCGGTGCGCGTCGACCCAGTCGAGGATGGCCTGCATCGTCTCCCAGGTCATGATCTCCCGGCGGTTGGGCGACGCCTCGACGTGGCAGTGCCCGCAGGCGAGGTTGCACATCTTCCCGACGTTGAGCTGCAGCGTCGTGAGCTCCCGCCGACGCAGCGATTGGCCGTCCTCGCGCAGACGCTGACCGAACGGGTCGTGGTCGGCGGCCAGCGGCAGAGAGATCGCTCGACGGATCAAGTCGGGTGCCTCGGGTGGTGGCAGATGACGGCCCCAGCGGCCTCGACCTAGTGTACGGGCTCACCGATGGTCGGGATGTAACCTTTTCACCGGGCGGCGTATTCCCGAGGCCGGCCCCTGAAAAAAAACCGCAAGCCGGGGAGGAAGCCGGCTCGCGGGGATGTGAAATGCGGTTGAACTGTTCGCTAAGTATACGACAAAAACCACGCCGGGGAAGCGTCAAGCATGCGTCTTGCGTTGATGGATAGCGGGCGGACTTGTCCGCCCGATCTGCCGAACGTTTACGCCGTCTTCGGGACGTTGATGCCGGTGACCTTGACGCGGAGGTAGTTCTGGCGGTGGCCCTTGACCCGCTTGTAGGTCTTGCGCCGCTTGAACTTCACGACGGTGACCTTCTCGCCCCGGCCCTCCTCGAGGATGTCGGCGGTGACCGTGGCGTCGGCGACGTGGGGCGTGCCGATGTGGGAAGACGCCGCTTCGGGATCGCCCACCATCAGCACGCGGTCGAACGTCAGGCTGGCGGCGTCCTCGTCGAGTGGACGCACGTCGAGGTCGATCACGTCGCCCTCGGCGACTTTGATCTGCGCGCCCGAGTCTTCGATGATGGCGTACATGGCGGGGGGTTCCGAAAGAGCTTGCGGTTGTTCGTTTCGTGGGAGCGGGCCGAACGGAGAAAGGTAACCGATCCACCGCCCCGCCGCAACGCCCGGGCGGGTGTCGACGAGACGCAACGCCGCCCGGAACCCGGTGTCGCCCCGGGGCAACATCCGGCACGGCCGATCGCCAAGCACGTCGAAACGGGGTGACGACAAACGTTTTGAGCCGCGTCGGTTACGAAACTTCACGGCCGTAGCGCGCCCCGGCACGGGCGTTGTTATGCCTGCCGTGTCGCCGCCCGGCGGGAAAAGAGACCAACCACCGCCCGCCGCCCTGGAGGACGGCGGGCCGATCAGGAGCCCCGGCGGATCACCACCCGCCACCCGCGAAGGCCCGACCCAGGAACGCCGACCGCCCCGTGCCGTCGGCCACAACCCGCCCCTGATCGAGTGCGGCCCGGCGGCCTCCGCCGGGTCGTGCTTTTTTTAACCCGACGACTCGCCGCCAAGAGCGCCAAGGAAGACAACAAACCAAACGCGTTGAGTCGATTGTCTTGCTTGGCGCTCTTGGCGTCATTGGCGTCATTGGCGGCATTGGCGGCAAAAAAACTAGGCCGCCTCACCCCGCGTCACCTTCCCGTCCAGGTGCACGTCCATCTGCGGGAACGGGATCCCGATCCCCGCCTCGTCGAGGTGACGCTTCACCGCCCGCACCAGCTGCTCCCGCTTGGCCCAGTAGTCCGCCGCCGGGAACCACACCCGCAGCGCCCAGTCCACCGACGAGTCGCCCAGCCCGGTGAGATAGACCTGAAACCCCCGGCCCTCGCCGTCGATCCGCCCCTCCACCGACTCGACCGCCGCGGTCAATACTTCCCGCGTTTTGTCCAGGTCGGCCGAATAGTCGCAGCCCACCGGCACGTCGACGCGTCGCTCGGGGTGGTGCGTGATGTTCTCGATCGTGTCGCCGAAGATCGCCGAGTTGGGCACGATGATCCGCCGGTTGTCCGGCGTGTCGAACGTCACCGTGAACAGCTCGATCTCGTTGACCTTGGCCGTGATGCCCGCGGCGTTGATCACGTCGCCGACCTTGAACGGCCGGAACACCAGCAGCATCACGCCGGCGGCGAAGTTCGACAGCGTCCCCTGGAACGCCAGCCCGATCGCAAACCCCGCCGCCGCGATCACCGCCGCGAACGTCGCGATGTTGATCCCGAACCGGCTCAACACCCCGAGCAGCGCCCCGATCATCACGATGTAAAACACCAGCTTGCCGGCGAACTTGCCCAGCGTCGGGTCCACCTTCTTGGCCACCGGCGCGCTCACCGCCCGCGACAGGAACTTGCCGACGAAGTACGCCACGATCAGGACGAGCAGCATCAACGCCGCCGGCACGCCGAATTGGATCGCCAGCTCGACGATCGCGCCGGTGTCGCCCTGGATCGCCCGGCCCAGCAGGCTCTTCGCCTCCTCCGCCGCCGCCCCGAGGCCGTCGGCCACGCCCTCTTCCGTCGGCGGCTCGGGGCTCGGCTCACCTTCGGCTTGAGCGAGCAGCGGCAACAGGAAGAGGCGATCGAGCATCGTGGTTTCTCCGGTTCGGCGGGGGCAATAAGGAGAATGTCTATCGGTACACGGATCGCTTGTCGATGAATCGCTAGCTGCGACGCAACGCGTCGCAGCTAAGTAGGCAACGCCTCGACCAACCGGTCGATCTGCGCCGCGGTGTTGTAGAAATGCGGGCTCGCGCGCAGCCGGCCCTCGCGCACCGCCACCACGATCCCGTCCTTCTCCAGGTCCGCCGCCACCCGCTTCGGATCGGTCGTGTCGCGCAACGCCGCCGGCAGCTCGAACATCACGATCCCGCTGCGCTCGCCCTCGTGGTCGCGCGGCGAAAACACCGGGTAGCCCTTGTCCGCCAGCCCGTCGCCCAGCCGCGTGGTCAACGCCTCGACCCGTTGCCACACGCCGTCGATCCCGACGCCCAGCAGCAGGTCCAGGCTCGCGCCCAGCGCCAGGATGCCCGGCACGTTCCACGTCCCCGGCTCGAACCGCCGCGCGTCGGGCCGCAATTCAAACCGGTAGTCGCCGTAGTTCCCCGCGTCCACCATGTTCATCCAGCCCACCACGTTCGGGTGCAGCCGGTCGCACAGCTCGGCCCGGCAGTAGAAAAAACCCAGCCCCTCGGGCCCGAGCATCCACTTGTGCCCGTCCGCGGACAGAAAGTCCACGCCCAGCGCCGCCACGTCCACCGGCAGCACGCCGACGCTCTGGATCGCGTCGAGACACAAGTAACCGCCGGCGGCGTGGACCGTCTCGGCGATCGGCCGGGGGTCGATGCGGAAGCCCGAGGCGTACTGCACGTGCGACACCGACACCACCCGCGTCCGGTCGTTCACCGCGTCGCAAACCTTCTGCACGTCGATCCGCCCGTCCGCTTCCTGGGGCACCTCGACCATCTCGACGCCGAAGCGCTGTAGGTCTTCCCACGGGTAGCGGTTGGCCGGGTACTCGACGCCGGTGATGACCACGCGGTCGCCGGGCCGCCAGCTCAGGCCCTTGGCGACCAGCGACAGGCCGGTCGAGGTGTTCGGGACAAACGCGATCTCGTGCGGCCCGGCCGCGCCGATCAGGTCGGCCGCGCGCATCTTCACCTCGTTGGCCCGGCGGTACCACCCCGCGCCGACGTAGCCGCGGCGGGCCGCGTGGTCGGCGTAGTCCCGTAGCGCCGCCGCGGCCGGGCCGCTGACTGGCGCTACCCCGGCGTGGTTGAAGAAGTCCAGCTCACGCAGCACCGGGAAGTCGCCGGCGAACTCGGGGAACTTTGGGGTCTCGGGTTGCGGCACGGCTCAGGTCCCCAGCAAAACGGGTCTAAACTCTCTCCATGGACCCCACGACCATACGGCCCCGGGCCGCCGCCGTCTGCCTGTCCCTGCTCTGCTTCGTTCTGCCCGCCCACGCCGACCCGCCGGAGACCACGCTCGAACCGCCGCCCGCGTCGCCGACGCTCACCCGCGTCCTCGACAGCCCCGCCCTCGGCGACGCCGAACGCCGCCGGCTCGAACTCTTCCACGGCCGGTGGGACGGCTTCACGGCGCAGACCCCGGACGAGGCCGCCGCCTTAGCGTGGGCGCAGCGGCGGGTCGACGACCCGGTGTTCGGCGACGACGCGGTCGATCGCTTGCTGCGGGCGGAGGCCGCGCGGTTCCGCGGCGACGCTCAGCCGGCGCTCGACCTGCTCGCCGGCGACGCCACCGTGCAGGGCACCTTGCTTCGGGCCCGCGCCCTCGAAGACCTGGGCCGGCTGGCCGACGCGGTCGAGCTGCTCACACCGCTGCGCGAGCGGTTCCAGCACGAGACGCTCGACGACCCGGCCGAGTTGACCGCCGCGGCCGAGGCCATCGTCGCGCTCGCCGCGCTCGAGGGCCGGCCGGCGCAGGATTACCGCCTCGCCCTGCGCATGCTCGGCCGGGCGTACCAGGAGCTCGATCCGCTGTATTGGCCGGCCCGCGTCGCCGAGGGCCGGCTGCTGATGAGCAAAGACAACCGGCCCGAGGCGGCCGAGGTCTTCGAGGAGGCCCTGACCCTCAACCCCCACGCCGCCGAAGCGTGGGCCGGCCTGGGTCAGCTCGCGGTCGAGAGCTTCAACTTCGACGCCGCCGCCGAGGTCGCGGCCCGGCTGCGCGAGGTCAACCCCGGCCACGCGCTCGCCGCCGAGATCGAGGCGTATTCCCTGCTCCAGCAGCGCGACATCGCCGCGGCCCGCGCCGCCGTCGAACCCGCCCTTTCCGACCTGCCGCGGCGCCGCGAGCTGCTCGCGCTGCGCGCCGCGGTCGCGGCCTGCGCCTATGACGACGCGACCCTCGCCGCCGCCCTCGAACGCTTCGACGCCGTCGCCCCCGGCTCGCCGCTGGCCCACTACACCGCCGGCCGAGCCCTCTCCAACGCCCGGCAGTACGGACCCGCCCGCCGCCTCTTGCAAGAAGCCATCGACCGCGTGCCCAACTGGCCCGCGCCGCGCCTCGAGCTCGCCCTGCTGCTGATGCGCTACGGCGACGTCGCCGACGCCCGCGCCGAGCTCGCCCACGCCGCCCGGCTCGACCCGTTCCACGTCCGCGTCAACAACCAGCTCCGCCTCGCCGAGGACCTGGTCAACGTCTACCAAACCATCGAGACCGAGCACTTCGTCGTCCGCTACCGCCCGGGCCCCGACGAGGCGCTGGCCCGCGAGATGCCCGAACACCTCGAAGCGATGTACGACGAGATCACCGCCATCTTCGGCCACCGCCCCGCCAACAAGACCCTCGTCGAGCTGCTGCCCGACCAGCGCACCTTCGGCGTCCGGCTCGGCGGCCTGCCGAACCTCCCGGCCCTCGGCGCGGCGGTCGGCGACGTCATCGGCCTCACCCCGCCCCGCTCCGGGCCCGGACAGGCCGACCCCTTCAACTGGGTCAACGTCATGCGCCACGAGTTCGCCCACACCGTCAACCTCACCCAGACCGACGGCCGGGTCCCCCACTGGTTCACCGAGGCCTGCGCCGTCTCGGTCGAGACCACGCAGCGCACCTACGAGACCTACCAGCTGCTGCTCGCCGCCGCGCTCAACGAAGACTTCCTCTTCGACTACGACGAGATCAACTGGGGCTTCATCCGCCCCCGCAACCCGCGCGACACGCCGCTCGCCTACGCCCAGGCGGGCTGGATGCTGGAGTTCATGCGGACCCGCTGGGGCAACGACGCCGCGGTCCGGATGCTCGACCTGTACCGCGACGGGGCGTCCGACGCCGACGCGCTGCGCGAAGTGACGGGTTACGACCCCGACGCGTTCATGGACAGCTTCCGGGGGTGGGCCGCCGAAGAGGTCGAGGCGTGGGGGCTCGCCCCTATCGAGGCCGACGAAGCCATCGAAGCGGTGTTGGCGTCGGGCGGGCAAGACACGGACACCGACGAGTTGATCGCCCTGTTCGAGTCCGATGGGCAGCGGCACCCGGGGCTGCTGCGGCTGATCGCCGAGCGGGCCGTCGAGATGCCCGACGCCGAGGCGGCCCGCGACTGGCTGCACCGCTACGCCGAGGCCCGCCCGGGCGACCCGTGGCCGCACCGCCAGCTGGTCCGGCTCGCGTTCGACCTCGGCGAGCCCGACGCCGCGCTCGGGTCGCTGCAGTGGCTCGAGAAGACCGACAACTACACCGCCGACTGGTCGCGGCAGCTCGCGGAGCTGCACCGCGACGCCGGCCGGCTCGACCCGGCGTACCGCGCCACGCTCCGGGCCCTGCACTTCGAACCTTACAACGCGTCGTTCCGCGAACTCGCGGCGACGCTCGCGCTGCAGACGGGCGACCTTGCAGCCGCGGCCTTTCAGGTCGAGGCGTTGGAGATGCTCGAGCCCGACCGCCCGATCCACGCCCGCCGCCTCGCCGCGCTCTACGACCGCCTCGGCCGGGCCGACGACGCCGCGGCGGCGCGCCGGCGATCCGAGCAGCAAACCCCCTGACCCAAGCCGGGGCGGGGGGAATAGAAAGCCCCGCGGGCGTGCCCCCCCCGATACGCGGGCGGCCCGGAGGGAGGGCCCCGGGGGGCTGGAGTGAATGATCAAAAAAAAGAGTTGGGGGAGAAGTGAACGG
>JBCCOP010000016.1:0-28601 GCA_039025315.1 Planctomycetota bacterium | reverse complement strand
CGACCTGGCCGAGGTCCGCGTCGGGCACTGGGTCGAGGACGCGGTCTACCTCGAGCACCTGTTCTGGTCGCGGCCCCACCGCCTCGCGGGCCGCAAGCTCGTCTCGATGATCGCCCGCCAGCGCAAGGCCCACGGCCTGCCGGTCGGCGACGACTGGCCCGAGCTGGCCCGCGTCAAACGCGCCCTGCTGGCGATGAAAACCGCGACGAACTTCCACGAGGTCTCCCGCGCCCACGCCGACGCGGCGCTGGCCGTCCTTGAGCGCGAAGCGGCGTAGGGCGGTTACGGCCCGGCCCGCTCGACGAGCTTGTATTCGAAGTCCACCGGGTCCTCGCCCCAGCCGCTGTGGAACCGCAGCAGCCCGACGCAGCCCTCGTCCGTGCGGAACAGCAGCGTCGCCGGCCGGTCGTAGAGCGTCTGCGGCTGGTTGACCGCCATCGTTTCGTGCCGCCGCGGCGCGCGGCCGGCGATGGCGACCGCCTCGTCGGCGGTCAGCTCGTCCCACGCCGCCGGCTCGGCGGGGACGCCGGCGAACTCCCGTGCGTCGCCGAGGCGTCCGTCGGGGTGGGCCGCCCATGGCCCCGACGTGACGCCCCGCAGCCCGGCCGACTCGTGGTCCGCCGATCGCATCGTGACGACGTCCAGGCCCTGCGCCCGGGCCCACGCCATCATGCGCTCGTAACGCGCCGTGCTTCCCGCGTCGAACCGGATGTTGACGTGACGCATCGCCTCGGGGATCGGCCGCGTCTCGCCCGTGTCGAGGTCGATCGCCGCAGGGTCGGCCGAGTCCGTGCCCGCCAGCGTCAGACGCCGGGGCTCGGACCAGTTGAATCCCTCGACCGGCGGGTCGGCCAGCGGCGGCCCGGGGTCGAACGCCGCCGCCGCGGCCGCGTCGCGGTGGATTAGCCGGTAACGCAGGACGACCCGGGGCGGCGTCGCGTCGCTCGACAAGACCTGGAGGATGCCGTACGTGCCGTCGCCCGTGTGGAAGAGGAACGTCGCGGGCAGACGCACGCCGTCGTCCCGCGGCTCGTAGCGGAGCTTGTCATCGACCCCCCGGGGCCGACCGTCCAGCGGCCGCTCCGCGGCCAGCAGCGCCGGCAGACGATCCCAGTGTGTGGCGGGCACGGGCACCGCGAGCAGCCGACGCGGGATCAGGCGTGGCTCCCAGACGGTTTCGCCGCCTTCCCCTGCTTTGAGATGACCGATGAGCTGAACCGTCGCGTCGATGCCGGCGGCCCGCCACCATTGCACGCGGTCGGCCCGGCCGGGGCCGTCGATCGCGTCGATCCCCTCTTCACGCCGATAGACGTGGCCGCGCTCGAAGTCGAGGTGAGATCGCGCGTCGAATCCGATCGGGTGGGCCAACTCGACCCGGCGCTCGGGCCCCAACACGGCCGCGGGGCCGAGGTCGAACCGCCGGCCGTACCGCGCCACGCCGGCGACCTCGACCGGGTCGTCGCCACGGGGCGACAGGTCCAGCGGCGTGAGGCCACGCTCGGCCAGCAACGCCCCGCCTTGCTGCTGCCACCACGCCGCGAAGTGGTCGGCGACCGCTTGGTTCTTCGCACGCTCCTCGGCCCGGGCCTCGGGGGTGTCGCCGTTGATCGGGCGGTAGTGGTCATTGCCGAACGACTGACCGGTTAGCGTTTCGAGGGCCGTGGTGACCTCGCGGACCGAGCGCTTGAACCCGAACCGGGTGCCGGTGTCTCGGTGGTTGCCGCCCGACTCGTATCGCCGCATGAACGCCGCGAGCCGCGAGTCGTCCACCCGCAGGCCGAAGTCGCTGGCCAGCACCCGGGTCCGGGGCAGTGCTTCGATCAACGCCGGCGCGGCCCGCGGGTCGCCGATGGCCCGCAGCGCGAAGCCCAGTGCCCGCAGCGTCGCGTCGTTCCGCGTGGCGGCCAGCTCGCGGGCCAGCTCCGGCACGGCCGGCGGGCCGATCTCGACCAGCTCGCGCAGCGCCGCGGTCCACTGCGCCGTGGCCGGGCCGTAGGTGAAGGGGTAGAGCTCGAAACGCAGCAGGTAGACCAGCTCACGCACGCGGCGCTGCACGCCCGGCTCATCCGCGGGTGCGGATGCAGGCATGACGGGGGGCGTGGCGACGGATGTCGGGGGCGGCGTCGCCGGGCCGGTGGCGAACCACCACGCCCCGCCGCCGGCCGCCGCGAGGGCCAGCAACGCCGCGGCCGACCACTTGACCGCCACCCCCAACCCAATCCCCCCGGACCCCGCCGCGGCGGCCCCGACGCCGGCCAGCCCGAGCTTGGTCAGCGAAGCGGCCAGCTCGGCGGACGGCCAGGCCGCCGCCGCGTCGGCCAGAAGCCCCGCCAACCCGCCCAGCGCGGCGGGCCGAACGCCACGCTCGGCCAGCGTCTCCCGCAGCCGCCGCACCGCCCGTTGCAACTGCCGGTTCACCGCTGAGGGCGAGACGCCACGCTCGGCCGCGATCGCGTTCTGCGGCCGGCCGAGCAGATAGTGCTCGATCACCAGCTCACGGTCGGGTCCTTCGAGGGCGTCGATGGCCCGATCGACCTCGCGTTGCAGCTCGGCCGCTTCGGCCGGGTGGTCTGCGGCCGGCTCGGCGGGTACGACCCGGCCCTCGCGAATCCGCCGCCGGGCGGCGTGACGCCGGTGGTCGATCGAGGTCGTCACCGCGCAGCGCACCAGCCACGCCCCCAGATGGCTGCGGACCTGCGCCGCCCGCCGGGCCAGTTTGAGGAACGTCTCCTGGGTCGCGTCCTCGGCGTCCGCGTCGTTGCCCAGCCGACGCCGGCACACGCCGTAGACCAAACCGCCGTACGCCCGCACCAGCGCGGCGAAGGCCTCGGCGTCCCGCGATTCGACATACCGCGTCAGGGCTTCTCGATCGGTCAAACGTCTGCTCCTCGTGGGCCGGGCGCTGGGTGTTGTCATACCCCGGAAAGCAAGACGCCGCCCAACCCGGACGATTGCGGCAAAGTCGGCTGCGCCCGAAAGACCGCGGGCGGGTGGTCGTAAGCCGTGCTTCGGCCCGCGGCACCGCGTAAAGTCCGGCATGCCGCGAATGTCGCCCAACGTGGCCTCCACCCCCGCCCCCGGAAGAAGCCCCCGCCCGTCGCCCCTCTCCACCGCCCTCGGCCGCCTCACGCTCAGCGCCGGCAACTACCCCGGCCGGCGGGTCGTCGGCGCGATGCACCGCAAGGCGTCCCGCCGCCGCGGCGGGCGTCGGTTCCTCGTCTACCGCCCCGGCGAGGTGACGCTCGACGCCTGGTACTCGCCCCGCGTCCCCGACGCCGAGCCCCGGCCGCCGGTCGTCCTCGTCCACGGGCTGTTCGAGACCAAGGAGCTGCACTTCAAACGCGCCTGGCGCCTCAACGCCGACGGACATGATGTGCTGCTGTTCGACCACCGCGTCCACGGCCGGTCGTCGGGCAAGCGGCTGACCTTCGGCGTCGAAGAAAAACGCGATGTCGCCGCCGTGATCGATAGCGCGACCGAGCGGGGCCTGATCGACCCCGACGCTTTCGGCGGCAAAGTCGTGACGATGGGCTTCAGCCTCGGCGGCGGCACGGTGCTGCAGCACGCCGCGATCGACCCGCGGGTGGCCGGCGTGATCGCGCTGGCCCCGTTCGCCGACTTCCGGGGGGCGATCAACAGCTTCCGCCGCCGGCTCGCGCCCTGGCTCGACGAACGCTGGGTCATGGACGGCTTCACCGCCGCCTCCGAAGAGGCCGGCTTCCGCCTCGACGAGGCGTCGGCCCTCACGACGCTGCGCGACATCGACGCTCGCATCCTGCTGGTCGAGGGCGGCCGGGACCCCGTGCTCCCCGGGGCCGAACACGTCCACCGCCTCGCCGCCGAACTGCCCGACGACCGCGTCGAGGTGTTGCGCATCGACGACGCCAACCACGCGCGCCTGATGCACCGGCACTGGCCCGAACTCGAAGCCGCTATCACACGGTTCTGCGCGGCGTGCGGGGATGAAGCGTTTAGCGGGTGACGCGCAGCGTCCCGCGGGACGTCGGCGAGGGCGGCTTCGCCGCACCCGCTAAACGTGAGGTCGCTCACCAATCCCCCTCGAGCATGCGGCGGATCGCGTGGGCGACGCCGTCCTGGTCGTGGCCGAGGGTCTCGCGGTCGGCGGCGGACTTGGCGCGTTCGACGGCGTTGGCCATCGCGACGCCGAGGCCGGCGTTTTGGAGCATGGCCAGGTCGTTGATCTCGTCGCCGACGCACGCGACCCGCTCGGGGGGGATGCCGCGCTGGGCCGCGATCCACGACAGGCCGCGCCACTTGTCGACGCCGCGGGCGAAGACCTCGACGATGAACACGGCGTCTTCCTTGTCGGCCGTGGGCACGCCGGCGAAGCAGTGCAGGTCGACGCGGTCGGCGAAGGTTTCGATGAGCCGGGCCTCGATGTCGAAGGCGTGGCGGCCCGCGGCGACCACGCCGACGCGGAGGCTGTGCCTCAGGTCTTCACAGGTGGGGTGGCGGACCTCTTCGACGAGCAGGCGGTTCATCGTGAACCACCGCCGGGTGTTGGCGGTGACCGCGCCGTCGCCGGTGACGAGGAAGTCGCGGCCGGTGCGGGTGTGCTCCTGGAACACGAGCACGGCCTCGGGCAGATCGCGGAGAAACTCGACCAGCTCAAGAGCGACGTGCGGCTCGAAGTCGGCGATGTCGACGGCTGCGCCGCTGTCCATCTCGACGACGGCGGAGCCGGTGTTGAACACGCCGAGTTCCAGGCCCGGCACGTCGCCCAGGGCGTTGAGCGACTCGCGCCAGCCGCGGCCGGTGCAGGGCACGACCGTGACGCCGGCGTCGAGCGCGTCGGCGATGGCGGTGCGGTTGGCGGCGCTGACCCGGTGGTCCGGGCCGAGCAGGGTGCCGTCAAGGTCGAGCGCAAGCAAGTCGTACTTCACGCCCGCCCCCGGAAGTTGCCCAGAGCGGCGTGACGGTCCGTCAGGGCCAGCGCGACCTGCGACGCCAGCCCGTCGCAGGTCAGCCCGAGGTTGACGTTGCTCCGCAGCCGGGCCTCGGCGACGCCCAGCGCGTCGATCACCGCGAGCCAGGGCGACAGCTCCGTCTCGGCGGCGACGGGGTCGGCGGGGTCGCAGCCCTCGGCCCGCTTGGCGAGCTGCTGCCGGGCGTGCGTGGCGATGAGCGAGAACATCAGCCCGGCGGCGAGCTTGTTGGCGGCCTCCTTCGAGGCGTTGGCGTGGGCCTTGACCCACGCCTCAGCGAAGCCGTTGATCCGCTCGGCGAGGTCGGCCCCCAGCCGCGGCGCGGCGTGACCCATGGCCAAGCGTTCGAGCTGGCCCAGCACGACGGACGCCCACTCGGTCAGCCTGTGGTCGAGCGCCAGCTTCGCCCGGCCGAGGCTGCCCTGGGCGTAGCCGACCAGCCAGGCGCGTTCGACCGGCTCGAGGTCGGCGGCGTGCTGCTGGAGGTAGCGGTCCAGCTCGGCGTCGGGCAGCGGGACGAAGGCGATCCGCTGGCAGCGGCTGCGGATCGTCGGCAGCAGGCGGTCTTCGTTGGACGTAACCAAGATGATCGTCGTGCCGCCGCCCGCGTCGGACGCCGGCGGTTCTTCAAGGGTTTTGAGCAGCGCGTTCTGCCCCGCGGTGTTGAGCAGCTCGGCCTCGTCGACGATGAAGACCTTGCCGTGGCCGAGCTGCGGGGCGCGGTACGCCGGGCCGAGCAGGGCCTCGCGCAGCACCTCGACGGGGATGGTGGTGAGCTTGCGGTCGCGGGTCTGCCGGTTGTCGCTGTAGCGGGCCAGCTCTTTGTTCACGACGTGAAGGTCCGGATGCCCCCCGGAAGTTTTCCCGGCGCTATCGGAAGCGTTGGGTTCGCCGAAGAGTTGGCAGGAGCGGCACGTCCCGCAGGCGGAGAGCCGGCCGGTGAGGTCGGCCACGGGCTCATGGCAAAGCAGGACGCGGGCGAAGGCGAGGGCGGTGGTGAACTTCCCGACGCCGGCCGGGCCGTGGAAGATCTGGGCGTGGTGGACCCGGCCCGAGGCGAGCTGGGCGTGGAGCTGGTTGAGGGCGTGGGGCTGGCCGATCACGCGGTCCATGGGCGGGATGGTATCGGGGTGCGGGCGGCGGGGTGCGGGGCGTCGGCGTGGTAAACTTTGCTGCACATCGACGCGGATGCACGATGGAGCTGGTGTGATGCGTTTGATCCGTTTTTTTGGTATCTGGCTGTTGGCGGTCTTGCTGTGGGCGGCCCCGGCGGCCGAAGCGTCGTCGCGGGACGCGCCGTACGTGGTGACCGCAGGCCGGAGCCCGATCCCGCAGCCGGGCGAGACGTTCGACCGCCCGATCCCTGCGCCGCGGCTCGACGCCGGGGCCGAGGCGGACCGCCCGCCGGCCCCCGACGGCCCGGTGCCCTGGGGCCAGGCCCACCGCTACGTCGGCCAGCGCATCGTCGTGACCGGCAAGGTCGTGGGCACCCACAACCACCGCGGCGAGGTCTGCTTTTTGAATTTCCACGAGAACTGGCGCGGCAAGTTCTACGTGCCCGTGTTCGACGAGGTCTTCGCCGACCTGCCCGCGCCGCCGGAGGAGTATTTCCTGGGCAAGACGATCGAGGTCCGCGGCACGGTGACCCGCCACCGCAACGGGCCGAACATCGAGGTCCAGAACATCAGCCAGGTCCGCGTCCTGGACTGACGGTTCGCGACCGCCCGAGACCCCGATGCCGCGTGACGCCCACAACGCGACGCTGGTCGAACGGCGAGCCATCCACGACGACCTCGCGGTCTTCCGGGTGAGATACAACGACCACGACGTGCCGGCGTTCGTACCGGGGCAGTTCGCGACGCTGGGCCTGCCCGCCCCGTCGGGAGACGAAACGCCCCGCCCGGGCCGGGGGCCGCGGCTGGTCCGGCGGGCGTACTCGATCGCCTCGCCGGCGACGCAGACCGACGCGCTGGACTTCTACATCGTCCGGGTCGACGACGGCCGGCTCACGCCGTCGCTTTGGGACGTCGCGCCGGGCGATACGCTGTTCATGAACCCGAAGATCACCGGGCACTTCACGCTCGACGGCCTGCCGACCGGCGACGCCGCGCCGACGCTGGTGATGGTGGGCACGGGCACCGGGCTCGCGCCGTTCCGCAGCATGCTGCTGACCTACCGCGCCGCCCCGCCGGCCGCGCGGCGGTGGCAGCGGTTCGTCCTGCTCGACGGCTGCCGCTACGCCCGGGACCTGGGGTATCACGACGAGCTGTCCGCCTTGGCCGCGGCGGACGAGCGGTTCGTGTACCTGCCGACGGTGACCCGCGAGCCGGCCGACTCGGGCTGGGCGGGACACCGCGGCCGGGTCAACGCATTGCTCGAGCCCGCGGCATTCCGCGCGGCGGCGGGTGTCGAGCTCGACCCCGCCACGTGCCACGTCTACCTCTGCGGCAACCCCGCCATGATCGACCAAGCCGAGGTCGACCTGGCGGCCCGCGGTTTCGTCACCCGCGACCACCGACACCCCGACGGCACGCTGCACTTCGAGCGGTACTGGTGAAGCGGTTTACCGCCAAGGACGCCAAGGAAGACAAAAGAATCAATCGAATTTCAAGCTCCCCTCGGCAAGAATTTGAAGAGTAAATCTTCATTGCCTTTCTTGACGCTCTTGGCGTCCTTGGCGGCAAAAAATCAGGGCACGGCTTCGTCGAGCACTCGCTCAAACGCATCTCGCGGCGGCGTGTGTCCGGTCCACAGCGCGAACTGGGCTATGCCCTGGCGTAGGAACATCTCCCGCCCCGGGATCGTCACGCAGCCCGCCGCTGCCGCGTCACGCAGCAGCACCGTCTCGGCCGGGTTGTAGATCGTGTCGAAGACCACCACGCCCGGGCCGAGGATGCCTTGGCTTCCGGGGGGGATCGGCGTGGCGTCGACGTTGGGCCACATGCCGATCGGCGTGGTGTTGATCCACACGCGGTGTGCGGTCTGACCCACGGCGTCGAGCGGCGCGGCCCCGCCCCCGAACACGGCGGCCAATTCCTCGGCCTTTGCCGCGGTGCGGTTGTAGACCGTGACCTCCGCGTCGTGGTGCGTGAACGCCGCGACGGCCGCCCGCGCCGCGCCGCCCGCGCCCAGCACGCCGACCGACACGCCCGCCAACCCGTTGCGGTCAATGTCCATCGCGGCGCAGGTCGCGTCGAGCAGTGCGGCGTAGTCGGTGTTGCCGGCGTAGAGCGAGCCGTCGTCGCGCTTGGCGAGGGTGTTGGCCGCGCCGATCGCCGCGGCCAGCGGCTCGACCTCGCCGCCCTGCTCTTGGACGAAGCGCAGCAGGTTCGCCTTGTGCGGGATCGTCACCGACGCCCCCCGGAAGTGCAGCGGTTCGTACTCCAGCCAGCACAGCACGGTCGCCTTGAAGTGTTCGTAATCCGGGGGGATCGGCATCGGCAGGTAGACGCCGTCGAAGCCCGTCGCGTCGAAGCCGGCGTTGTGGAAGGCGGGCGAGACCGAGTGGCCGACCGGGTCGCCGATCACGCCGTAGACCGCGGTGTCGGGGGTGAGGCGGTCCCAGCGGTAGAGGTGCTTGAGCTGTTGCAGCGTCGGCTGACCCGGCGCGGTGGCGGTCTCGTCGTCCAGGCTGGCGAAGGTGAGGAAAGCGCCGAATTTTTTCGCCAGCACCCGCGAGGGCAGGCCGGCTTCGCCCATGCACAGCGCGACCGTCGGCTTGACCCGCCGGCGGATCAGCTCGAACGCCTCGAGGTTGTCCCGCAGCGACCGCGCCCGCCAGGCGAGCTTCGCGACGCGGCACGCCGGGGCCTCGGCCATCTCGATCAGCCGGCGGTCCAGGTCGCTCGGCATCGTCGTGAAGTCGTGCGACGAGAGGATCAGCCCCGCGTCGGCGTCTTCCCGCGGCGGGTCGGCCAGGCGGCGGTACGCGGCGAGTTCGAGATCGACGTAGGCCGGGGCCGTTCCCCCGCCGCCGCGTCCCAGCCCGCCCAGCAGGGCGAGCCGCTCGGCCTCGTCGCCGTCGTGGTCACCGCCCTCCCAGGTCGGCCGGCAGGTGACGATGCACGGCAGCGTCAGGTCGTTGATGAGTTGCTGAATTTCTTCCCTCGATACTTCCGGGGGGGCGACGCGGTCGAGGCGCAGCTCGACCAGGTCGGCCCCGAACTCCGCGGCCCGGGCCGCGGCCGCCAGGGCCGAGGGGCGGTCTTGTACCGGGATGGGGACGGCCAACAGCGTCGCCATGGCGGGACAGGTTACCGGGCCGGCGGCGGGAGATTTCTCGATCCCGCGCGATCCGCGGCGGCCGCCGCGTCGTAGCAGCTCCGACGAGGGGTGCCCATGTCCAGTCTCCACACCGCCCATCTCGCCCGGTTCGCGTTCGCCGGCCGTTTACAATCGCCTGACATGTCGGGTGATAACGACCGCAACGTGCCCCCGGAAGCCGCCTCGCCCGCCTCGGAACTCGCCCCGGCCGAGCTGACCGACGAGCAGCTGCTCGCCGCCCACCGCGACGGCCGGGACGACGCCTTCGAGGCCCTCGTCCGCCGCTACCGCCCCGAGCTGCTGCACTTCCTCATCCGTTTCGCCGGCAACCGCGCCGCGGGTGAAGACCTGTTTCAGGAAACATTTCTCCAGGTCCACGTCTCGGCCCACACGTTCGACGTCGGCAAGCGGTTCAAGCCCTGGCTGTTCACGATCGGCGCGAACAAGGCGCGGGACCACCTGCGTAAGAACAAGCGGCAGAAGACCGTGCCGCTATCGGCCACGCTGGGCGCCGGTTCCGGGGGCGGTTCCGGGGGCGGGGGCGACGGGCCGTCGTTCGTGGACCTGATGTCCGCCGACCTGCCGTTGCCCGACGACCTGGCCGAGGACGGCGAGACCGCCGCGCTGGTCAAGCAAGCCGTCGACGACCTGCCCGACCACCTGCGTGAGGTGCTGCTACTGGCCTACTTCAACCAGTTCCCCTACAAGCAGATCGCCGAGATGCTCGGCATCCCGCTGGGGACGGTCAAGAGCCGGCTGCACGCCGCCGTCGGCACCTTCGCCCAGCTCTGGAAGGCCCGCCACCCCACCCTGACCCCGCACCCCGACGCCTGAAGTTCCGCCTATTTCCAAGCCCGACCATGCCCGACGCCACGCCGCCGACACCCGACACCCATCCCACGCTCTGCCCCGAAGACGCGGCGGTGTTCGACGCGTTGCTGGAGGCTCGGCGGCGTGAAGCCCAGAGCGGCCCGATGCCGCCGGCGTCTGGCGAACGAGTTGAGTCGATGCAAGGCGTGATGCGGTTGCTCGATACCGCCCGGGTCGAGGACGGGGGCGAAGCCCTGATCCAGGCCACGCTGGCCCGCGTCGCGGCGACGCCTGTGGGCCGGCCGGTCGAGGTCACGCCGCTGTGCGCGGCCGACAGCGAAGCGTTGGACGCGGTGCTCGCCGCCGGCGGAGAAGCCGGCCCGGTGCCGCCCGGCACGAGCCCGCGGGCCGAGCGGGTCCGCGGCGTGTTGTCGGTCTTGGCGAAACTGCCCGGCAACGACGCGCCGCCCGCCGCCGACGAGGCGTTGGTGCGGCGCACCCTCGACGCCGCGGCCGAGCAGCGTCAGCGGCAGCAGTTCGCCGCGCAGATCGAAATGTTCTCCGGCCCGCGACGCACCATCGGCGTGTCGTGGCGGCAGGTCTTCACCGCCGCCGCCGTCCTGCTGCTGGGCGTCTCGGTCCTCGTGCCCGCGATCGAGAACAGTCGGCAGTCGGCGCAGCAGGTCGCCTGCGCGACCAACCTCGGCATCGCCGGCCAGCAGATCGGCCAGTACGCGATGGACCACGGCCACGCCCTGCCCCGCGGCCCGGTCGGCGCGTCCTGGCTCATGGCGGGTCGGCCCGAGGCCGTCGACGACCGCGGCCGGTTCCAGTCCAACTCCGCCCACCTCTACCTGCTGATCCGCGAGGGCTACGTCGCCCCGTCCCGCCTCGCCTGCGCGAGCAACCGCCGCGCCAGCATCGCCATGCCCGGTAGCGGCCAGCTCGACTGGGCCTCGCCCCCCGCGATCTCCTACAGCTACCAGAACCAGCACGCCGACCGCCCCGTCCGCGTTGATCTCGCCCGCCCCGGCCTCGCCGTGCTCGCCGACAAGAGCCCCGTCTTCGTGGTCCGTAACGACCGCCTGGTCTTCAATCGCCACGCCCGACGCAACGACCCCAGCGTCCTGCACGGCGGCCGTGGCCAGAACGTGCTCACCCTCGACGGCCGGGTCCGCTGGACCACCGACCCCCGGCTCGGCGACGACAACATCTTCCACCTCGCCGGCCACCGCGGTGCCTACACCGGCACCGAAACCCCCGCCGACGCGCAGACCGACAGCTTCCTTGTCCCCTGAGCCGCCAAGCCGGGCCTGAGCGCAGCGAAGGGCCGGATCGCGCTCCGTCGGAATCCGGCCCTTCGCTGCGCTCAGGCCCGGCTTGGGGTGATCGGTTCATGTCGCTTCAGATCAACCCGCTGCCGCGCATCTGCGCCAGCTGATCCGCCCCACACAGCAACTCGACCCGCGGCCACAGCGCCCGGTGCCAGTCGTCGTGCCCCGCGTCGCGGGCCGCCGCGGCGAGCATCGCGTGCAGCGCGCCGCACTGAGGGCCGGGCATCAGCTCGGCCAACGCGACCTTCTGCCCGATACCTACGACCGCCGCGTCGGGCCGGCCGACCGCGAGCTCGTACCGTGTCCGTAGCGCGAGCCGCTGCAGCGCCTCGTGCAGCCCGACCGGCCGGCGGTGCAGTTCGGTCAGCGCCAGCCACGCCCCCGGCAGGTCGCGGAGTTCGAGGCGGGCCTCGGCCAGCAGCAGCAGCAGGTGCCCGCGGTGCGTCGCCGCCGGCCCGGGCCGGGCGGTGGTCAGCACCGTCTGCGCGATCGCGGCCGACTCGGCGAAGCGCTGCTGGCGGTGACGCAGCACGGCCAGCCGGTGCAGCAGCATCAGCCGGACCCATCGCGGCAGCAGCTTCTGGCGTCGCAGCTCGTCGAGTCGGGCCTCGCCGGCGTCGGGGTCGCGATCCAACAGGCCGCCGAGGGCGGGCAGTTCCCGCATGGTCCGCGCCCCGGCGAAGCCCAGGGCGAGCCACACCGCGAGCACACCGACGGCCGCGACCACCGCCGCGGGCGACCCGCCGGGGCCGAACAACAGCAGCGCTACGAACGCGGCCACGGACAGCCCGAACAACAGCCGCCGGCCGGCGGTGTCCAGCGCGAGTCGTCGCCGGGCGTACCGGGCGTCGAAGACGGAAGATTCAGCTTCCGGGGGCGGGGGAGGTTCACTCACCACCCAGCCCCCGCAGGTCGGGGAAGCGGTGTCGCAGCGACGCGGCCGGCAGCAGGGCCGTCGCGCGTCGCCACCAGCGTTGCGCCTGTTCGTCGTCGTCGGCTTCGGGTTGGTTGCGTTGGCGGTAGCACCACGCCATCAGCGCGTGGCCGTAGCCCGCCTCGACGCCCAGCGGCCGCAGCGCCTCGATCAGCCCGTCGCCCTCGTCGATCGCCTCGGCGTAGTGTGCGGTTTGCACCGCCTGGAACAGCAGCGCGAAGCGGTACGCCGCGGCCAGCGGCGGCGCCCCGCTCGCCTCGACCGGCCCGCGCAGGCGGCGCAGCGCGTCGTCCGCGTCGCTGAGCCGCTGCGTGAACAACGCGCCCAACGCCTGCTGCAGCCGCAGCGCCACCGACCCCGGGTGGTCGTCCGGCAGGTCATCGAGCAGCCGGTCGAACGCCGCGGCGGCCGCGTCGTAGGCCCGCAGTTCTTCGAGCGCCTGGCCGAGGATCGCCACGGCCCGGTGCTGCAGGGCCGGGTGCTGCGTCAGCTCGGGCACCAGCCGCCAGGCCGACCGTAGGGCCGGGCGGTGGTGACGCAGCGACAGCAGCTCGCGGGCCCGGTCGAGGCGTTTCTCGAAGCGTCGGACTTTGGCGACCTGACGCGTGCCGTAGATAGCGAGCGCGACGAACCCGCCCCAGGGCAGCAGCCACGAGCCGGGCACGGGCGTGAGCAGCGCCGCGACGGTCAGCCCCAGCAGCGCGAGCAGCGGCAGCCGGCGGGCCCAGGGGGACGGAGGCGTCGCGCGGTACCGCCGCAGGTGGTCCGCCAACGCTTCGGCCGTCGGCGGGGTCCATGCCGGATCATTTCCCAAGGTCACGCGCCCTCCAGCAGCCGGGCGAGGTCGCGCTTCAGCGCCGCCACGCCCTCACGGGTCAGCCCGTCGTAGAAGCCGCGGATGACGCCGTCGCGATCGACCAGCACGATCTTGCCGGGGTGGCTGATCGGGTTGACCGGGTCGTCGGGCGTCGCGGCCACGCCGAGCTTGAAGCCGTCCTCCGACAGCCGCCAGATCGCGTCGCGGTCGCCGGTGAAGAACTGCCATTGGTCGGGCGTGGCGTCGATCGCCGCGGCCGTCTCGGCCAAAACCTCGACCGTGTCGTTCTCCGGGTCCAGCGAGAAGCTGACCAGCGACAGCTCCTCGGCGTCGGGATGGGTGAGGAAGGCGTCGCGGACCTCGACCATGTTGGCGAACATCATCGTGCAGATGCCGGGGCACTGCGTGAAGAAGAAGTCGGCCGCCCACACCTTCCCTCGCAGGTCGTCGGTCGTCACCGTGTGCCCGGCCTGGTTGGTCAGGGCGAAGTCGGGGGCCGGCCAGAACCGCTCAATGGGGGGCCCCGCCGACGCCCCGAGCCCCAGCCGCGGCACGACGACCATGACCGCCAGCACCCCGAGCAGCGCCGCCGTCGCCGACAAGCTGATCCATTTGATCGGTTTCACGCCCGCACCTTCTTTCCGGCGACCCGCGTCGCCCACGCCACCGCCAGCCCGGCCAGCAGCACCGTCAGCCCCAGCGCGACGCCCAGGGGCAGCCCCAGCCCCGCCGCGTCGCCGCCGCGCAGCAGCCCCGCGAACGCCGCGTGGCCGTAGGTCAACGGGTTGATCAGCATGACCCATTTCAAGGGCCCGGCCGAGTCCACCGGGAACACCGCGCCGCACAACAGCCACATCGGCATCAGCAGCAGGTTCATCACCGCGTGGTAGCCCGCGGTCGAGTCCATCGGCCACGCCAACGCCAGCCCCAGCCCCGTGAGCCCGACCGCCACGACGAACATCGCCGCGACCGCCGCGAGCAGGCCCCACACGCTCGGTAACCCGAACACGAAGACGCCGATCAGCAGCATGAAGACGCCCTGGGCCGTGGCGATGCTCGCCCCGCCGAGCACCTTGCCCAGCACCAGCGCCCACCGCGGCGCGGGCGACGCCAACACGCCCTGCAGGAAACCCTCCCGCCGGTCTTCGATCACCGAGATCGTGGCGAAGATCGCGGTGAACAGCACCATCAGCGTCACCGCCCCCGGAAAGAAGTATTCCAGGTAGCCAACCTCTTCCGCGGCATCGGCCACCGCCGCGGGAGGGGAGAAGGTGCGGTTCAGCCCCAGCCCCAGCAGCAGCCAGAACACCAGCGGCGTGGCCACGGCCCCGACGACGCGGTTGCGCTGCCGGAAGAACCGTTTCACCTCGCGTTTCCACAACGCCGCGGCGGCGGGCCAGGCCGCGCCGCGGGCGGGCGTGGCCATCGGCTTTACCCCGGCGGGGCGGGCCTCGGGCCGATCGGCGGCGGGCAGGGCGGTCGGGGCGGCGGCCTGGGTCATCGCGGCATTTTAAGCACCCCGGGGCCGGCGGGGCGGACGGGAAAAACTCGGCCGCCTATGAATCTAACGCAGACGGAACCGCGAATCCGGGTTCGTCGCTGCAACCGACCGCGGGCACGGTGCCCGTGTGAAGCCTGACCTCAAGCCCCGGGCGTTCCGGGGCGCTGCCTCAAGCCTCCCCCCGTTTCGGAAAGGAAGACCCGATGACCCGTTTGTTTGGATCGTGCCTCGCCCTGTCCGCCGTCGGCCTGCTGGGCCTCGGTGCCATGACCCCCGCCTTCGCCGGCGGCGGCTGCGCCGCCTGCTCTTCGAGCAAGTCCACCGCCTCGGTCGCCAGCGCCGACATCGTCGGCGTCGCGTCGTCCGCCGGGACGTTCGAGACGCTGCTCGCCGCCGCCGGGGCTGCCGGCCTGGTCGAGACCTTGCAGTCGGAGGGCCCGCTGACCGTGCTGGCGCCGACCGACGACGCGTTCGCCAAGCTGCCTGAGGGCACCGTCGATTCGCTGCTGCTGCCCGAGAACAAGGACCGGCTCGCCGAGATTCTGACCTACCACGTCATCGCCGGCAAGGTGAAGGCCGAGCAGGCCCTCGAGGCCGGCGAGGCCGCGACCGTCCAGGGCGACACGGTGCTCTTCGCCCTCGAAGACGGCCAGGCGCAGGTCAACGGGATCAACATCCTGGCGACCGACGTCAAGGCCAGCAACGGCGTGATCCACGTCATCGACGAGGTGCTCATCCCCGCCGAGGGCTGAACCCGTAGACGCCCCCTTACCTCAGCCCGCCGCCCCCGACCGGGCGGTGGGCTGTTTGCCGCGGCACCCCACCACGCTCTGCCCCGCCCCATGTCCTCCGCCCTGCCGGTATTCGCCTCGATGGTTCAGCCGTCCCCATCGCCCCCCGACCCCGTGACCGCCACGGGGGGGGAACGGCCGGCCGGGGCGGCGGATACCACGCCGGCGACGCCCGAGCCGCTGATGCCGCGCATCGCCGCCGGCGACCGGGCGGCGGTGTCGCAGTGCCTCGCCCGCTACCGGGGGTTGGTTTGGTCGCTCGCCCGCCGGTCGCTGGCCGACGTGGGTGAAGCCGAAGACTTGGTGCAGGAGGTGTTCATCGAGCTGTGGCGTAAGGCGGATCGCTTCGACCCGGCCCGGGGCAAAGAGACGACCTTCGTCGCCGTGCTGACCCGCCGGCGGGTAATCGACCGGCTGCGGCGTAAACGGACGCGGCCCGAGCCGGTGGAAGTAGCGACGGATCAGCCCGGTAGTTCGGCCGGCCCGGACGCCCTGGCGGAGATCGGCGACGAGTTGGGCCGGGTCCGCGCCGCCCTCGCCGAGCTGCGGCCCGACCAGGCCGACGCCCTGCGGCTGGCGGTCTGCGACGGGCTGACCCACGCCGAGACGGCCGAGCGGCTCAACCTGCCGCTCGGGACGGTCAAGACCCACGTCCGCCGCGGGCTGCAGAAGCTCCGCGACCGCCTCGACGCGAAGGGGGGTGAATCGTGAGCGGAGGAAGCTCTGGCCACCCCGAATCCCCGGACGCCCCGGAAACGAACCCTTCCGACACCGAGGCGAAGCGACTGATCGACCTGCTGAGCGACTACGCCGCGGGTCAGACGCTGACCGACGACGAAACGACCGAGATGAACCTGCTGCTCGCCGACCACCCGGAACTCGCCGACGACCGCTTCGAGCGGGCGGCGGCGTTGCTGGCCGTCGCGGAGCTCCCGCCCCCGGAAGCGGTCGGGGCCCTGCCCCCGCGTCTGGCCGAGCGGCTGGAGGCGGACGCCGAGCGTTTCTTTGCCGAAGCCCCGCCAGAACCGCTGAAGTTCTCGCCGGACACCGCCCCGGCCGCGGCGGTTTCCCGCCGCGGCCGCGCGGCGTGGCGGGTGTTCCTCGCCGGGGCGATCGCCGGCGGCGTGGCGGCGGCGGTGCTCGTGTCGGCTGTCGTGCAGATCGAGGACCCGCCCGCGGCCGTCCAGCCGATCGCCGAGCTGCCCCCGGACCAGCGGTTTGCGGACTACCAACGCGACACGCTCGGCGTGGCCGAACACCCCTGGGCCGTCCGCGAACCGGGCTACGAGCAAGTGACCGGCCGGGTCGCGTGGAGCGACGCGGCGCAGGCGGGCTACCTGGTCTTCGAGGGCCTGCCGGTCAACGACCCGGCCGAGACGCAGTACCAGCTCTGGATCGTCGATCCGCAGCGCGACGAGCTGCCGGTCGACGGCGGGGTGTTCGACGTGGCCGAGCACCTCGCGGCCGACGGCCGGGCCTACGTGCCGATCGACGCGAAGCTGCCGGTCGCGTCCCCGGCCGCGTTCGCGGTCACCGTCGAGAAGCCCGGCGGGGTCGTGCGGTCCGCCGGGCCGCTGGTGCTCGTCGCCCCGGTTTCGTGAGCCCGGCGTTGGTTTTCCCGCCGTAGCGTGTCTATGGTCACCAGTTGCAGCACATTAAAATTTCACCCGAAAGGATCGTCATGAATCGCTTGTTCTCTCGTTTTTCCGCCGTCACCGCCCTCGGCTTCGCTGTGGCCGGTCTCACCGCGTCGCCCGCCCTCGCCTGCTCGGGCTGCGGCTGCATGGCTTCGCCGCCGCCGCCGAAGGCTCCCGAGTCCGCCGCGCCGTCGGGCGATATCGTCGAGACCGCCGTGTCGGCCGGCAAGTTCGGCACCCTGCTCGCCGCCGCCGAGGCCGCCGGCCTGGTCGAGACGCTGAAATCCGAGGGCCCGCTGACCCTCTTCGCCCCGACCGACGACGCCTTCGCCAAGCTGCCCGAGGGCACCGTTGCCAGTCTGCTCGAGCCGGAAAACAAGGACCAGCTGGTCGCGGTGCTGACGTTCCACGTCGTGCCTGGCAAGGTGATGGCCAAGGACGCCCTCAAGGCCGGCGAGGCCGCCAGCGTCCAGGGCGGCACGCTGACGTTCACCGTTGAAGACCACGGCGACCACCAGCACGCCAAGGTCAACGGCGTCGAGATCATCGCCACCGACATCGAGACGACCAACGGCGTGATCCACGTTGTTGAGGAAGTCCTGCTGCCGGGCGAATAAGCTTCGCGATCCGACATCGATCCCTTGAACCGCCCACATCGCGTGGGCGGTTTTTTTATGATCGCCTCGGGCCGCTAAGTCAGCACGAGGAGCGTTTAATGGGAACCGGTAGCTGGTATCGGGTAGGTGCCGGTTTTCTTCTGGCGGTCGGGTTGTCGCGGCTGGTGCCCGGCGGGTACGAGTAAGACGAAAGCGGCGGGTTCGCTCGGGCATCGCGCGCCGGCTACAATCCCGCCGCCCCGCAGTTGGTGGGACACGATTGTTTGGCCCCGCGCTCCGCGCCCGGAATCTTGACGTATGAGCACCCTGGTCCCGATGGTCATCGAGAAGTCCGGCCGCGGCGAGCGGGCGTACGACATCTATTCGCGTCTGCTCAAAGACCGCATCGTCTTCCTCGGCGGGCCGGTGACCGACGACTCGGCCAACCTGCTGATCGCCCAGCTGCTGTTCCTCTCGAACGAGGACGGCGAGAGCGACATCCACTTCTACGTCAACTCGCCGGGCGGCAGCGTCAGCGCGGGGCTGGGGGTGTACGACACGATGCAGTTCATCCGGCCGAAGGTCGCGACGTACTGCATCGGCGTCGCGGCGTCGATGGGGGCGTGGCTGCTGGCGGCCGGGGCCGAGGGCAAGCGTTACGTGCTGCCCAACGCCCGGGTGATGCTGCACCAGCCGCTCATGGGCGGGGTCATGCAGGGCCAGGCCACCGACCTGGGCATCCAGGCCAAGGAGATGCTGCGGACCCGCGAGCGCATGTACAAGATTATGGCCACGCACACGGGTAAGGATGTCGAAACGATCGCCAAGGACTGCGAGCGCGACAACTGGCTCGACGCCGAGGAATCGGTCGAGTACGGCGTGGTCGACAGCGTGCTGCAGCACCTGCCCGACTCGACGGTCGGCGGGGACGGGGACGATGACTGATCGACCCGCCACGTCGCTCGTGGTCTTGCTCCTGCTGACCGCGTCGCTCGCCGCCGGCGGGTGCAGCCCAACGCTCGGCGGAGACGGCCGGAGCCTGTCGCAGCACAACGACGAGCTGCGTGAAACCAACCTCGCGCTGTCGCGGCAGGTCGAGAAATCGCAGCAGCAGATCGCCGGGCTCGAGAGTGAGCTGCGGGTTTATCGCCAACGCGCGGCCTTGGGGCCGGACGGCTCCGAAGCGCCCGAGGGCGTCGTCGTGCCGGTGTTCGCGGGCATGGACCTCGGCCGCTACTCCGGGCCGGTGGACACCGACGGCGACGGGCTTGACGACACGCTGCGGCTGTACATCAAGCCGACCGATCAGAAGGCCCGGACGCTCCCGGTCGCGGGGCGGGCGACGGTGCAGCTGACGGAAGTCGGCGGCGGCGGTCCGCCGATCTCGTCCGAGCGCAGCTGGGAGCCTGCCGACTGGGACGCGGCCTACCGCAGCGGCTTCACCGGCGACCACTACACCCTGGACCTGCCGCTGAGCGGGCAGCGTGACGCCGTGAACATCTACGCCGAGCTGGTACAGGCGGGCACCGGCGTGGCCCGCGGCGAGTCGGCGGTCTATCGGGTCCGCCGCTGAGCGTCCGGAGGTTATCGGCCGTGCCGCCGCCCCGGGCGAGCGGCGGGGGTCGGGTCGCAACGGTTAGGTCATCTTGAACCGCGGCTTACGACCCCGCGGCGGCGGCCCCGCTGGACCGGCCCGTTCCGCACGCCGATGGCGGTCGGGTTGGGCGATCGCCTCCGCGCCGCCCCGGACGGGAGACCCAGCGATGACCCAGCCCCACGACCACCCCCGCAAGTCCCCGCGCCGCGACGCCGCTTTCACGCTCGTCGAGCTGCTCATCGTTGTCGTGATCCTCGGCGTCCTCGCGTCGATCGTGATCCCCCAGTTCAGCGACGCGACCGCCACGTCCAAGGCCACCGCCGCCGCCTCGATCGTCCGCACCGTCCAGGCCAAAGTCTTCGAAGACTACACCACCCGCGGCGATTTCCCGCCCACCATCAACGCCGACTGGTTCGTCGAGGGCAGCACCCCCCGCAACCCGCTTGCGACCGCCGCGGATGCCGCGGTCATCCTCTACGACGGTTCCGCCACCGCCGCCATGGACCACCCCGCCGCCAAGACCAGCAGCAGCAGCGGGGCGTTCTGGTACAACCCGACCAACGGCTCGTTCCGCGCCTTGGTCCCGGCCCAGGCCACCCAGGCCGAGACCCTCGAGCTCTACAACACCGCCAACTCGGCGCAGCTCGACACCTACGCCGCCACGTCCAACTGACCCGCCGGCCTCAGCTACCCCGGGACATCAGCTCCCGCGTCTCGGGCATCCCCCACCACCGCCCGCCGCCCACCACCACCGCGCCGCCGAGCCCCACCGCCCCGGCCAGCAGCGCGACGCTTTCCGTCTTGCCCAGCGTCGCCGGGTCGAACACCGCCACCAACGCCCCGACCCCGACCGCCATCGCAACGCACAGCGTTGCCGTCCGCCCGACGCTGCGCCACACCGACGCGTCCACCGGCCGATCGACGTGCCGCCGTAGCCCCCGTACCAGCAGCCCCGCCTGCAGCGTCGCGCAGATCGCCGTCGACCACGCCAGCCCCGCCACCCCGAGCGGCCAGATCAGCGTGAGGTTCAGCAGCACGTTCAGCCCCACCATCGCCAGGCTCACCCGCAGCGGCGTCGCCGTGTCGTCCGCCGCGTAGAACGCCTTCGTGGCCACGTGCGTCAACGCGTACGCCCACACCGCCGACCCGTAGCCCGCCAGCACCGCCGCGCACCGCAGCGCGTCCTCCGTCGTGAAGCGGTTCCACTCGAAAAACACCCGCACCAGCGGCACCCGCACGAGGATCAGCCCCACGCTCGCCGGCAGCCCGAGGTACAGCGTCAGCCGCACGCCGCGGCGGAAGATCTCCCCAAACTCCCCGCCCCCCAAAGCCGCTTGCGGCTTAGCGTCCCCGGACTTGCGCCCCGCCGCCGCCGCCAACGCCGGGAAGATCGCCGTCGCCAACGCGACCCCGAACACCCCCAGCGGGAACTGGTACAACCGCTGTGCCAGCGACAGAGTCGTGACCGCCCCCGCCTCCAGCGGGTACCCGATCGTCCGGCCTAACACGTCAAACGTCTCCGCCCCCGCCCCCGCGCCCGCCCCCGGCTCGAACTCGGGCTTCGACAGCCCGAACGCCACCACCGCGTCCAGCAGCGTGTTGAGCTGGAACACCCCCAGCCCGATCACCACCGGCCCCATCTTCCGCAGCATCTCCCGCAGCGCCGGCCCGGTGCCCGCGAACGACGCGGTCAGCGGCGCCGCCCACGCCACGCTCCCGCCCAGCCACATCAGCTGCAGCAAGCCCGCGACCAGCACCCCCGCCGCCGCGACCCGCACCGCCTCACCGGGCTGCCCCGCCGTCGCCGCGCCCAGGACCGCCGCCCCGATCACCGTCAGGTTCAGCAGGACCGGCGCCGCCGCTGCCGGCCCGAACCGCCGGTGCACCTGCAGCACCGCCCCCAGCAGCGCCACGCCGCAGACCATCGGCGCGTACGGCAGCATCCACATCGTCAGCCGCACCGCCAACGCCGCTTTCTCCGTCTCGACCACCGCCGTCGACAGCCACCACAGCCCCAGCTCGCCGACCAACGTCACGCCGGCCAGCAGCAGCACCAACGCGACCACGCACACCGACGCGAACCGTCGCGCCGCCGTCGGGTCGTCCGCCAGCAGCCGCGTGTACCGCGGGATGAACGCCGCCGTCAACGCCCCCTCCCCGAACAGCCGGCGGAACAGGTTGGGCACGATGAACCCCACGAGAAACGCGTCCAGCACCACCGTCGCCCCGAACACCCCGGCCAGCACCGCGTCGCGCACCAGCCCCGTGACCCGCGAGACCAGCGTCAGGCCCGCGACCAGGCGAGCGTGGCCCACGAAACCCTCCGACGCCGCCGGGGCCGTGATCTCCGCGGAGTCGGCTGCGTCACCGTCGCCCGCACCGTACCACCACCGCCCGACGACCCACGCCGCCGCGACGCCCAGCACCAGCCCCACCCCGTCGGCGGCCGCGTCGTCGACCGAGCCGCTCCGCCCCACCAGCGTCTGCGTGATCTCCTTGAACCCCGCGACCGCCAGCCCCGCCGCCAGCACCGCCAACGCCCGCGGCCACCACGCCCGCCCCGGCCCGCCCGTGGCCAGCACCACCAGTAGCCCCAGCAGCCCGAACGTCCCGACGTGCGCCGTCTTATCAAACGGCAGCCCGCCCGTGCCCGGGACCTCGTTCGAGGCCCCGACCGGGTCCAGCTGCGGCAGGTGCAGCAGCGTCGCCAGCAGCACGACGTAGACCGCCAGCACCACGCGGGCCACGCTCCGCCGCCGCGCCCAGGTGGGCCGACTGTACTCCGGGGCCGCGGGCTTCAAGGGACCGGATCACCGCCCGCCCCCGGAACCTCCGCCCCCGCCCCCGGAACCCCCGCCTCCGCCCCCGGAGTCGGAGTCGCCGCCCACACCGTCGCCGGCTCCTCCCCCCCCGGGCCCGCGTCCCGTTCCCGCAGCCGCGCCCCCCGGCCGAGCATCAACACCCCGCCCAGCAGCGCGTAGCCCAGCATGTAAAGCCGGTACGCCATCAACATCAGCACGACCTCGTTCTCCAGGACCCCGCCGCCGAACACCCCCCGCGCCGCCGCCTCCATGATCCCCAGCCCCATGAACGACACCGGCAACGCCCCGACCAGGAACACGATCGGCAGCGCCGCGACCAGCGACACCACCGGCTCGTCCACCCCGATCGCGTAGCCCGCGAACGCCGTCGCCAAACAGATCGACAGGTGCACCGGCACGCTCAGCGCCACCGCCCCGGCGACCGTCCACCCGTGGCGGCGATACGCCGTCACCGCCTCGTCGACCCGCCGCACCGCCGCCAGCCGCGTCGCCCGCTCGACCCCCAGCCACCGCCGCGTCACGGGCCAAAGGTACACCGCCCCGCCCGCCACGCCCGACCCCAGGAGCGCCCACGCGATCAGCGTCACCCGCCGGCCCGTCGGGTCGCCCCACACCAGCGGCCCTGCCGCCGCCGCCAACACCACCAGCCCCAGCAGCCCCGCGACCCGGTCGATCAGCACGCTCACCACCGCCGCCGTCGGCCCGCCCGGCGTCGTCACCCCCTTCGCCGCGCCGTACGCCCGCACCACGTCCCCCCCCGTCGAGCCCACCGGCACGCAGAAGTTAAAGAACTGACCCACCATCGTCAGCCGAAACACGCTGCGCAGCGACACCGCCAGCCCCCGGCAACGCAGCAGTCCGTACCACCGCACCGCCTGCAGCGGGAACACCAGCCCGATTACCGCCAGCCCACCCAGCAGCCAGCCCCCGTCCGCCCGCCGCAGCAGCGTGAACACGCCCTCCGTCCCGGCCGCCGGGTCGTCCGCCCAATCGACGATCGACAGGATGTAGCCCACCCCCGCCGCGATCACCACCACCCGCAGCGCCGTGAACAGATGCTTCTTGGTCTGCGGGTTCACGCGGGGCCTCAGCGGGAGCGGTCGGTCGGAGTGTAACCCAAGCCCTGCCCGGCCCGTTGATATCATCCGCCGCATGACCGCCGCCCCGATCGCGCCGACGTTCGCCTCGCTCATGCCGCAGGCGATGGAAGACTGGCTCGGCGGGCGGTCGACCCTGGTGCTGCTGCTGCTCGCCGCCGCGGCGATGACGGTCGTGATCAAGGGCGCGGACTGGCTCGTGGAGGGCGCGGCCGGCATCGCCAAGCGGCTCGGCATGCCCGAGGTCGTCGTCGGCGCGACGATCGTCTCGCTGGGCACCACCAGCCCCGAGTGCGCCGTGAGCGTGCTCGCCGCGTTCTCGGGCGACCCGGGCCTGGCGCTGGGCAACGGCATCGGCTCGATCATCGCCGACACCGGGCTGATCTTCGGGCTCGGCTGCCTCATGACCCGCCTGCCCGCCGACAAGTTCGTCCTCTCCCGCCAGGGCTGGGTCCAGCTCGGCAGCGCCGTGATCCTCGCGGCCTTGTGCTACTTCCTGTGGGCCGTCCAAGGCAACGACGCGATCATCCCCCGGATCGCCGGTATCGGCTTCGTCGTGCTGCTCGTCGGCTACCTCGTCATCTCCGTGCGGTGGGCCCGTCAACACCCCAGCGGCGAGCCGCACGTCGTCGCCGAACCCGACGGCACGATCCACGCCGACACGAAGCACGACACCGAGACCCACGGCCTCGGCTTCCTCTTCGGCCTCGGGCTGCTGGGCCTCGCGCTGGTCATCGCGTCGGGCGACCTGCTCGTCGGGTCGGTCACCGTCGTCGCCGAGCGGTGGAACGTGCCCGACGCCGTGATCGCCTCGACCATCGTCGCCCTGGGCACCAGCCTGCCCGAACTGGTCACCGGGCTCACCGCCATCCGCAAGGGCCACCCCGAGCTGCTGGTCGGCAACGTCATCGGGGCCGACATCCTCAACGTGCTGTTCGTGATCGGCGTCTCGGCGTGCGCCGCGGAGCTGCCGCTGATCGACCCGGCCGCGAACCTGCCGGCCGTCATCCTGCTGGTGCTCATCCCCACCATGCTCCTGATGCTGCTGTTCTTCCGGGCGTGCATCTACCGCGCCGCGGCGGTGGGCCACTTCTCGCGGTGGATGGGCGTGCCGCTGCTGGCGATGTACGTGGCGTACCTCGTGGTGAGCTACGCCGTGTCGGTGTGACGCCGGTCAGGCCGCCGCTTTGCGCGTGAGCCTTTGCAGCACGCCGGCGATCTGCGGGGGGGCCAGCGACGCGGCGGCGAGGCCGGCCTCCGTGACGGCGCGGGGCATGCCGTAGACGACGCAGGAATCGCGGTCCTGGGCGAGGACCGGGGCGCCGGCGGCGTGGAGGTCGCGGGCGCCGGCGAGCCCGTCGTCGCCGATGCCGGTGAGGATGACGCCGAGGACGCGTTTACCGTGGCACGCCGCGGCGGTGCGGAACAGCACGTCGGCGGACGGCATGTACAGCGCGTCGCGGGGCTCGTCGGACATCCGGAGGCGGACGTCGGCCCGGCCCGCGCGGGTGAGGTGGGTGTGCGTCCCGCCGGGGGCGATCACGACTTGGCCGGCTTGCACGCGCTGCCCGTGCTCGCCGTGGACCACAGGCAACGCGCAGAGCTCGTCGAGCCGGCGGGCCATCGACTCGGTGAAGACCCGCGGCATGTGCTGGCCGACGACAACCGGCATCGGCAGGTCCGCGGGCAGCGCGGCCAGCAGGGTCTCCAGCACCGGCGGCCCGCCCGTGGACGACGCGATACAGACCAGGTCGAAGTCGGCGGCGGCGTAGCGCGGCGGCTCGGCGGTCGGCTTCGGGGTTGTGGAGGTCTCGTTCCGCTGGCGGCTGCTTTGGGCGAGGCCACGGACGCGGCGGACCAGGTCGTCGAGGAAGCGCTGCTTGGCGGCGGGGTCGGTCGAGGTGTCCTTCGGGATCACGTCGGCCGCGCCGAGGCGTAGGGCCTGAAGCGACTGCATCGACCCCTCGGTGGTCAGCGTCGAGCACATGAGGACCTTGGTCGGCGCCTCGCGCATGATCCGCCGCAGCGCGGTGAGCCCGTCCATCTCCGGCATCTCGATGTCCATCGTCACGACGTCGGGCCGCAGCTCCTTGGCGAGCCGGACGGCCTCTTTGCCGTCGCGGGCCTTGCCCACGATCTCGAGGTCGGGCTGCTCGGCCAAGGCCCGGCCGATGGCGGACCGCATGAAGACCGAGTCGTCGGTGATGAGGATGCGCAGCATGCGCGGGGGTTTCCCGGGGCGTGTCGGTCGCGGGTACGAAGGGAACGCGCTAAGCCGCAAGCGGCTTTCAGGCCGCCATGCGGGACAGCGTTTCTTGGATGCGTTCGCCGAGCACGTTCGGGGTGAACGGCTTGACGACGTAGTTGTTCACGCCGGCTTTGATCGCCTCGACCACGCGGGACTTCTCGGCTTCGGTGGTGACCATGATGACCGGGATTTTCGCGCCCGAGCCGCGGTACTCGCGGATGAACGTGATGCCGTCCATGTTGGGCATGTTCCAGTCCAGCAGGATCAGCTCGGGGCCGAAGGCCTTGACCTTGACCAGGGCGTCTTCGCCGTCCACGGCCTCCTCGATCTGCTCGTAGCCGAGCTGGGTGAGGATGCCGCGCTGGATGTTGCGCATCGTCTTGGAGTCGTCGACCAGTAGGACTTTCATAGCGGTTCTCTTGGGGTCTGGGGTTCGGGGTGTGGGGAGTATGGGCTGAGCCGCATGCGGCTGATCAAGCCGCGGCTTCGGCGGCGGCGGCGTCGCGGATCGAGACGTCAACGCTGAACGCCCCGAGGTCGCAGTCGACGGGGATGTGGATGGTGACCACGTCCTTGCGGCCCGTGACCGTGTGGTGCGAGCCGACGATCACCGACGGGCAGGTGATGCTGACCTTGCGGTTGGTGAACTTGGCCTTCGCGCCGCCGGAAACCATGTTGACCAGCTCGCCCACGGCGTCGGCGAAGTCCTCGTGGTCGGCGGTGATCTCCATGCCGGTGAAGACGGCGACGGCCCGCTCGGCGGTGTTGTTCGGGAAGCCGAGCACGACGGTGCCCTCGACGTCGCCGGACATCCCGATGATGCCGGAGACGTCGTGGCTCTTGGCGTCGGGGGGCTTGATCGACGGCGTGCCGACCTGCACCTCGAGCTGGAGCATGGTCTCGAACACGTTCGTGACCGAATCGACGAAGGGGAGGATGAATTGGCTGTCCACGGGGGTCTCCTGGGTTTTATGCGTTGCAAGGGTCGGGTAGCGGGCGGACTCGTCCGCCCGGGTTCGGGGTATCAAGCCGCGGTGCGTTGGGGGCAGGGGGCGGGGCCGGCGGCCTTGACCAGCTCGTTGACGTCGAGGATGAGGCAGACGCGTCCGTCTTCGCGGATGGTCGCGCCGGAGAACGGGCCGCCCTGCGTGTAGTCGTCGTCGAGGGGCTTGATGACGATCTCCTGCTGGCCGATCAGGCGGTCGACCATGAGCCCGACCTGGTGCCCGCCGACCTTGACGACGACGGCGAAGCGGCCCTCGGGCGGTCGCTCGTCCTGGCCGAGCCGGTCGCGGAGGTCGATCAGCGGCAGCACGCTGTCGCGCAGCCGGACGACGCGCTGACCCTGGATCGTGGAGATCGTGGTGTCCTCGGGGCGGACGATCTCGACGATGCTCTGCAGCGGGATGGCGTACTGGTCTTCGTCGGACTCGACCATCATGGCGGGCATGATGGCGACGGTCAGCGGGATGAGGATCTCGATCGTGGTGCCCGCGCCCTCGGCCGAGGCGATGTTGATCTGGCCGTTGAGCTTGTTGATGTTGGTGCGGACCACGTCCATGCCGACGCCGCGGCCCGAGAGGTCGGAGACGGCGGCGGCGGTGGAGAAGCCGGCCTCGAAGATGAAGCGGAAGACCTCTTCGTCGGGCATCTTGTCGAGGGTGTCCTGGTTGACCAGGCCCTTCTCGATCGCCTTGCCGCCGATGACGGAGCGGGCGAGGCCCTTGCCGTCGTCGGCGATCGCAACGCGGACGTGGCTGCCCTGGTGCTCGGCGGTGAGGGTGATGGTGCCGGCTTCGGACTTGCCGCTTTCGGTCCGGACTTCCGGGGGCTCGATGCCGTGGTCGGCCGAGTTGCGGAGGATGTGGACCAGGGGGTCGGCCAGGAGCTCGAGGACGGACTTATCGACCTCGGTGTCCTTGCCGACGATCTCGAGGTTGATTTTTTTGTCGGTGTGGCGGGCGATGTCGCGGATGACGCGGGGGTAGCGGTCGAAGAGCTTGGCCAGCGGCTGCATGCGGGTGCGCATGACGCCGACCTGCAGCTCGCTGGTGAGGCGGTCGAGGTCGCCGGCGGCCTCGGCGAAGGACTCGTTGAGTTCGTGGTCGATGTCGGCCTCGCCGACGCTGCGGGACAGCGCGACGACGCGGTTTTTGTTGAGCACGAGCTGGCCGACAAGGTTGAGCAGCGACTCGAGCCGCCCGACCTCGACGCGGATGGTCTGTTCGACCCCCCCGCCCCCGGAAGGGGCCGCGGCTTTGGCGGGAGTCTCTTTATCGGGTTTGGGGGCGGCGGGTTGCGGTTTGGCGGGCTCGATCTTGCCGGCGACTTCGGCGGGCTCTTCTTCCGGTGCGTCCGCTTCCGGGGCTTCAATTTCCGGGGGGGGGAGGATGCCGTCCAGTTGCAGCAGGCGGTCGAGGTCGTCGCCGTGTTTCGCGGTGACGTCGGGCGAGAGGTCGGCCCCCTCGGCGGCCTGGGACAGCCGCTTGACGAAGGTGGCGATCGGCCACGAGAGCACACGGGACTTGGCGAGGCCCTCGGCCTGCTGGCCGACGATCCACTCGGCGGCGCGGAGGCGGACGACGGCTTCGGCCAGGTGATCGGGCCCCAGATCGTTGAGCTTCGGCGCGACGTCGAGCATGAGCTGGCAGACGGCGGTGAGGTCGTCGAGCTCGAAGAAGTCGGCGGTCTTGACAAGGTTGTCCGCGATCTCGCCGAGCTGCTCGGCGGCCTCGGCGCGGGTCGCGTCGTTGCGGAGCTGCTCGATCGTTTCGCCGAGCTGGCCGGCGTAGTCCTGCAGGTCGGTGACCATGAACTCGATCAGGTCCATCTTCTGGGGCCCGAGGTCGAGGGGCTTGCCCCCGGAATCTTCCGTGGCGTCGCCGGGGGTTTGGTCATCGTCGGACACCGGGACTGAAGTGCCGGTGCCTTCGGGGGACTCGCTGCCGATGGCGTTGAGGGCGGCGATGAGGTTGGGGTCGGCGGCGTCGGGGGCGAGGCCCGCGGCGAGCTGTTCGATCTGGTGGCGGACGACGTCGGCGGACTGCAGGAGCAGGTCCATGACCTGGGCGCTGACGGCGACCTCGCCCTTGCGGAGGCGGTTGAGGGCGTCCTCGGCGGCGTGGGCGAACTCGATGACGGGCTCGAGGCCGAGGAACCCGGCCGCGCCCTTGATGGTGTGCAGCGCGCGGAAGCAGCTGTTGCAGAT
>JBCCOP010000015.1:0-28632 GCA_039025315.1 Planctomycetota bacterium | reverse complement strand
GAGCATCAGCCCGGTGAGCGCCTCGATGCCGACGAGCAGCCGCAGGTGGCCCACCGGCGTGATGTCGCCGAAGCCGACGGTCGTATAGACCGCGGCGGAGAAGTACACCGCGTCGCCGAAGCCGCCGCCGTAGTCGCCCACGAGGTCGCCCGCCCCGCGGTCGAGCCACAGGTACGCCACGGCAAACAATGCGATCTGCACCAGATGTGCCAGCAGCAGTACCAACACGATTGACGATAGTTTCAGCCACGGCCGGCCGCCGGTGTGTGCGTACCGCTCGTAGATAACCCGCATGCACAGCCCGTGCAGCACCACGCTGGCGACCACGGCGATCACCGCAACCAGGATCACCGTCGCCAGCGGCGCGGCGGAGGTCGTCTCGCCGGCGGCCGTGGCCAGCGTCCCGCTCACCGCCCGCGCTGCTCACGCTGGGCCTTGCGTTCGGCCTTGCCCGCCAGCCGACGCGTGGCCGCTTCCTCCAACGCCTTGAGCCGGGCCAGCGTCGCCTGCGCCTGCTCAATCTTCTCCGCCGGTGCGGCCGGGTCGCGGGCCAGCAGCCGCTCGAGCTTCGCCTTCATCCGGACCTGCTCCTCACGCAGCGACGCGATCTTCGCCGCCAGCTTCTCCATGTTCATCCCGTTGATCTTCGCCAACGAGGGCGAAGGCTCGCCGAGCAGCATGGGCAGGCCACGGTCGGGGCCGCCGCGCCGGGGCCGGCCGCCGCCACCACCGCCGCCGAAACGTCTCCCCCCGGGCCGATTGGAATAAGGCCGTCTTGGGTTCATGCCCCGATTGTACCGGGCGATCGCCGCCGGGCGCAGCCGAATGAACCGCCTCGCCGGGTACGTTGCGTGCGTTTCTTACCCAGAACTCACCACCGGTTGAACCCGTCCGCAACCGGACATCGAACGGGGAATAGACGGTGACCGCCTGCGGTTGTTCCGCGTCGCGCCGCACCCCTACGATTTATCGAAAGGCTGTCACCCGATGCCGTCTACCACTCGCCGAATCCCCCTGCCCGGAGTACTGATCATGTGGCTCGCCGCCTTCGCGGGCTTCGCCTGCAACCGCCCGTCGCACGCCGCCACGGACGTGCCGCTGCCCGCCGAGGACCTGACCTACGCCGAGGGCGAAACGCCCGCCGAGGCCGTGGCCGTCTTCGCCGGCGGCTGCTTCTGGTGCACCGAGGCCGTGTTCGAGCCGCTGCGCGGCGTAAGCTCGGTCGTCTCGGGCTACGCCGGCGGCGACGCGGCCAACGCCAACTACTCGGCCGTCAGCGCCGGCCGCACCGACCACGCCGAGGCCATCGCCATCACCTACGACCCGTCGCAGATCAGCTACGGCCAACTCCTGCGGGTCTTCTTCGCCGTGGCCCACGACCCGACCCAGCTCAACCGCCAGGGCCCCGACGTCGGTAAGCACTACCGTTCCGCCGTGTTCGTCGCGGACGACGCGGAGCGGCAAGTTGTCGAGGCGTACCTTGCCCAGCTCGGCGAGGCCGGCGTGTTCGGCCGCGAGGTCGTCACGACCGTCGAGCCGCTCACGAAGTTCCACCCCGCCGAGGCGTACCACCAGGACTACGTCGAGATCAACCCGGGGCAGCCGTACGTCGTATTCAACGCTCTGCCCAAGGTCGAGAAACTCCGCGAAACGTTCCCGGACCTGATCGCCGAGCCTTGAGAGACAGGGGAGCCACGATGACGACACGCCGCGGGCGAAGGATCGCCAGAAACTGTCTGCTGATCGGGCTGGCGTTCGGGCCGGCCGGCTGCGGCGTGGAGCTCGCCGTGATCGGCGCGGCCGCGTCGGCGGCGTCGACCGGCTCGGCGGTGTTCAAACAGGGTAAGCTCGACGCGTCGTGGATGGGGCCGTTCGACCTCGTCGTCGCGGCCGGGGAGGCGGCGATGGGCGACCTCGGGCTGGTCATCACCCGCTCCGACGGCGACGCGTCGGCCGGCCGTTGGACGATCACGGCAGTCGACGAAGAGAAACAAAAAATCACCGTCACCGTCGATCGCCAGACCGTCGCGCTGACCGAGTTCCGCATCGATGTCGGTTGGTTCGGCAGCGAGTCCACGGCCCGCCTGGTGCTCAAACGTATGGCCGTGGCCATCGGCCTGGCCGCGGACCAAGACGGCAGCGGCGACGTGGTCGTGCCCTCCCCGCCCCCCGCCGCCGAGCCGCAACCATGAAACGACGGCCCGGAGGCCAGTTTCGGTTCCTTTGGTGTGTCGCGGCGGCGACGGTTCTGACCGGTTGCCGCGGCGGGCCACCCGGTGAGTGGAGCCAAGCCGAATTACAAAGCTGGCGGCTCGCGGCGATACCGGGCTCCGGGACGCTGGCCGCGCCGGTCCCGACGCTGAAGTTTTCCGGCGACGGCCGGGCCGTCGGCTCGACCGGGGTCAACCGCTGGTTCGCGCCCTACCGCGCCGACGCCGCCGGCCCCGGGTCCCTGACCTTCGGCAGCGCGGGCGTCACCCGCATGGCCGCCGCCTCCGCCTCACTCGCGCAGCAAGAGCTAAAGTTTCTCGAAGTTTTGTCACGTATCGACGGTTACCGGCTACGCGACCAACGCTTGGAACTAACGTCCGGACGCGAAACCGTCTTGATTCTTGTCGCCGACGAGCCCGAAGACCCTACGGGCTCACGATGAAGTAATAGCGATCGTCCGCGATCTTGCGGAATACGCCAGTAGCCAGGTCGCCGTCGTCCAGCAGGGCATCGATGTCACGCATGAACAGGTCATCGCGGGTCTGACCCGTGCCGTTGAAGACCACGCCGATGGCCGAGGCGTACCCGCCCTCGTCTTGGTTTTCCGCGTCCCAGACGCCGCCGATCGGGGTGACGGCTTCCCATTTCGCGGTGTCGATGTAGTCCTCGAAACCCGCGGGCACCTGGCCCGAGTTGCCGTCGGCCGGATACTCGCCGGTGTCGAACTGGTGCAGCTGCGCCGCCTCGGCGAAGTGGCGGAGGTTGGCGGCGAACACCGCCTTGCTCGACTGACCCGTCGCGTCGGCGAACTGAGGGATCACGATCGACGCCAGCACCCCGAGGATCACCACCACGATCAAAACTTCGATGAGCGTGAAGGCCGGACGGCACGACGTCTCGGCCGTCCCTGTTGGACCGCGGCGGCACATACCTGAAGTCTCGTATTCAGCGCAGGGAGTGCCAATAAAAACCGCAATATATCCACGGCCCGCGTGGTAAGGCTGACTTGCACAGCTTTATGTTTTCGGCAAGCAAACGCCGATGCCGGCCCGCCAACCCGCGGGTTACGACTCCTCGGCAGATTCTTCCATCGCGTCCAGGCGCTTCCGCGCTTCGCGTTTACCCAGGGTGCGGACCTCGCCCCACGCCAACAGTTGCTTTTCACGGGGGTTGGATTCACCCTTCTCCCAGTTGTAGATCGTCAGGCCAGACACCCCGGCGAGCTTGCCGTAGTCCGCGGCGCTGAGGCCGAGTTTCTCGCGGTGTTTCTTGACCCAGGACGCACTGAAACGAGGGAGTTTGACCGGACTGGAAGCCGCGTTCGACGCGGCCTTACCGGCGGCTTTCGTGACCTCTTTCTGGACACGTCCGAGGCCACGCTCGCTCTCGGCGAGGCGACGCTTAAGCTCGGCGATCTCGGCGCGGTACCGGCTGTTGGCTTTCTGCAGTGGCTCGATCTGAACCTTGATTTCTTTGCGGGCAAGCCGACGGATTTCTTCGCCGAGGACAGAGTTGAGATTGGGCAAAACAGGCTCCGATGTGGGTTTATGATACCCCGGATGAAACGGACCGAACAGTATAACGAATATTTCTGTATTGCGTAATTTTATAACCCGTGTCTTTTTCGAATCAGAACTATTAACGGTCCCGACCCACCGGCGGTCGTTTGCCGCTTGCCACACCAAGCGAACTGACGTCGCGGCTCCTTCAGTCTGACTCGGGCGGGCGTCGGCGGTCTTTGGTGCGGGCGCGGTGTTTTTTGTCTTCGAGTCGTCGTCGTTTCGCCGCGGGTGAGGGCCGGGTAACGCGACGTCGGCGCGGGCGGTCCGTCGCCTCGATCAGGAGTCGGCGGAGTTTGAGCAGGCAGTCCCGCCGGTTGGCGAGTTGGCTGCGGCTACGCGACGAGCGGATGACCAGCCGGTCGGGTTCGCGGGCCAGCCGGTGGCCGGCGAGGCCACGCAGCCGAGCCAGCGCCCAGGGCGGCAAGGCGTCGGCCAGGTCTTCGAGCGTGACGGTCAGCGTCGCGGCGGTGTTGAGCTTGTTGACGTTCTGCCCGCCCGGCCCCGCGGCACGGGCGAACGTAAACCGTAGGGCCGCCGGGTCGAGCCGGACGCCGGGCGCAACGGAACCGTCGGGATGGTGTCCGGGGTCGTTTCCGGGGTCGTTCACGGCCTCATGTTCGCCGCGATCCGCCGCCGGGCCAAGCGGCTCAGGCGGACCGCCGCAGCGGCGCCGGGTGGCGGACGAAGGCGACCGCCTCGTCGGCGGGCAGCGGCCGGGCGAAGAGGAAGCCCTGCAGCCGGTCGCAGTCTAGCGCCTGGAGCACGGCCAGCTGTTCGGTGGTCTCGATGCCCTCGGCCACCACGGACATCCGCAGCGTGTGGGCGAGCGTCACGATCGCCTGGATCACCGCGGCGAACTCGATGTGGCGGTCGAGGCTCTGCACGAACGAGCGGTCGATCTTGAGCACGTCGATGGGGAACTCGTGCAGGCAGGACAGCGACGAGTGGCCGGTCCCGAAGTCGTCCATCGCCAGCGGGTGGCCCAGCTCACGGAGCCGGTGCAGCACGTCGGTCACGGAGACGCGGGGGTCCATGATGACCGACTCGGTGATCTCGAATTTGATCCGCCGCGGGTCGAGGTTTGCGTCGGCAACCACCCTCCGCACCATTTCGATGAGGTCGGGCTGAACCAGCTGACGACGGGAGAGGTTGACGTTGACGGTGAGGCCCGAGCCGGGCAGCTCCGCGTCGAGGCGGCCGAGGAAATCACAGGCCACTTCGAGGACGAACCGGCCGAGCGGGACGATGAGCCCGGACTCCTCGGCGATGTGGATGAAGCGGTCGGGGCGGATATCGCCGTGGACCGGGTGGCGCCAGCGGATCAGGGCTTCGAACCCCGTGGCGCGGCCGTCCTCGACCTCGACGACGGGTTGGAAAGCCAGGTGCAGCTGATCGGTCTCGAGGGCCCGGCGGAGGTCGCGTTCGAGGTCGAGGCGGAGGCGTGACTGCTGGTGCATGTCGTCGTCGAACACGGCGAAGCGGGCCTTGCCGCGGGACTTGGCGTGGTACATCGCGGCGTCGGCGTCGCGGATCGCGGCGTCGGCCGAGTCGTAGCCGTTGCCGCCGTCGACCACGCCGATGCTGGCGGTGGACGTGACTTCGTGGCCGTCGAGGTCGAAGGGCTCGGCGAAGGTGTCAAGCAGGCGGTCGGCGATACGGAGAGCGGTGTCGAGGCGGTCGACCCCTTCGATCAGCAGGACGAACTCGTCGCCGCCCAGCCGCGCGGCGGTGTCGTTGGCCCGGGTGTGCCGGCGGAGGCGATCGGCGATCTGGACCAGCAGCCGGTCGCCGGCGTCGTGGCCGAGGCTGTCGTTGATGACCTTGAAGCGGTCGAAGTCCAGGAACAGCAGGGCGAAACGCCGCCGGCCGCCGCTGAGCTTGTGGCGGCGGATCGCCTTCTCGAGCCGGGCGTGCAGCGTCGCACGGTTGGGCAGGCCGGTGAGCTTGTCGTGCTCGGCGGCGTGGCGGAGCTCTTCCTCCGCGAGCTTGAACTCGGTGGTGTCGCTGAGCGAGCCGACGAGGCGGGCGGGCTCGCCGTCTTCGTCGTGGACGACCTCGGCGCGGCACAGCACCCACCGGGTCGAGCCGTCGATGGCCTCGGTGCGGTGCTGGTTGCGGAGGGTGGCGGTCTGGCCGGCGAGGCACATGGCGAGGTCGGCCTCGAGCTGCGCGAGATCGCGGGAGTCCACGCGGTTGAACCAGTCGTCGGGCCGGCTCGGGGGGTCGTCGCCCGGGTGGCCCAGCAGCTCGGCGCAGCGGTCGGAATAGCTCACGTCGTTGGTGTGAAGGTCCCAGTCGAACAGGCCGTCGCGGATGCCCTTGACCAGGGCGCGGTGCCGCTGCTCGGCCCGCTCGGCCTCGCGGCGGGTCTCAACCCGGCGCGCCCACTCGGCGCCGAGCCAGGCCGCGCAGGCCTCGGCGACCGCCGCCGCGGTCGGCTCGTGGCCGCGGTCGGCGTCCCAGGCGAACGCGAGCAGGCCGATCGTCCGGTCCCCGAGGCTGAACGGCCGCGCAAGCCGCCGGGCGTCGTCGACCGTGCCGCCGTCGATGAGCATCGGTAGCCACCCGTCGCCGGGGGTGGACGCGGCGTCACCCGATGCAACTTCGGCGAGGACCCGCCCCCGCTCGCCGGAGGTTTCGACCAGCCACGCCCGCTTGGCACCGAGGTCCGCGGCGGCCACGGCCATCACCGCCGCCGCCGCCTCGGCGAACGACGACGCCCCGGACGTGGACGCCGCGCGCAACGCCGCCGCCAACGGCCGTTCAGGCTTTTCGTGTCGCGGGACCGTGTCTTGCATCAGACGTGAATTCTCTGCCCCCGGCCGCGGATTGTGGAAACGCATCTTCCTTTCAAACTTCGGGTTTTCCACGACCACGCTTTACCGTGCCGACCGGCCCGGGTATCCAGAAACGACGCGGCCGGCAAACGGCCGACCCCGCGTATGCTTTTATCCGGACCCTGCGCTTCAGATAACGCGAACCCGCCGCGCCGATGCCGCTCGCGCCCCCGACGAAACCGACGCTTTACCGCCGACCGCTCGGGCTCGGTTGGTGCGTCACGGTCGCGTTCGGAGGGTACGCGTCGGGCGGGCTGCCCGGGCAGGACTTCCCGACGTTCGGCGAGGTCAATCGGCCCGAGGCGATCAAGTACGCCGACCCCGCCTTCGACGACGAGCTCTTGCCCGTCGAGCTGGTGGGGTACTGGGGCTTGATGAACCAGAGCGGCCGGGTGGTCGCGTTGCCGGTGTTCGACTGGACGGACTACGGGGTCGAGGGCCTGGCCCGCGCGACACGGGACGGGCGGACCGGCTTCGTCGTGGGCAACGGCGGCTGGCGGTTCCCGCCGACGTACGAATACGCCGACCGATTTCAGAACGGCTACGCGGTGTTCGGCCGGGGCGGCAGGTTCGGCTACCTCGACAAGGCGGGCGACCCCCGGCTGCCGGCTCGGCTGGACGGCGCGCTGCGGTTCAAAGACAACGCCGCCGCCGCCCGTGTCGCCGACCGCATCGGCTACCTCAACACCCGGTTCGACTGGGCGGTCGCGCCGCGGTTCACGGCCGCCCGCTCGTTCCATCAGGGCGTCGCCGCGGTGCGATACCCCGACGCCGCGGCCCCGGACGCAGCCACCGAGACCGCCCCGGCAACCGGGCCCGCCGAGGTCAACGTGGCCGAAGAACCCGACGCGGCGGTTGCGTGGGGGTTCATCGACAAGCGTGGCCGGCCGGTCTTCACCGACCGCTCGGGACGCGTGACGGCCCTGGGCGACTTCCACGACGACCTCGCCCGGTTCCGCACCGACCGCGGCTGGGGTTTCCTGGACCGGCGGTTCGAGGCCGCCTGCCCGCCGCGTTTCGAGGCCGTGCGCGACTTCACCAACGGGCTCGCCGCGGCGCGACACGGCGAGAAGTGGGGCTACGTCAACCGGCGGTTCGACTGGGTCGTGCCGCCGACTTACGAGGCCGCCGACGACTTCGACGACACGCTGGCGATGGTCCGCCGCGGCGGGCTCTACGGCTACATCGACCGCACCGGCCGGGAGGTGATCCGCCCGCAGTTCACGGAGGCCGAGCCGTTCCGCCTCAGCGTGGCCCGCGTGCTGGTCGACGACGACATCGGCCACGGCTACATCAAGGCGTCGGGCTTCGTGCTCTTCGACCCGCGGGCCGCGGAGCGCGGCCTGATCGACATCACGGCCCGGGAACGTCTGCGGGCGTCGGTCGACCCCTGGCAACGCGCCAACCGCACGCTCTACGCCCCGCCGGCCCGGCCGCGGGTCGCGCCGCCGTACCCGCCGGACTACCTCTACGACGAGGGGCTGTACGTCGGGTCCGACCCTTGGACCGTCGAGCCGCCGGAGCGCTGAGGCCCGCTTAACCTCAAGCCCCGGCGATCGCGGCGACGACCTTCCGGGTGAGTTCTTCGATCAGGTCGTGAGGCGTGGCGGGGATGGGCATGAGCACGACCACGTCGCCGAGCGGGCGGATGATGACGCCCTCCTGGCGCAGCAGATCGCAGACCGCGCGGCCGTTGGGGGCGGCGAAGTCGAAGGCTCCGGGCCGATTACCGGAGCCGCCGGTGGGGTCGAGTTCGATGCCGACCATCACGCCGCGTTGGCGGACGTCGCGGACGTGCGGGCAGCCGCGGAGCGGGTCGAGGCCTCGGCGGATCAGCTCGGCCGAGCGGCGGACGTGCGTGAGCAGGTCGGGGCGGTCGCCGACGGGTCGGTCGAACAGCTCGAGGCTGGCCAGGGCCGCGGCGCAGGCGAGCGGGTTGCCGGTGTAGGTGTGGCCGTGATAGAGCGTCCGGCGTTGGTCGGGCGTGCCGGTGAAGGCGTCGTAGATTTCGTCGGTCGCCATCGTCACGGCCAGGGGCAGGTATCCGCCGGTGAGCCCCTTGGCGAGGCAGAGCAGGTCGGGCCGCACGCCGTCGTGGCCGCAGGCGAACATCTCCCCGGTGCGGCCGAAACCCACGGCGACCTCGTCGGCGATCAGCAGCACGTTGTGTCGCCGGGCCAGCTCGGCGACGCGGCGGACGAACCCCGGCGGCTGACACACCATGCCGGCGGCGCCCTGCATCACCGGCTCGATCACGACCGCCGCGGTTTGGTCGGCCTGCTTCTCCAAGATCGCCCGCAACGCATCGAGGCAGTGGCCGGACAATGCCTCGTTAAGTGCGGCGTCCTCGCTGGGCCAGAGCGACCGGTCGGCGGACGTATCGGGGGCACGTCCAGCTGAAGCAAATCCTTCCGGGGGCCGCAACGCGTCGGGCGCGGGGAACCAGTCCACCGGGAACGCCATCGGCGCGAACGGCCGGTGGAACAGGTCCGAGAAGCCGACCGACATCGCCCCGACGGTGTCACCGTGGTACGCCCCGGCGAGGCCAACGAACCGCGTCTTCTCCGGCCGGCCGCGGTGGTGCCAGTACCCGACCGCCATCTTGAACGCGACCTCCAGCGCCGTCGCCCCGGCGTCGGAGTAAAAGACTTTCTGCAGGCCCCCGCCCCCGTCGCCCGGCCCGAGCTCGGCCCCGACCCGCCGCACCAGCCGCTCGGCGAGCTCGATACTCGGCGGCGACGCCAGACCCAGCAGCGTGGTGTGCGCGACCCGGTCGAGCTGCCGCCGCACGGCGTCGTCGATCGCCGCCGCGCGGTGGCCGTGGACGTTGCACCACAGGCTCGACACCCCGTCGAGGTAGCGGTTGCCCTCGGTGTCGAACAGGTACGGCCCTTCGCCGCGTTCGATCACCAGCGGCGGCCGCTCGCACCACTGCCGCATCGGCGTGAACGGGTGCCACACGTGCGCGTGGTCCAGGTCGGACAGGCGGCCGTGGTCGTCGTCCGCCTCTCGCGGGGGGCGCGGGCGACGCGGCGGCGGGGCCGGGCGGGTCGGTCGTTCCGTCTGCATCGCGTTAGGCTACGTCGCAGACCGGACCGAGACCAAACCCATCCGATCAGCCACCCGTCGCCATCGGCCCGGTGCGGGGAAAGCAGACCCTTGAAACTCACCGTCGTCATCCCGATCTACAACGAACAGGAGACCCTTGACGAGATCGTCCGCCGGGTCCGGGCGGCGCCCCTCGACAAGGACCTCGTGCTGGTCGACGACGCCTCGACCGACGGCACCCGGCAACTGCTGCGGCGTTACGAAAACGACGACGACTGCACCGTGCTGTACCACGAAGAGAACCGCGGCAAGGGCGCGGCCCTGCGGACCGGCTTCGCCGCGGCGACCGGCGACGTCGTGATCGTCCAGGACGCCGACCTCGAGTACGACCCCCAGGAATACGCCCGCCTGCTCGAGCCGATCTCCGCCGGCAAAGCCGACGTCGTCTTCGGCTCCCGCTTCGCCGGCGGCGAGTCGCACCGCGTGCTCTATTTCTGGCACAGCCTGGGCAACAGCCTCCTCACCCTACTGTCGAACATGTTCACCGGCCTGAACCTCACCGACATGGAGACCTGTTACAAGGTCTTCCGCCGAGAGATCATCCAGAGCATCCGGATCCGGGAGAACCGCTTCGGCTTCGAGCCCGAGATCACCGCCAAGGTCTCGCGGATCAAGGGCATCCGCATCTACGAGGTCGGCATCAGCTACGCGGGCCGGACCTACGAAGAGGGCAAGAAGATCGGGCTGCGCGACGGGTTCCGCGCGTTGTGGTGCATCGCAAAATACAACCTCTGGGCCCGCGGCTGAGCGGCGTCGGGCACCGGCAAGCCGAAGGCTTCGGCCCGACATTTCGCACCGTATGGCTACGCCTTGCGTCCGGCCGTCGGGCGGCCCATGATGCGTGGTGGTTTTCACTACGCCGGACGCTTCTGTCGCGGCCGGTCGTGTCTCTCCGCCTCTTGCCCGGAGTTCTGCCATGCCCGACGCCCCCGCCGTCCCCGGCCGCGACCCCCGCCGGCTACGCAATCTCGCGTTGCTCGGCCCCGCGGGCGCGGGCAAGACCACCCTGACCGAAGCCCTGCTCCACGCCGCCGGTGCCGTCGCCCGATCGGGCCGCGTCGAAGACGGTGACACGGTCAGCGACTTCACCCCCGAAGAAAAACACCACGGCCACTCCCTCGACGCCGCCCTGCTCCACGCCGAGCACAACGGCCGTCTGCTGCAGCTCATCGACACCCCCGGCACGCCGGACCTGCTGGGCCACGCCCTCGCCGTCCTCCCCGCCGTCGAGACCGCCGCCGTCGTCGTCCACGCCGGCCGTGGCGTCGAGCCCGTCGCCCGCCACGCGATGGCCTTCGCCGCCCGACGCAACCTCTGCCGCATGGTCGTCGTCACCCACCTCGACGCCGCCGACCCCGTGCCGCTACTGACGCAGCTCCGCGACGCCTTCGGCCGCGCGTGCCTGCCCCTGAACCTCCCGGCCGACGGCGGCGCCCGCGTCGTCGACTGCTTCGCCCAGAGCGACGGCGACTCCGACCTCGGCCCCGTCGCCGACCACCACACCGCCATCGTCGAGCAGGTCGTCGAGCTCGACGACGAGTTGATGGACACCTACCTCGAACAGGGCGACGTCCTCCGCCCCGAACAACTGCACGAACCCTTCGAGGCGGCGCTGCGTGAAGGCCACCTCATCCCCGTCGTCTTCACCGCCGCGCGGCCCGAATCCGGCGGGGAGCCCGTCGGCGTCCGCGAGCTGCTCGACGTTATCGCCACGCTCTGCCCCGACCCGACCGAGGGCAACCCCCGGCCGTTCGTCCGCGGCAAAGTCGGCGACCTCGACCTCGACCCGACCCACGAGTTCCACGCCACCCCCGACCCCGACGCCCACGTCCTCGCCCACGTCTTCCACATCCGCATCGACCCGTACACCGGCAAACGCGTCGTGCTCCGCGTCCACCAGGGCACCGTCGCGCCCGGCGGCCAACTCTTCGTCGACGACCCCGAGGCCGGCGAATCCAAACGCCCGATCAAGGTCCCGCACCTCCACCGGCTCCAGGGCGCCGAGGCGCACGAGATCGACGCGGCCGGGCCCGGCGAGTGGGTCGCGCTGATGAAGACCGACGAGCTGCACTTCGACGCCGTGCTCCACGACTCGCACGACGAGGACCACCTGCACCTGCGCCCGCTCGAGCTGCCCGAGCCGATGGCCAGCCTCGCGTTGACGCCCCAGCGCCGCGGCGACGAGCAGAAGCTCGCCGACGCGCTGCAGCGCCTCGCCGACGAAGACCCGACCTGCCGCGTCACCCGCGACCCATCGACCCACGAGACCGTGGTCCACGGCCTGGGCGACCTGCACCTCCGCGCGATCCTCGAGAAGCTCGAACATCACCACCACGTCGCCGTCGCGTCCAAGCCGCCCCGCGTCGCCTACCGCGAAACCATCCGCGCCGCGGCCAAGGGCCACCACCGCCACAAGAAACAGACCGGCGGCGCGGGGCAGTTCGGCGAGGTGCATCTCGAGGTCGAACCTCTGGAGCGCGGGGCCGGCTTCGAGTTCGTCGACCGGACCGTCGGCGGCTCGATCCCCAAGCCGCTGATCCCCGCGATCGAAAAGGGCGTCCGCCGCGCGTTGGAACACGGCTTCCTCGCCGGCTACCCGCTCCAGGACCTGCGGGTCACCGTCACCGACGGCAAGCACCACCCGGTCGATTCCAAGGAGATCGCCTTCGTCACGGCCGGCGAACGGGCGTTCCGCGACGCCGTGGCCAAGGCCCGGCCTACGCTGCTGGAACCTATCGTAGAAATTGAAGTTACCGTGCCCAACGGCTGCCTCGGCGAGGTCACCGGCGACCTCTCGACCAAGCGCGGCCGGGTCGTCTCGACCGACTTCCTCGGCGACGACCGGGCCGTCGTCGTCGCCCACGCCCCGCAGGCCGAGCTCACCGCCTACCCGTCTCAGCTCAAGGCCATGACCGCCGGCCGCGGCGTCTACGCCGCCCGCCCCGCCGGCCACGAGCCCGTCCCCGACCACGCCGCCCGGTCCATCATCGACACCCACCGTTCGGCGCATCACGAGAGCTAAACGCTCCGCCGAACACCGACGTGCTACGCTCGGCGTCACCATGATGACAACCGCCTTCCTCAACAACCCGTACTTCTATTCGCTCGCCCTGATCGGCGCGATGGCCATGCTCCCCCGCGCCCGCTACACCGCCGACCGCGCCGCCGCGCTCACCGCCGAAGCGGCGCAGCACATCAAGCCCAACTTCGCGCAGCGCGTCTGCCTCTTCATCCCCGGCATCTGCCTCTTCGCCTGCATCGGCATGTTCGGCTACGTCCTCGGCGCGATGGTGCTGCTCATGATCTACGTCGCGGTCTTCATCGTGATGATCCAACTCTTCAAGCAACCGTAACGCGTCGGGCACGGCGTCCGTCGGTGGTGAATGTTCAAGGCCTGGTCGCTTTCGCGCCGATATGTGCGCGTCGGCGCGATTTATGTTGACTCGGTTTTGCGTTGACGCTTACATTGTTCCTCAGCTCCGAACGGTGTCTTGAAAGGACTACGCCATGGCTAAGAAGAAGGCAACGAAGAAGAAGGCGACCAAGCGTGTCGCCAAGAAGAAGGTGACCAAGAAGAAGGCCGCCAAGAAGAAGGTGACCAAGAAGAAGGTCGCCAAGAAAAAGGTAGCGAAGAAGAAAGCCAAGAAGAAGGTCGCCAAGAAGAAGGTGACGAAAAAGAAGGTCGCCAAGAAGAAGGCGACGAAGAAGAAGAAGTGAGACCCGCTTGAAGTAACCGGCCGACGGCACGTGACGCCGGCCGAGCCCCGGCGGGCCGCTCCGAAACTGGCCCGCCACACTCAAGCCCCCAACCTCAACGCCTCGGAGCTAAAGCAGAGGGCGGCCCGAAAGGGTCGCCCTCTTGTTTTTTTGTCAAACGCCCGCACCGGCGCTAAGCCATCACCCGTCGATCTCCGCCAATAAACCGTCGGCCGCTTCGCGCCCAAAACTCTTTCCGGCAAAAGCCTTAGCGATCACCCCGAAGCCCGCCTCTCGGGCCGCCCGCTCCGCCGGATCGGTCAGCAGCGGCCGCAGCGCCGCCGCCACCGGCTCGGGCGTCCCGTCGTGCGGGATCAGCTCCGCCATCACCCGCTCGGCCCCGACCGACTCGGCGATGACGTTGGGCAGCGCGAACGTCCGCGTCCGGATCAGGTGCCGACCCACCAGCCGCCACAGCCGCATGTCCGCGTTGTACACCGCCACCGCCGGCGTCCGCCGCGACGCCGCCTGCAGCGTCGCCGTCCCCGACACCACCAACGCCGCGTCGGCCCAGTCCAGCGTCGGCCCCGCCACGCCGACCGTGACCTGCACCCCACGCGGCGGCCGACCGCCCGGGCACAGCGACCGGACCTGACGCACCCGCGCCGCGTCCGCCGCCGCGACCGCCACCGACAACCCCTCCACCCGGTGACGCAGCTGGTCGTACACCCGCAGCATCGTCGGCCAGTTCGCCGCGACCTCCTTCGGCCGCGAGCCCGGCAGCAGTGCGAGCTTCACGCCGCCGTCGCGCAGCGGCTCGCCTTCGGTGTCCTTCACTTCGGCTGACGTTTCACCCAGGATCGTCTCGTCGAACAACGGGTGACCCACGAACGTCGCCGGCACGCCGCGCGACCCGAACCACTCCGGCTCGAACGGCAGCAGGCACAGCACCCGGTCCGTCAGCCGACGCAGCTTGCGTACCCGCCACGGCGCCCACGCCCACATCTGCGGCCCAACCAGGTGCACCACCTTCGCCCCGGGCCGGTGCTTGCGGACCGCGGCACACAGCGACCAGTTCGCCGCCGGGCTGTCCGTCGGGACGTGCGCCGCCAAGTCGTTCTCTTTAAGCCAACCCGACAAGACCCCGCGGCGGCGAAGCAGCTCGCGGGCCTCGGTCACCGCGCCGAGGCCCATCTTCGCGTGGCTTGTCGTGGACTCGATCAGCTCGGCCCCGGCCGCCTCCATCGCCGGGCCGCCGAACGCCACCACCTTCCGCCCCGGCTGTCGCCGCCGCACCTCCTCGATCAGCCGGGCCGCCAGCACGTCGCCGCTGGGCTCGAACACCGTGAACAGAAGGGGCAGCGGTCCGGGCATCGGGGCCGCAGTCTAATTCAAGCCCCCCGAAGGGTCCCCGATATCCTTAAAGCCGTCCCGACCCTCGCCGTACGGAGCCGAGCGTGCCCGACCCGCCCCCGGAAGTGAAAAACCCCGAATCTGATGCCACGGCGGACAGCTCGCCGTTGGCCCGCCGACTCGAAGACGCCCGCCTCGACCTGCTCGAGCTCTCGACCCGCAACCGCCTGCTCCACACGCCCCGACACCGCAAACGCTCTCGCGCCCTCGAGATCGTCGGCGAGTCGTCCGACGCGGTGTACCACCGCCTCGTGGCCCGCGGCAAGACGGTGAGTTTCGTCGAAGCCCCGGACACGCCGCCCCCGGCCAGCGACCCCGCCCCCGAAACGCAAGCCCAGACCGACGGGCTGCCTGCCGTCGAGCCCGACTCCGCCGGCGCCCTGTTCCGTCAACCCGAAGACGAAACCCCGCCCCCGGAAGAAGAACCCCCGGAACAAAAACCCGCCGACGAACAAGCCGAAGCGGCCGACGACCCGGCGCAAGAGCCCGAGGAAGACCCGCCGCCGCACGACGGCAAACTCGGCACCACCCTCGCCCCGGCCGACCTGCAGAAGCGGCTACTCCGCACGTTCTACGACGCCCGCAGCTCGCAGCAGGAGCAGGGCGTCAACACGCTGTTCCTCGCGCTCGGCTTCCTGCGCTGGTACGAGGACGAGCGCCGCGACAAGCCGCGGGACGCGCCGCTGCTGCTGGTGCCGGTCACGCTGGATCGACGCAGCGCCCGCACCCGCTTCGTGCTGCGGTGGGACGAGCAGGAGGTCGCGACGAACCTGTCGCTGCAGGCGAAGCTGCGGGCCGAGTTCGGCGTCGAGCTGCCGGAGGTGCCGGAAGACTACGAGACGCTGCGGCCGAGCGAATATTTCGCGCAGGTGCGCGAAGCCGTCGCCGGGGTGCCGCGGTGGGAGGTTCTGAGCGACAACGCGGTGCTGTCCTTTTTCTCGTTCTCGCGGTTCCTGATGTACCGCGACCTCGACGCCGAGGCGTGGGGCCGGGGGGACGAGGCGTTGGACGACCACCCGCTATTGGCGAAGCTGCTGGGCAACGCGGGCTTCGACGACGCCGAGCCGGTGCTCGAAGAGGGCCAGACGCTCGACGACGTGGTCGGGCCGCGGGACATGGTCCACGTCGTGCCGGCCGACACGTCGCAGGCGGTCGCGGTCGAGGCGGTCCGCCGCGGCCGGAACCTCGTGATCCAGGGCCCGCCCGGCACCGGCAAGAGCCAGACCATCGCCAACCTCGTCGCCGCCGCCGTCCGCGAGGGCAAAAAAGTGCTCTTCGTTGCCGAGAAGATGGCCGCGCTCGAAGTCGTCAAACGCCGGCTGGCCAACGTCGGGCTCGGCGACATGTGCCTCGAGCTGCACTCGCACAAGGCCCGCAAACGCGCCGTGCTCGACGACCTGCAGCACACCATGTCGCTCGGCGACCCGAAGGACCGGGCGACGGATGACTACTTCGAGCGGCTGACCGAGGCCCGCGACACGCTCAACCGCCACGCCGCGCAGCTCCACACGCCGATCGCGGCGACCGGGGTCACGCCGTACGGCGCGATCGGTCATCTCGTCCGGCTGCGGGCCGCGGGCGTCGCGCCGGCCGACTTCACCCTCGACGGCCCCGCCGGCTGGGACGAAACCAAAGCCGCCGCGGCCCGCCGGGCGTTGGATGCACTCACCAAACAGGTCGAGACCCTCGGCACCCCGGCGGACCACGCGTGGCGGGGGGCGGGTGTCGCGTCGATCCTGCCGATGGACCTTGAGCGGTTGATCGACAAGCTGCCCGACGCCGCGGCGTCGCTCCGCTCGGCCGAGGGCAAGGCCCGCGAACTGGCCGACCTGCTCGAAGACGACAGCCGGCTCACGCCCGGCCGCGTCAACGCCCTCGCCGACCGCGCCCGCCGGCTCGCCGAGACCCCGCCGCTGGACCCCGAAGCGATCACCCACGACGTCTGGGCGCAACAGGGCCCCGCGGTCACCGAACTCGTCGAGCAAGGCCTCGGCGTCGACACGATCCGCCAGCAGCTCGACGGCGTCGTCGCCGAGGCCGCCTGGTCCGCCGACCTGTCGCAGGCCCGCCTCGACCTCGCCGCCCACGGCTCGTCGTGGCTGCGCTTCCTCAACCCCAATTACCGCGCCGCGAAACGCCGGCTCCAGGCCGTCCTCACCGGCCCGCTGCCGAAGGACCACGCCGAACGCCTGCAGACCCTCGACCGCCTGATCGAAGCCCGCAACGCACGCAGCGCGATCGAACGCGGCGACGCCGTCGGCCGCTACGCCTTCGGCTCGATGTGGCGGGGCGTCGACTCCGACTTCGCGGCCCTGTCCCGCGTCCACGGCTGGAACCGCCGCAACGACCAACGCGGCGACGCGAAGACGTGCCGACAACTCGTCGCCCGCCGCAGCGACCTCGACGACTGGAAGGCCGAACTTCCGGGGGCGGCGGACGGGGCCGAGCGGGCCGTCGCCTCGGCCGGCCGGGCGTTCGACGCCGCGGCCGCGGCGGTGGCGCTGGACTTGGGCGAAGCCTTCGGGGTCGAGGAATTGATCGACCTGCCGCTGACCGCCACGGCGGACCGCCTCGAAGCCTGGCACGCCTCTCCCGACGGTCTGTCACGCTGGATCGCTTACCGCGACCGCCGCGCCGCGGCACGGGAAGCGGGGCTGGGGCAGCTCGTCGACCGCCTCGAAGCCGGCGACATCGACACCGCAGCCGCGGCGGACGCCTTCGGCATGGCTTACCACGAGGCGCTGCTGCGACAGGCCTTCGACGACCGGCCCGACTTGGCCCGGTTCGACGGCGAGGCCCACGAGCGCACCCTCGCGGTCTTCCGCGAGCTCGACGGCCAACGGCTGGCGCTGGCCCGCCACGAGGTCGCCGAGGCGCACCACGCCGGGCTGCCCCGCGGCGGAGGCGAGGTGGGGCAGGTGGGGCTGCTGCGCCGCGAGTTCCAGAAGAAGCGTCGCCACCTGCCGCTGCGCCGCCTGCTCCGCGAGGCGGGGCTCGCGGTCCAGGCGGTCAAGCCCGTGTTCATGATGAGCCCGATGAGCGTGGCGCAGTATCTCGAACCGGGCGGGCTGAACTTCGACCTGATGCTGATCGACGAGGCGTCGCAGGTCCGGCCGGTGGACGCGCTGGGCGCCGTCGCCCGCTGCCGACAGATCGTCGTGGTCGGCGACGACAAGCAGCTGCCGCCGACGCGGTTCTTCGACGCGATGACCTCGGCCGGGGAGGACGGCGAAGACGACGACGCGGCCGAGCTCGACACGTCGGACCTCGAGTCGATCCTCGGGCTGTGCACCGCGCAGAACGTGCCGACGGCCATGCTGCGGTGGCACTACCGCAGCCTGCACCCGTCGCTGATCGCGGTGAGCAACCGCGAGTTCTACGACGGCAACCTGTACGTGATCCCGAGCCCGCTGCGCGACGCCGCGGCCGCGGGGCTGGGTTTGCGCTTCCACAAGATCACGGAGGGCCACTTCGACCGCGGCGGCAGCGCGACCCACCGCGTCGAGGCCGCGGCGATCGCCGACGCCGTGATGCGGCACGCGCGGGAGACGCCCGAGCTGTCGCTCGGGGTCGGGGCGTTCAGCGTCGGCCAGCGCGACGCCATCCTCGACGAGGTCGAACGCCGCCGGCGGGAAGACCACGACGCGGATGCCTTCTTCGGCGACGACCGCGACGAGCCGTTCTTCGTCAAGAACCTGGAGAACATCCAGGGCGACGAGCGCGACGTGATCTTCATCTCCGTCGGTTACGGCCCGGACGCCGACGGCCACCTGTCGATGAACTTCGGGCCGCTGAGCAACGAGGGCGGCGAGCGCCGGCTCAACGTGCTGATCACGCGGGCCAAGCGTCGGCTGGAGGTGTTCAGCTCGATGACGGCCGAGGACATCGACCTGTCGCGGGTCAGCCGGCGGGGGCCGGCGGCGTTCCGTACATTCCTGCAATTCGCCGAGCGCGGCGGTTCGCTCGGCGGCGACGCGGCGGGCGACGACCGGCTAACGGTCTTCACGGCCGAGGTGAAGCGGGCCCTGGAGGCCGAGGGCCTGGAGGTCGAGACGGGCGTCGGCGAGGCGGGCTTCCGCGTGGACCTGGCGGTGGTCGATCCGGACGACCCGGGGCGGTACCGCCTGGCGATCATGCTCGACGGCCCGGGCTACGCCGCGAGCGGCTCGGCCCGGGAGCGCGACGCGAGCCGGGAGTTCATCCTGAAGCTGCGCGGCTGGCGGGTGCTGCGGCTCTGGGAGGTCGACTGGTTCAACCGGCCACTCGAGCAGACGCGGCGGGTGATCGACGCGGTCCGGCTCGGGACGGAAGCGCATACGCCGGCCGCGGGTCCGCGGCGCTCGGCACCGACCATCGAACGCGACGCCACGGAGCCGGCCGGTGAAGCCGAACGCTTCGCCGGCATCTCCATTATGCCGTACGCCGAAGCTCGCTTCAAAAAAATCCCGCGGAAGGACGTCGATGAGCTCGACGTGTTCCAGCGGATGGAACTCGTCACCAAAGTGGTCGCGGCCGAGGGCCCGGTGCACCGCGACGAGGTCGTGCGGCGGTCGGCGGACATCTACCGGGTCGAGCGGCTGACGGCGAAGCTGTCGGAGCTGCTGGCGTCGGCGGTCGAAGACGCGGTCAACGCGAGGAAGCTGGTCGCCGAAGACGCCTTCCTGAGCCTGCCCGGCTTTCCCGGGGTCGAGGCGGTGCGCAGCCGGGCGGACGTGGAGTCCGCGGGCCTGCGGAAGCCCGAGATGCTGCCGCCGGCCGAGGTGCGGTTCGCGTTGACCAAGGTGGCCGAGGTCGCCATCGGCGTCTCACGGGACGACGCGGTGATCGAGGCGTCGCGTCTGCTGGGCTTCGCCTCGACCCGCGAGGCGTTGCGGGAGGTGCTCGAACGGCAGATCGCGGCGTTGGTGGCCGATGGCGTGCTGGAAGACCGGGACGGGTGCCTGTTTGTCGCAGAAGGGGTGTAGGTAGAAGTTTTTTGTTGGCGGTCGCCTGCGCGGCGGGCGGCCCCCGGAATAGAGGGGTGCCCTCTGCACCCCCAAAGGCAGAAACTTCGCGGGTTGTCGGCTTGTCGGGGTGCAGGGGCGGAGCCCCTGCCGCTCGCCGCGGAGGCGACGGCAACCCCGAGACTTGACCCGAAACCTGAAAATACCGGAGGTGGGACTCGAACCCACAAGGTGTTGCCACCAGTGGATTTTGAATCCACCGCGTCTGCCAATTCCGCCACTCCGGCGTGGCCCCCCGGAATTTACCGGAGGAAGTCAGTGTATGGATTGTCAGAGCCCGACGCGGGAGCGGTACTCCGGTCGGCCGCGGACCCCCGGAAGATCGAGGGCGAACAGCGCGCCGGCTTCGGGGCCGTGTCGGTCGGGGTCGTCGCCGCCGGCGGAGGTGACGTACAGCGTGGCGAGGTCGGGGCCGCCGAAGGCGACGCTAGTGATGTTGTTCGCGGGCAGCGGGATGCAATGTTTCAGCGTGCCGTCGGGGTCGAACGCCGTGACGCATCCGCCGCCCCAGCGGGCGCTCCACAAGCGGCCGGCGGCGTCGAGGGTCATGCCGTCGGGGGCCGAGCCCGGCGCAGCGTCCGGCGGCAGGGCGGCCCAGGTGTCGAGGTACACCCGGCGGTCGGTCAGCGAGCCGTCGGCCGGGTCGTGGTTGTAGGCGAAGACGCGCTGCGTCGGCGTGTCGGTGAAGAGCAGGGTGCGGTCGTCGGGCCAGCCCATGCCGTTGGCGCAGCCGAAGCCGGTGTCGACCTTCGTGACCGAGCCGTCGGGGTCGAGGCGGTAGAGGCTGCCGAGCTCGTCGGGGTCGGCGGTGCCCCAACGCTGCGGGATCGTGCCGGAGTAGACCCGGCCGGCGGCGTCGGCGATCGCGTCGTTGAACCGGGTCTCCCCCGGAATGCCCTTGACAACGGGGGTGAGTTCGCCGTCGCGGAGCACGCCCGCCCACGCGCCCGGTCCGCCGAGCAGCAGCAGCGAGCCGTCGGCCTGGACGGTCAGGGCCCCCAGCGTCCGCCCGCCGCCGAGTTCGTAGACGGTTTCGTGTTCCCCGTTTTCCGGGTCGTACCGCAGCAGCCGGCCGCGGTCGATGTCGTGCCAGTAGAGCACGCCCTCGTCGGGGTGCCACGTCGGCCCCTCGCCGAGCTTGCAGCGGGCCTGGGCGACGACGCGGGGCGTCGGGTCGGGGTCGGATGCGTTCATGTCGGATCCATCGGGACGAGCTCGTCGAGCAGTTCGTTGAGGCGGTAGCGGACGACACCAACGTGGGTGTCGGCCGCGCCGTAATACAGCAGCAGGTCGTCGCCGTCGCGGGCGAAGCCGGTGGGGAAGACGACGGCCTTGACGAAGCCCTGCCGCTCAAAGTCGGCCTCAGGCCGCATGAACGCGTCGGGCGTGGCCATCCGCACACGGGCCGGATCGTCGATATCGAGCAGCAGCGCCCCGGCGGCGTAGACCCCGATCGGTTCGCCCGGCTCGGGCCGGCACGAGGCGTGATAGATCACCAGCCAGCCGCGGTGATCCGCGGTGTCGATGCGGATCGGCGGGACCCCGCCGCCGACCCGACCGCTATCCCAGCCCCCGCCCCCGGAAGTCTGGCCGCTCGACCTAGTGTCGCCCGAGCCCCAGAGCGGGCGGTGCCGGCCCCAGTGCGTCAGGTCGGGCGAGGACGCGAGCCACATCTCGGGCTGGCTGACCTCAAACTTCCCGGTGGGGCGGTGGATTGCCAGGTGATGGCCGTTGATCTTTTCGGGGAAGATCACGACGTCTTTGTTTTCCCGGCAGAAGCCGATGCCGTGGTCGGTGTAATTCACGAAGTCCTCGGTGCCGAGCACGACGGTGCACACACCGTGGAACGACGCGGCGGCGGCGGTGACGAGGTAGCGGCCGCCGAGCGGGGCGATCCGCGGGTCTTCGAGGCCGAACACGGCGTGCGGGGCGTGGTAATCGACGACCGGGCCGACGGTGTCGAGGGTGACGCCGTCGGGTTTGAGGTACACGAGCCGCAGGTGGTTGAGAAACGTCAGGCGTTTGAAGCCCGTGTCCTTGAAGACCACCATCCGCGGGTCGAGCTGACTGACCCGATCGGTGTCGATCCAGTCGATCGCGACGTCGCCGTCGGCGGTGTAGCGGGGCGAGGCGACGTGACCGTCGCGGGTCTCGGCCGGACGCTCGGCGACGCGTACCAGCATCGCCACCCGGCCGTCTTCCGTCCGGGTCGCGGCGGGGTTGAACGCGCCGACGACCTCGAAGCCCTCCCGCGACGGCGGCAGGTCGGCCGGGGTGAACAGGCAACGCGTCTCGAGGCGGCGCAGCGGCAGCGGCATCCCGGCAATCTACCGCAACCCGTGCCGCGTGGCGGTCACGGCGAGAGGTCGGCGCGGATATCGACCGGGGCCGAGTCCTGCGGCTCCCAGCCGAACGGGTTGGCCGTGTCGTGGACGCGGTGCTCGTTGTCCGAGACGGCATAGAGCTTGGCGTAGGCCGGCGGGTCGTCGTGCGCCAGGACGGCGTGCATCAGCCGGCAGAGGTCGGCGTAGCTGAGCCAGACCCGGCGTTCCCACGAGTCGGTCGGGTGCGGTTGGCCGTCGTCGGTCACGCCGCCGTAGCGCACGTCGACGACGCGGTAGTCCTCGTCCGCGGCCTCTTCGTCGAGCGTCTCGACCAGCAGCTTGAGCCCGCCGTAGAGCCCGTTGGCCCGCTGCTGGCGGTCGAGGCCCAGCAGGCCCGGGCCCATCCAGTCGTAGAAGAAGTCGGCGTGGACCGAGCTGGCCATGACCGCCTGCTTCACGCCCGCCGCTTTCGTCGCGTCGAGCACGTTGCGGTGCATCACGAGGTTGTTGAACGAAGACCGGCCCGGCACCTCGCTCTCCCGGGCGTAGCCCCAGGCGAGGTGGATCACCGCGTCGCACCCCCGGAACTTCTCGGCCAAGCCGTCGGCCTCCATCAGGTCCGTACCGTTGATCGAGCGCGACATGGGCCGCAGCTCGTAGTCCCCGAGGCCGGGCAGACCTTCCGCGATCGCCTTGCCGATCGCGCCGCTCGCTCCGGTCAGGGCCACCGTCTTCATGGTTGTAGCGCTCCCATCAGATCGTCGAGGTCGAACGAAGCGACGCCGACGTGTGTGTCGGCCGCGCCGTAGTACACCAGCCATTGGTCCCCGTCTTCGATGATGCCGGTGGGGAACACGACGTTGGGCACGAAGCCGGTCATCTCCCAGTCGTGCTGGGCGGCCATCACCGGCTCGGGGCTGTGGGCGAGCACGCGGGCCGGGTCGTCGGGGTCCAGCAGCAGCAGGCCGGCCTGGTACGCCCCGACCTCCCCTTGCTTCGTCGCCCGCCGGCTGCCGTGGTAGAGCTCGAGCAGGCCGCCGGGCCGGCCGCTCCGTCCGGCGACGCGGACCGGCGGCGGGCCGGCCCCGATGCGGTCGTCGTCCCACGCCCGCCGCCCCGACCAGACGTGCCGGTGCCCGCCCCACGACACCGCGTCGCCCGACGTCGCCAGCCACATCTCGGGCTTGCAGAACCGCTGGAACGTATTGGGCCGGTGCAGCGCGACGAACCGCCCGCCGACTTTCTCCGGCAGCAGCACGACGTCCTTGTTCTCCGGGCAGAAGATCACGCCGTGGCGTTCGTAGGTCTCGAAGTCGCGGGTCGTCGCCAGGCTCGTCGCCGCGCCGTGCTCGCTCACGCTGACGTAGGTGACGTAGTACGTCCCGTCGATCTCGGTGACCCGCGGGTCTTCGACGCCGAACGTTTCGTACGGCCCGTCGGCGAGCAGCGGCGGCAGCTCCGACTCGACCCGTACGCCCGCCTCGTCGAGCAGGAACGCCCGGACGTGGCTGACGAACTTCAGCCGCATCAGCCCGTCGGCGGCGCGGACGACCTTCCGCGGGTCGACCAGCGTGTCCTGGTCTTCGGGCAGCTGCTCGACGACCAACCCGCCGTCCGCGTCGATCCGCGGCAGGGCGTGGAAACCCTCACGCTGGTCGGTCGGGGCCTCGGCGACGCGGGCGAGCAGGACGATCCGGCCGTCGGCCCGCCGGGCGGTGCCGGGGTTGAACACCCCGATGACCCCGAGCCCGTCCCGCGACGGCGTGAGGTCGCCGGGGCTCAGCAATCGGTGGGTCGATCGGCGTTTCAACATCGCCGCGAGTGTAGCCGACCCCGCCCGGCAACCGGCCGCCGGTCCACGCGGTTCCGCCTATGGTTGGTTCATGCAATGCAACATCGACGCGAAAGGTAAATCCGTTCGGCTGATCGGGGGCCTGATCTGCCTGGCCGCGGCCGTGGCCGTCGGGGTGCTGACGCTATCGGGCCTTCTGCCGGGGCTGGCCGGCGCTTGCGTGGCGGCGGGCCTACTGGTCGGCGGCGGGTTCATGGTCTTCGAGGCCCGCGCCGGGTGGTGCGTGGTCCGGGCGATGGGGTTCAAGACGCCCGTCTGACGGGCCGGAAATCCGGCGACGATCCTTCCGCAATGGTCAACGCCGCGGCCGCGATGGCCGATATGCTGAGTCTTGGCGCGTTTCTCGGCCCGCACCGCCACGCCAAAACCAACGGGCCGCAGTCCGGGGCCATCCGATGCCGGCGAGCTTCAACCCGTCATCCTCACCCGCCCGATCGGCACCCACCGACCCGAACCCCGGGGCGGCGGCGGCCCTGCTCGCGGCGCTGCCGGGGCCGGCGGCCCTGCTGTCGAGCGACGGCCGGGTCCGCGTCGCCAACCCCGCGTGGCTGACGCCGGGGGCTTGGGCCGGCCTGCAGCGCCGGCCCATGGAAGGTGAATCGCTCACCGACGCCCTCGCCGCGTCCGGCGGCGAAGCCACCACGCGTCTGGCCGGGGCCCTAGCCGACCTCGCCGCCGGACGACTCGATGAACACACCCAAACCCTGCCACCATCGCCGGGCGGGCATGGCTGGTGGCTGGCCGAGGCCCGGCCGTTCGCCGGTTCGGCGGACGGCCCCGGGGTGCTGCTCACGCTCCGCGAGGTCACCGAAGAGATCGAGACCCGTCGGACCCTGGAGCGCAGCGAGGAGCGCTACCGCGTCGCCTCCGACGGCGCGTTGGACGCGTTTTTCTTGTTCGACGCCTGGCGTGGCGCCGGCGGCGAGATCGAAGACTTCGTGTTTGTCGACGTCAACCCCAGCGGCTGCGCGATGATCAGCCGGTCCCGTGACGAGATCGTCGGCCAACGGCTGTGCGAGCTGCTGCCGGTCAACCGCGAGCCACGCTTCATCGACCGCTACCGCGAGGTGATGCAGACCGGCGAGTCGCTGCTGCGCGAGTTCGAGATCGACGCCGCCGACGAGGGCATCACGCCGTCGTGGATGCAGCAGCAGGTCGTCCGCGTCGGCGACGGGATCGCGGTGAGCGTCCGCGACGTGACCGCCCGCAAGCAGACCGAGCTCGACCTGAAGCGTCAGCGGCAGGAGACGCAGACCGTGCTCGACGGCGTGCCGGCCTACGTGTTCTACAAAGACGCGGACAACCGCATCCTCCGGGTCAACCGCGCCGCCGCCGAGTCGCTGGGGCTCCCCCCGCAGCAGATCGAGGGCCGACCCACCGCCGACTTCTACCCCGCCGAGATGGCCGCCGCCTACCACCGCGACGACCGCGAAGTTCTCGCGTCGGGTCGGCCCAAGCTCGGCTACCTCGAGGCCTACCCCGTGCCCGGCGGCGAGGACCGCTGGATCCGCACCGACAAGGTCCCCGTCTTCGACGACCACGGCGAGGCGACCGGCATCATCGCCGTGGCAACCGACGTCACCGATCTGCAACGCGCCACGCAACGCCTCGCCGAGAGCGAGCGGCGGTTCCGCAGCCTCTTCGACCGCGTCCCCGTCTCGGTCTGGGAACAGGACCTGCGGGAGGTCGCCCGCTGGCTCGACGGGCTCAAAGCGTCCGGCGTCCGCGACCTCGGCGCCTACCTCCGCGAGCACCCCGAGGCCCACGACCACGCCGTCCGGCTGACCCAGATCAACGGCGTGAACCAGGCGACCTTCGACCTCATGGACGCCGCGGACCACGACGAGCTGACCCGCTCGATGTACGACGGGCACGTCGGCCCGCCCCCCGAAGCCCTGGCGGCGAAGCTCGGCGCGATCTGGGACGGCCGACGCTCCGCCGAGCTCGAGACCTACTGCTACACCGTCCGCGGACGCAAGCTGCACGTGCTCATGCGCTTCGAGGTGCCCGAGCAGGACGGCGAGCCCGACCTCGGCCGCGCGATCCTCGCCCTGACCGACATCAGCGCCAACCGACAGCGGCTCTTCGCGCAGGCCCAGGTCCTCCAGGCCGAACGCGAACGCAAGCGGCTCGCCCACGAGCTGCACGACACGCTGGCCCAGCAGATCGCCGGCGTCAACATGCTCGCCGAGAGCCTGAGCCGACGCCTCGGCTCGGACCGGCTCGACGACCTCGAGCAGGCCGGCCGACGCGCCTCCGAGCTCTCGGAGATGCTCAAACAAGCCAACCGCGAGGTCCGCCGGCTGCTCAGCGGCCTCAGCGCCGAGCGGATCGCGCCCGACGAGTTAGAAAACGCCCTCGAGTCGCTGGCCGAACGCACCTCGCTCGTCCATCAGGTCCCGGTCACGTTCCGCTGCCCCCGCACGCCGGACGAGCTGGACGAAGACTCGGCCAACCACCTGCTCTACATCGCCCAGGAGGCGGTCCACAACGCCGCCAAGCACGCCGAAGCCGAGTCGATCCAGATCGACCTCGAACAGGCCGACGACGGGCTGCGGCTCAGCGTCGTGGACGACGGGCGGGGCATCGGCCGCCTCGGTGATACCGAAGACCCCGAAGAAACGTCCGACGGCTCGGGGCTGGGCCTGAGCATCATGCGCCTCCGCGCCGAGGCCATCGGCGCTAAAATAAGTTTTGACAGTTTCCCCAACGTCGGCACCGCCGTGCGGTGCGTGGTGCCCGCCTCCGAAACCGCCGACGCCGACGCGACAACAGCCTCCATACCTCCCCCCGATTTTCAGGACCCGACGCGATGATCGCCGCCGATTCCCAGAGCCCCGCCGCCGACCCGACCCCCGCCAGCGTCCGCATCGTCGTGATCGACGACCACCCGATCGTCCGCCGCGGCCTGATCGAATTGATCAACGACGTGCCGGAGTTCGACGTCGTCGACGAGGCGGCCGACGTCGCGTCCGCCCTCACCGTGCTCCGCGCGGCCGAGCCCGACCTCGCGCTGATCGACCTGTCGCTGGGCGACGGCCACGGGCTGGAGCTGATCAAGCAGGTCCGCGCCGCCGGGATCACCTGCAAGATGCTCGTCGTCTCGATGATGGACGAGGCGCTCTACGCCGACCGCGTCCTGCGGGCCGGCGCGTCGGGCTACCTCCGCAAGGAGCAGGCGACCGAGAACATCATCACCGCCATCCGCAAGGTCCTCGACAACGAGGTCTACCTCAGCCCCAGCGCCACCGCCCGCGTGCTCAGCACCGTCGCCGGCGAGGGCGAGACCGCCCCCAGCCCCGTCTCCACCCTCTCGGACCGCGAGCTCGAAGTCTTCGAACTCCTCGGCGACGGCCTCACCTCCCGCGAGATCGCCGCCCGCCTCCACCTGTCGGTCAAGACCGTCGAGACCTACCGCGAAAAAATCAAGGCCAAGCTCAGCCTCAAGAACGGCAGCGAGCTGACCCGCCACGCCATCCACTGGGCGATGCGCAAGGGCGAGTAGGCCCCGCTTCTTCACCGACACGTCAAACGGCGGGCTGGCCAAGACCATCGTGCAAACGCTCGGCCGTTTTGCTGCGCCCGTGCCACAGGAAGTACGCCCCACGCCGCACGTCGTCGAAGATCAGCACCCAGCACGGCAGCACCACCAGGATCAGCACCGTCGCCGAGATCAGCCCCGCCGCGATGCTGATGCCCATCGGGATCAGGAACTTGGCCTGGAACGACTGCTCGAGGATCAGCGGCGTGAGCCCGAGCACCGTCGTGATCGTCGTGAGCAGGATCGGCCGCAGGCGGGCCCGGCCCGCGGACAGCAGGGCGTCGACGATCGGCGTGCCCGCCTTGCGCTCGTGGTTATAGAACTCGACGAGGATCAGCGAGTCGTTGACCACGATGCCCGACAACGCGACCACGCCGATGAGGCTGAGGAACGTCATCTCGTAGCCCAGCAGCAGGTGCCCCCACACCACGCCGATCAGCGAGAACGGGATGATGAGCATCACGGTCAGCGGCTGGAAGTAGCTGGCAAAGAGCCAGGCGAGGATGACGTAGATCATCAGGCAGGCCGCGCCCATGCCCAGCGGCAGCGAGGCGAAGGCGTCGCCCATCTGCTCCTGCCGGCCGGAGAACTTGATGGTCAGGTCCGGGTACGCGGCCCGCAGCTCGCCCAGGTCCAGCTCGGCGGTGATCGCCTCGGGGCTCAGGCCCGGCAGGGTCTCGGCGGTGACGGTGACGCTGCGCTGCCGGTCGGCCCGGCGGATGGTCGAGTAGGTCGTGGTCGGCACGATGTCGGCGACCTCCGCCAGGGGGACGAGATCGCCCGTCGGCGTGACGAGCCAGATGTCTTCGACGGCCGTGAGGTCGCGGCGGGTCGTCTCGTCGAGGCGGACGCGGACGTCGATGTCTTCCTGGTCCGCCGCGTAGGTGTGCGCCTCGAGCCCGAAGAGGAACCCGCGGACCTGCAGCGCGACGTCAGCGGGGGTCAGCCCGACGCTGCGGATGTCGGCCGGCCGGGGCACGATGCGTTGCTCGGCCTGGCCGAGGTCGTTGTTGTCGTTGATGTCGACCACGCCGGCGAAGCCCGCGAGCAGGGCCTTGATGTCTTCGACCGCGTCGTTGACCCGG
>JBCCOP010000014.1:0-29583 GCA_039025315.1 Planctomycetota bacterium | reverse complement strand
GGCGAGGCCCGTGACGCCGCGGCGGGCGAGGCGGGCGATGACCGAGGCCTGCAGCGCGGCGCCGATCGCGTTGGCGTGCCGGCGTTCGTAGGGCTGCCAGGTCCACTGCACGTTGTATTCGTTGAGGTAGGTCTCGACGTCACCAAGGCCGCGGCGTTCGAGTTGCCGGGCGACGGCGTCAGCCTGCTCGGCGAAGGCCGCGGCACGGGCGAGGACCTTGTCGTTCGGGGTCGTCGGCTCGCCGCCGGCGTAGCCGTGCCAGCTGAGGAAGTCGATCCGCGGGCCGGCCGCGTCGAGCACCCCGCCGACCCACTCGGGCTTGGCCCAGGTCAGGGCCGGGCCGCCGACCTTCGCGCCCGGGGCCTCGTCGCGGACGGCCTGCACCACCCGCGCGAAGAACGGCCAGAGCTCGTCGAGCCGGCCGGCCTTCGCCCAGGTGTTGTCGAACTCGTTGAACACCTCGACGTGTGTCACCGGTACAGGCGACGCCTCCCGCACCGCCCGGACCCAGTCGCGGACCAGTTGCTCACCGGCGTCGTACTTCTCGGGCGGGATCGCCTTCGAGTCGCTGAACCAGCTCGGCCAGCCGCAGAACGTCACCATCAGCTTCGTGTCGGGCAGCTGCGTCAGCGGGGCGAGGCAGCGGCGGATCGTTGCGACGTCCCACGACCGGGTCTCGGCGTCGGACCAGAGGTCGGCCATGCCCGCGTGGTGGACCCGCACCAGGCCGGGCCGCAGGGCCGAGAGGAACGCGACGTAGCCCGGCTCGTCCGCCTTGCGGGGGTCCACCGTGCTGTACGCCGCGACGCCCCAGTGGGCCGCGGTGACCTCGCCCCTCGGCGTGGACCAGTCGATCGAGAACGCCGCGTCGATCGGGTCCAGCCCGGCGCGGGGCCGCTCGGGCGGCAGCCCGTCGGAACCTGTGGCGGCCGCGCCGGTGATGCCGACATCGCCCGCGTTCTGCGGGGCGTTGGCGTTCCGGGGGGTGTTGACCTTTCCGGGGGTGGCGGTCGCGGTGGCGTCGGCGAAGACCACGGCGTCGACGATCGGCGCGTTGGCGTTGTTGCCACGGATGATCTCGATCAGCTCGCCGAGGTCGGCGGTGTTGTAAGTCCCGAGGTTGGCCCAGGCGAACTCGGCCGGCTTGCCCCAGTCCCACTTGAGGTCTTTGTTTTTGCCGTCGATCCGGGCCTTGAGCTGGATGGGACCGTGCCGGCGGCGGACGTGGACGGTCACCCGCTCGGGCAGCTCGCCCGGCTCGAGCGCGTAGCGGAACAGCGGCCGCCACGGCTCGGGGCTGGTGACCGCCCGGCCGCCCAACGCGTCATCGGCGTCGATCACCCGGGCGTACACGGCGGCCTTCTCGATCGACTCGGCCTCGACGAGCAGCCCCTCGGGGCGCTCGATCTCCTCGGCCGCGGCGGCCGCCACGATCAGCGACCCGATTACGGCTGCGAACACAAAACTTGGGAGCGAAACGCGGCGTGTTTTCATGGCAGAGTTTTCGGGAACGTGGGCGGGGTCGGAGGTCGAGATGCGGTCAATTGCGGCGGACGGCACCGTCGCTGTAGAAGGGGTCGAAGGCGGTGTTGAATTCCCCGCTGCCCCAGGTGTAGAGGTCGGAGCGGTCGGCGGCCGGGCCGCCGCGTTCGGACTGGGCGTGGCCGTCGGCGTAGGCCATGTTGACCGTCTCGCTCGGGTGCCGGGTGAAGTCGCCCTGCGAGTTCCACTGGCCGACGTTGTCGAGCTTGTAGGCGAGCGACGACCCGCTCTCGGCGGTATCGCCCAGGAGGACCAGCTCCGTCGGTCGGCGGATCCCGTCGCGTTGCCGCCACGCACTGGTGCGGTCGAACCCGCCGTTGAAGAGATAGCTGAGCCCGGCAACTCGGGAGGGCAGCGGGGTCCCCGAGTTGAGGTTCTCCTCGAACGGCTGATCGTCGGCCGGGCAGACGTAGCCGGCCGGGTCGCTGTAGTAGGTCAGCAGCGTGCTGGTGTGGAACCACTTGGGGTCGACGAACGCGCTGCTGGGCGGGGTTGTGGTGTTGCCGAAGACCGAGGGGAACGACTCGTCGAAGTCCTCGGCGTAGAGCTGGGTTGCGATGCCGATCTGACGGACGTTCGACAGGCAGGCCACGGCCTGCCCGGCCGACCGTGCCGCGCCAAGCGCGGGCAGCAGCAGGGCGATGAGCAGTGCGATGATGCTGATAACCACAAGCAGTTCGATCAGCGTGAAACCGTGGAGGGGACGTTTCATGGCAGGACTCGTAGAGGGGATGCGGGAGTCGTCAGAACGTTGGGTACTCGGCGGAGACGAAGGAGTACGGTCGATACGGGACGCGGTCCGACATCGAGACGGACGGCAGGGGGGCCTTGCGGGTCAACCCGAAGAGACGGGCGGACAGGGTGCGGTGGTCTGGTAGACCTTGAGCTCCTGGGGCAGCAGCACGGGGCCCGGAACGGCGTCGGACGCGCCCAGCAGCCGGTCGACGCAATAGTGGACCGCCGCCCGTTCGGACATGGACACCGCCGTCATGCGGGGGCTGGCCAGCCGATTAAAAGTCCCGTCGTTAAAACAGACCAGGCTGAGATCGCGCGGGAGGTGACACCCGCGACGGTTCAGGGCCCGGGCGAGGTAGAACGCGTCGTGGTCGTTGTACGCCAGCAGCGCGGTCGGCCGGTCCCCGGCGGGCCGGGACGCGAAGGACGCGGCGTAGGGCTCCGGCTCTTCGATCACGGACGCGGCGTGAGCCGAGAGCCCCGCGTTGGACATCGCGGCGACGTACGCCTGCTGGCGTTCGAGGTTGCTGTAGTGCAGGCCGTGCTCTTTGGGCTTGCAGTAATAGGCGATGCGGCGGTGCCCGAGGCCCAGGAGGTGGTCCATGGCAAGTCGGGTGCCCCGGCGGTCGTCGTAGCTGACCTGGGGCACGTCGGCGTCGCTGCGGAGGTTCAGGAGGACGGCCGGGACGCTGTGTTCGGCGATGAACGTGTCCAGGCCCTCGGGCAGGGGGTGGGTCACGACGCAGCCGTCGATCCGGCCGTCGCGCAGCTTGTGGGCCCACTGATCGACCGGCCCCATCGCGGGGATCAGCAGCAGCTCGTGGTCGGCTTCGGCCAGCCGCTCGACCATGAGCGAGACGACGTCGGACTGTTCGACGTAGTCCGCCGGGCGGCCATACACAAGGCCGACGATCTGCGACCGCTTGCGGGCGAAGCTGCGGGCACGCCAGTTAGGGCGGTAACCCATCTGGTGGGCGGTGCTAATAATTCTTTTTCGTGTGGCGGGGCTGACCTGACCGGACTTGTTGTTCAGCGCGTAGCTGACGGCCTGTTTGGACACCCCGACGCGTTCGGCGATGTGTTGGATGGTGACGCTCATAGCTTGACCGCTTAAGTTTAACTTAACCGGTCAAGTTGTCAAGCCTTTTTATGATCCCCGGGTCCGGTGTGTTACAGGTCGGTTCGGGTTAACCCGCCGCCGCGTCGTCATCGAGGTACCACGTCAGCTCGCCGCCCCCGCCCCCGGAACTGGAAGGAGTGTCGGGTCGGATGCCGGTGATCGGGATCGCATCGATGTTCGGCGAGCCCGTGGCGTGCTGGTCGGCGACGAGGCGGAGGGCAGCGGCTTTGCCCTGCCCGACGGCGAGGACGGCGAGGCGGCGGGCGGCGTTGAGCAGGGGGTAGGTCATGGTGACCCGCGGCGGCGGGACGACGTGGGTGCCGTCGTTGGTGTCGATCCAGCGGGTCGAGGCGAGGGCGGGCGAGCCGGGGAAGAGGCTGGCGGTGTGACAGTCGCCGCCCATGCCCAGGAGCACGAAGTCCAAACGCGGGGTGCCGCCGTCGGCGATGCGCAGGCCGAAGACTTCGCCCAGCACGGTTTCGTACTCGCCGGCCGGGTCGTCCGCCAGCACGGGCATGGGGTGGACCGCTTCCGAGGGCAGGCCGGCGTGGTCGGTCAGGGCCTCGCGGATCATCTTGATGTTGGACTTCTCGTGGTCTTCGGGCACGCGGCGTTCGTCGACGATCCAGACGTGGGTCTTGGCCCAGGGGATCGCGCGGTACTTCGGGTCGGTGACGAGGCGGACGTAGAACGGCTCGGGTGTGCCGCCGCCGGAGAGGGCGAGGTGGAACACGCCGCGGTCTTCGACGGCGTTGAGGGCGGCGGCGAGCAGGGCGTCGCCGAGCTTCTCGAAGAGGGTTTCGGTGTCGGGGGCGGTGACGACGGTACCGGGCAGGTCGAGCATGGCCGGAGGGTAGCAGACGGCCACGGCGTCGGCGGGTTCAGGGCGGCGGTGCCCCGGCGGGCGGCTCGGGCAGGGGCTCGGGGAGGTCGGCCTCGGGGCTCTGACCGTGCAGGGGGGGCAGGCGGTCTTGGACCATCAGCCACTTGTCGAACTCGATGCCGTCTTCACGCATCGAGAACTTGACGGTGTGCGGGCCGGCTGTGGCGACGTTGAGGTAGATGGTGTTCGGGAACCCGCAGTGGTTTTTCGGGACGCGTTGGCGGGCCTCCCAGCGCCAGGTGTGTTTGTCCTTGCACCACTGCATGCGTTGGCCGGAGTCGGGCCAATCGTCGTCGAGGCCGACGTGCATGCCGTTGTCTTCGCTGCCGCTGGAGTAGACGCGGGCCCAGACGTAGTACCGGCCGGGGGTGGTGAAGACGACGTCGTATTCGAGCACGGCGAGCTTGCCGGGGGTGTTGGTGATGTTCTCGCCGCCGATCAGTTGGTCGTCGTGGGTCCGCCGGGTGTCGGGCAGGATCTCGAGGTAGGCCCCGCCGCTGGCGTCGTCGAGGTGCGGCGGGTCGCCGTCGGGCCGTGGCAGCGAGGTGGGGTCGGTGTCGGCGTCGATGCGGTACCAGGCGCGGACGTCGGTGAGCGTCTGGCGGTCGTACGCCTCGGCCTCGACCGCGAGGACGCCGTGACGCTCGGTCGGCAGGGGGTCGTCGGCGGGAGCGGCGGCGGCGGGGTGGGACGCGGTCAGCGCGGCCGCGGCGAGCCAAGCGGACCGCCCGTAGGCCCGGAACGGCAGAACCGATGTACCCAGCACACGCATCGCGAAAAACTTTGACATGACGAGATGTTGGATCGGGTATCGGAACGGAAAACCGGACACAGAGACGGGCGGGAACCCTTGATCCTAATCCATACACCCCGACCCCAAACCAAAAAAATTGTCAGTCGTTGCGCCAGTACCGCCCGTCGCGCTGCATCATGAGGTCGGCGGCGGGCGGGCCCCAGGTGCCGGCGGCGTAGTTGGGCAGGTCGTCCTGGGGGTTGTCGTCCCAGTAGTCGAGCACGGGCTGGCAAGCGTACCACGACGCCTCGATCTCGTCGCGGTGCTTGAAGAGGGTCTGGTCGCCACGCATGCAGTCGTGCAGCAGGGTGGCGTAGCCGTCGGGCGGATCGACTTCCCACTGCTTGACGTAGTCGAAGTCCATGACGACGTCGTTCATCTTCATGCCCACGCCGGGCTCCTTGCCCTCGAAGCGGATGCGGACGCCCTCGTCGGGCTGGATGGCGATGACGATCTGGTTGGGCTTCTGCCGGCGGACCTGTTCGCGGAAGAGGTAGTGGGGCGTGGGCTTGAAGTAGATGACGACCTCGGTCTTCTTCTCGGCCATCGCCTTGCCGCTGCGGAGGTAGAACGGCACGCCGCCCCAGCGCCAGGTGTCGACGTTGAAGCGCATGGCGGTGAAGGTGTCGCGTTGGCTCGCGGGATCGACGCCGTCCTCGTGGCGGTAAGCGGGGACGGCCTCGCCCTTGACCGTGCCGGGCCCGTACTGCCCGCGGACCGCGAGGTCGGGGATGTCACGCTCCGCGGGGACGCGGAGGGCCTTGAACACCTTGATCTTCTCGGTGCGGATGTCCTCGGCGTCCATGCTCACGGGCGGCTCCATGGCCACCAGCGAGAGGACCTGCAGCAGGTGGCTCTGGACCATGTCGCGCATCGCGCCGCCGCTGTCCGAGTCGTAGTAGCTGCCCCGGCCCTCGACGCCGACGGTCTCGCTGGCGGTGATCTGGATGTGGTCGATGGTGTCGCGGGTCCACAGCGGCTCGAAGATCGAGTTGGCGAACCGCAACACGAGCATGTTCTGCACCAGCTCCTTGCCGAGGTAGTGGTCGATGCGGTAGATCGAGTTTTCCCAGAACACGTCGGCCAGCGCGTTGTTGAGCCGGACGGCCGATTCGGGGTCGCGGCCGAAGGGCTTTTCGATGATGATGCGCTGCCAGGTCGGGTCGTTCTTGTCGATCGGCACCATGCGTTTGCCGTCGGTGATCAGGCCGCTGGCGCCGAGGTGCTCGATGATCGGCTCGAAGAACTGCGGCGCCATCGAGAGGTAGGCGAGCAGGTTGCTGCCCGTGCCGTGGTGTTCGCCGAGCTCTTTGATGCGGTGGGTCAGCCCGCCGCCCCAGGCGTCGGCGGTCGTCGCGTCGCAGGCCTCGTAGTGCAGGTGCTGTGCGAACTCGTCCCACTTGCCGGCGTCGTACTGATCCGGCTTGAAGTCGTGGACCATCCGGCGGAAGGATTCGTCGTCGTACTTGGTACGGCTGACGCCGAGGACGGCGAATTTCTCCGGGGTCATGCCCCGCTCCCAGAGGTAGTAGAGCGCGGGGATGAGCTTGCGTTTGGTCAGGTCGCCGGACGCGCCGAAGATTACGAGGAGACACGGGTCGGGTCGGCTGGGCTCGGCGGGGTGGGGCATGGGCGACACTAGACACGAAAGCGTCGGCGGCGGCAAGCGTTACGGCGGCGCCGCGCGGCGGAACGCGTCGCTCTCGGCCAGGTACCGCGCCGCCAGCACGCCGAGCCGGCGGCGGCAGGGCCGGTAGACGGCGTGGCGGTGGAAACGGTTCAGGCCGATCAGCGCCGCGACGCACAGCGCGGCGATGGCGTGGACCGGCCACCCGCTTAACTGCAGGTCGATGGGCCCGCGGACGACGATCGGCCCGAACGGCTCCAGCGAATCGGCGAACCCCGCCGTCCGGCTCAGCGCGTCGTGCGCCGCGACCGCCACCATCACCAGCCACAGCACCGGCACCACGCACAGAGCGGCGCCTGCCGCCGTCAGCACCTGCGCGCCCGCCCACAACCGCACGCCGGTCAGACTCCGAAACACGCGGTACGCCGCCAGCGGGCTCGCCGCCCACGCCGAGAGCCCCAGCACCAGGATCGCCACCGTCGGCAAGAAAAACACCCACCCCCCCACCACCGACCCGCCCAACGCGACCGACAACAACACCCCCAACGGCCAACCCACCACCAGCACCAGCGGGAAGATGCTGATCAGGATCGTCAGCCCCAACGACACCTCCTTGTGCACCGGGTTCTGGTGCGGCCGCAGCCGGGTGACCTGCCGCATGAGGTCACGCCGGCGACAACCCAGCCCGCATTCCGGGCACGCCGTCCGCCCCCGCTCGGCCAGCCCCCGCAGGTCGTAGCCGCACCGCAGACACACCGGGTCTTTCGCCCACTTCTCGAACCGCCCGATCGTGGCGAAGTGCCGCCGCGCCGCCCGCCGGCCCGGCCGCCACCGATCGACCTTACGTTTCACCGCCCCGCCCCCGGAAGTGAAACCGCCGTTGCCCCCCGCAGGCTCACCGACAGCAGCATCACGTCCGCCGGGTTCACCCCCGCCAGCCGCCCCGCCTGGCCCAGCGTCGCCGGGCGAAACTTGTCCAGCACGTCCGCCGCCTCCCGCCGCAGCCCCGGCACCCCACGGAAGTCGAACCCGCTCGGCAGCGCCGCGTCTTCCCGTTCCGCCAGCCGCGCCGTGTCCCGCCGGCTCCGCTCGACGTACCCCGCGTACCGCCGCTCGGCCAACACCGCCGGAAGCGCCCGCCGATACGCCGCCGGACGCACGTCTAGGTGTTCGGCGAGGTAAGCGGCCCACACGTCTTCCGGGGGCACCGCCGGGTCGTTCACCCACTTGCCCATCGCCCGCTCGCCGACCCGCGACCGCTCGATCCACGCGTCGAGCTCCGCCTTGCGTGTCTGCTTCTGTTGAAACACCGCCCACCGCGCGTCATCCACCGTCCCCAGCTCCCGGCCCACCGGCGTCAGCCTTTCGTCGGCGTTGTCGCCCCGCAGCGTCAGCCGGTGCTCCGCCCGGCTGGTGAACATCCGGTACGGCTCCCGCGGCGTCTTGGTCACCAGGTCGTCCATCATCACGCCCAGATACGCCACGTCCCGCGCGACGCGCCAGAGATCGTCACCCACCAGGAACCGCGCCGCGTTGACCCCCGCGATCAGCCCCTGCCCCGCCGCTTCCTCGTACCCCGACGTCCCGTTGATCTGCCCGGCCAAAAACAGCCCCGGCACCGCCTTGGTCATGCACGTCGCGTCGATCTGGTGCGGCCACACCATGTCGTACTCCACGGCGTACCCGGCCTTCAGCATCACCGCCCGCTCACACCCCGGCATTGCATGAACAATTCGTAGCTGAACTTCCGGGGGCAGCGACGTGCTGATCCCGTTGCAGTAGACCTCGTTGGTCGTCAGCGACTCGGGCTCGAGGAACACGTGGTGCGAGTCGCGGTCGGCGAAGCGCACGACCTTGTCCTCGATCGACGGGCAGTACCGCGGCCCGGCGTCGGCCTCGATCGACCCGTTGTACATCGGCGCGTGCTGGAGATTGGCCCGGATCAGGTCGTGCGCCGCCGCCGTCGTGTGCGTCAGGTGGCACGGTACCTGCTCCAGCACTGGGAACCGCGACGCGATCCTCCCGTAAGCCGCTTGCGGCTTCGCGGTTCCGCTCAGCGTCACCTCGCTGAACGCCAACGGCTCGTCATCACCCGGCTGCACCTCCAGCCCCGCGAAGTCGATCGACTCGGCCGCCAGCCGCGGCGGCGTCCCGGTCTTGAGCCGCCCCAGCTCGAAACCCAAACGTTGCAACGCCCCGCTGATGCCGTCGGCCGTGCCCTCGTCGACCCGCCCGCCCGGCGTTTGTCGTGGCCCGCTGTGCATCAGCGCCCGCATGAACGTCCCCGTCGTCAGCACCACCGCCCCCGCACGCAGCGTCACCGTCTTGTCCGCCGTGTCGATCGCACCGAACTCGCCGCAGCAATCGGCCGTCTCCTGCGGGTGGCCCGATCCGTGTCCACCCCGGAACCGCACGCCCACGCACCGGCCGGCTTCGACCACGAAGTCTTCGACCAGCCCCGGCAACACGTCCAGATTCGGCCGGGTCCCGAGCAGGCGTTGCACCTCCGCGGCGTAGGCGTACTTGTCGTTCTGGCACCGCGGGCCGTGGACGGCCGGGCCCTTGCTGGCGTTGAGCAGCCGGAACTGGATCCCCGTCGCGTCGGCCGCCAGGCCCATCAGCCCGCCCAGCGCGTCGATCTCCCGGACCATCTGCCCCTTCGCCAGCCCCCCGATCGCGGGGTTGCACGACATCGCCCCGACCTTCGCCGGGTCCATCGTGATCAACGCCACCCGCCCCAAAGCCCGGGGGCAGCCGCCCCCGGAACTACCCCCGGAAACACCCCCGGGCGTTAGCACGTTCGCCGCCGCCCACGCCGCTTCTGCGCCCGCGTGCCCCCCGCCGATCACGATGACGTCGTAGTCGCTTCTCACCCCGGAATGTTAATCCGCGCCCCCGGCCGTGTCCCCCACAAACGCGAACCCGCCCAGCCGCTCGTACGCCGTCGCCACCGCCTGCGTGCCGAGCGACCCGCCTCCGTTCGCCGACACGCTCCGCAGCAGCCCCTCCATCACCGGCACCAACGCCAGCGGCAGCCCCCCCGCCCGCGCCGCGTCCGCCACGATCCCCAGGTCTTTCAGGAGGTAGTCCACGAAGAACCCCGGCGCGTGGTCCCCCGCCGCGACCCGTGGCCCGAGGTTCGACAGCTGCCACGAACCGCCCGCCCCCGCCCCGACCACCTCGAGCATCTTCTCAGCGCTCAATCCCAGCGACCGGGCCAACGCCAACGCCTCGACCGCCCCCAGCAGCGCCCCGCACACCGCGACCTGGTTGCACGACTTGCACGCCTGCCCCGCCCCGCTCGGCCCCACGTGCGTCACCGCCTTGCCCACCACCTCCAGAAGCGGCCGGACCCGCTCCACCGCCTCGTTCGGCCCGCCGACCATCACGCTCAGCGTCCCGTCCCGCGCGCCGATGTCGCCCCCCGACACCGGCGCGTCGATGAACGTGACCCCGTACTCGTCTCGCAGCCGCTGCGCAAAACGCTTGGTGCGCACCGGGCTGATCGTCGAATGATCCACGAACGTCAGGCCGGGCGATGAGGCGGACGCGATGCCGTTGTCGCCGAACAGCACCGCCGCGACGTCGTCGGTGTCGGTGACGTTAATGAACACCACCTCGGCCCCCCGCCGCACGACGTCGGCCGGGTCCTCCGCCAACTCGGCCCCCATGTCGACCAGCGGCCCCGCCTTCGAGGGCGTGCGGTTCCACACCGTCAGCCGGTGCCCCGCCCGCCGCAGGTTCAGCGCCATCGACGCGCCCATGATCCCCAGCCCGATGTAGCCCAGATGTTGCGGTGAAGGCATCGCAGGATTTCCTCGTGTAGCGGCCGGTTTCAACCGGCCGTCGCCGCGGCGTAGCCCTCGGCCGGGTCGTCCCGTCGCAGCACCTGGGTCAACGCCGGCGTCGGGTCGTCGGGATCGAAGCGCAGCGCCGCGAGCCGGGTGACCGCGTCGCCGAGGCCCAGCGCTTGCCGGCCGTGGGTGGTCGCCATCCGCAGCAGCAACGCGGGGTCGGTTCCGTCACGCCGATGCAACCGACGCATCTGCGGCAGCACGCCGAGCGGCTGCGGTTCTTCCTCGGGTTGGCACACGACAGAGTCGGTGCCGAGGCAGACGTTGACTCCGGCAGCCAGCATCTCGCGGTAGCGGTGCGGCGGGTGGCCCTTCCGGGGGTGGCCGAAGTATTCGCTCGCCACCGGGCAGTAGGCGACCGACGCCCCGGTCTCGGCCAGCAGCGCGAGGTCGTCGTCGTCGACGTAGTTGCCGTGCGCCAACAGCCACGGCCGGCGGCGTAGGTAGGGTTCCATCCAGCGGACCGGGCTGAGGCCGTCGCCGTAGGCGGCCGCGAAGCCGTCGGACCACTTGCCGAGGCGTTCGAGCAGGTCGCGGAACGGGCCTTGCGCGGCGGCGACGAAGCGGGCCTCCTCCGGGGTCTCGGCGAGGTGGCAAGACAACGGTTTCCCGGTATTGCAGGCCGCGTCGAAGAGCGCGGGCCCGGCGGAGTACGGCGCGTGCGGCTGGAAGCCGTCGGCCGGTTGGCTCAGGCGGGCCAGCGCGTCGGCGTCCCACGGCGGGCCCAGGCCGAACACTTCGACGAAGCTCACCCCCGCGAGGCCGACGCCCCGCCGCGCCCCGGCCACGCCGTCGAACCGGCTGATGTCCCCCACGGCGTCGGTACCCGCCGCGATGGCTTGCCGCGCTCCGTCCGCGGCGGCGGTGGCAAACCAGCCCGGGTCCGGCCGCTTGGCGAAAGCAACGCCGTCGCCGGGCCAGTACGACCGCAGCATCTCGACCCAGCCAACGAAGTCGCCGCCGTAGGGCCGCGGGCCGATCGCGGTGAGTTCCAGGTGCGTGTGGGCATTCACAAAGCCGGGTACCAGCAGCCGCGGGCCGAGGTCGCGTTCGGGGACGTCGCCGTAGCGCCGCCACATCTCCTCGGCGGGGCCGGCGTCGATCACCCGGCCCCGCCGCGTCACCACCGCCCCGGGCCGGTGCTCCGCGGCGTCGGTGTCGAAGCCGCACACGGCCGCGGCCCGCAGCCGCCGTGGCGTCGCGTCGTCGGGGGCCTCGGCCATCACCCGCCGAGCATAGCCCGCCCCCGAGCGCCCCGCCGGCCGTCGCCGATAAGCCGCGGAGCCACGCCGCCGACCGCGCCGCGGTGAACCCCGTGTTAGTATCCCGCTTACCGAAGCCACGGGCCGTCTGGCTCACCCCCGGCCCCGAACCCCGCAGGAACGCCCGCCATGACCCGCCGCCTCCGCCCGCTCGCTGCCGCCCTCGCGCTGCCGGCCCTGCTCGCCGCCGCCGGCTGCGTCAGCCAGAACGAGATCGATAACTTCCGCAACCAGTACCGCGTCGCCCAGGAGCAGATCCTCGACCTGCAGGCGACCATCGAGGACAAGAACCGCGAGATCGACATCCTCCGCGGCGCGAAGAACCCCAACGCCGACCTTCAGGCCCAGCTCGCCGACGCCCTGGCCGACCGCGCCGCCCTCGAAGACGCCCTGGCGAAGGCCAAGGACCAGCTCGCCCGCGCCGGCACCACGCCGATCCCGATCGAGCTGGCGGACGAGCTCGAAGAGCTCGCCGCCGCCAACCCCAATCTGATGAGCTACGACAGCGAGACCGGCGCGATCCGCTTCCGCAGCGACGTGACGTTCGCCCTGGGCCGGGCCGAGCTTCGGGACACCGCCCAGCCGATCGTCGAGGAGCTCGCCGGGGTCCTCAGCTCCCCGGTCGCGTCTTCGTACGAAGTCCGCGTCGTGGGCCACACCGACAACGTGCCGATGCGCAACGCCGCCAACGTGCAACGCTTCGGCGACAACTGGGGCCTGTCCACCGCCCGCGCGATCGCCGTGATGAAGGGCTTCCGCGCCGCCGGCGTGCCCGAGTCCCGCATGAGCGTCGCGGGCTACGGCGAGTTCCGCCCCGTCGAGCCCAACGGCGCCCGCGGCTCCGAGGCCAACCGCCGCGTCGAGGTCTTCCTCGTGGCCATGCCTTCCGAAACCCCCGCCCCCGAAAGTAACGGGGCCGAGGCCGAGGCCGGTGGTGCGGTGGTTCCGATGGATTCGCCCGCCCCGGCCGACGAAGCGGCCGAAGCCAACAAGTAGGCGGCTTCCGGGGGGCGAGCTTCCGGGGGCGAGCTTCCGGGGGCGGGGCCGGTTGACAGGAAGCGGCCCCCGACTAATCTACCCAACCGGTCGCAAGCGCCGGCCCCGTCCGTCGAACCGACGGCAAGGGGGTGTAGCTCAATTGGTTAGAGCATCGGACTGTCGATCCGAAGGTTGCGGGTTCGAGCCCCGTCACCCTCGCTTGCATCACCCGCGGACCCCACGGCCCGCGGGTTTTTTGTGACAGTAAACGGGCGGACAAGTCCCCCCGCTACCCGTCGGCGTCGGGGACGAGCAGCACCACCGCGTGGCAGGCGATCGCCCGGTTCTCGCCCAGCGCATCGACGCCCTCGTGCGTTTTGCCCTTGAGGTTGACCCGGTCGGCGGCGCAGCCGAGCAGCTCGGCGAGGCGGTTACGCATCGCGGCCTTGTGCGGCGACAGCTTCGGGCGTTGCAGGATCACCGTGACGTCGAGGTTGCCGACGCCGTAACCCACGCCGTCCATCCGCCGGCGGGCCGCTTCGAGAAACACGGCCGAGTCGGCGGCTTCCCACCGCGGGTCGTCGTCGGGGAAGAGCTGGCCGATGTCGTCTTCGCCCAACGCACCGAGCACGGCGTCGGTCACGGCGTGAAACACGACGTCGCCGTCGGAATGGGCGACGCAGCCGCGGTCGTGGTCGAGCGTGACGCCGGCGACGACCAGCGGGTGGCCCGGTTCGAGGCGGTGCAGGTCGAAGCCGTGGCCGATGCGCGGATGTGGGGTGTTGCTCATGGGCTGACGTAGTTGCCGTCTTCGTCGGTGAACTTCACGGCGACGTCGGCGAGGTCGAGTTGTTCGAGCAGGTCGCGCATGAGTCGGTCGTGGGCGTCGCGTTGGCCGACGCCGTAGTCCAGGTACGCAACCGCCTGACCGGGGTAGATGCGGACCCGCGACCAGCCGCGGGCGATCACGAACGCGTTGGCGTCGATCAGCAGGGCTTCCCGTTGGTCTTCGTCGAGGGTGTTGGGGTCGGTCACGGTGCGGACGACATCGGCGTGGGAGACCCGCGGCGGGACGGGCACCAGCTCGCCCTCGGCGGTGATCCAGTAGCCGATGCCACGTTCAATCATAAGTCGATCTTCGCCCCCGGAAGTTGTCGCGGCAAGGCGTAAGGCCTGATGTGCAAGGCTGACCATCGAAAAGCTTTCTACTTGAGGCCGTACTCTTTGAGTTTGCGGTACAGCGTCCGCTCGCCGATGCCGAGCATCTTCGCCGCCTGCTCGCGGTTACCGGCCGTGGTACGCAGGGTGTCGCGGATGGCCTGTTTCTCCAACTGGTCCAGTGACATCCCGCCCGTGCTGACGCGGCTCTCCCCCGACGCTTGCGAACTTCCGGGGGCGACTTCCGGGGGCAGGTGGCGGGGCTCGAGGGTGTCGCCGTCGGCGACGACGACCATGTTCTGGATCACGTTCATGAGCTGGCGGACGTTGCCGGGCCAGTCGAACTGCATCAGCGCGGTCTGGGTGTCCTCGGCGACCCCCGGAACTTCTCGCTCCATCTCTTGAGCGTAGCGCTGCACAAAGTGGCGGGTGAGCAGCGCGATGTCTTCGCGGCGTTCGCGCAGAGCGGGCAGCCGCAGCTCGACGCCCTTGATGCGGAAGTAGAGGTCTTCGCGGAACCGCCCCTCCTTGACGCGCTCGGCGAGGTCGTGGTTGGTCGCGCTCACGAGGCGGACGTCGACAATGCGGGGCTCGTTGGAGCCGACGCGGACGACCTCGCCGGACTGCAGGACGCGGAGGAGCTTGGCCTGCATCGACGTGGGCATGTCGCCGACCTCGTCGAGGAAGAGGGTGCCGCCGTGGGCGTATTCGAAGCGGCCCTGCCGGTCCTTCTCGGCGCCGGTGAACGCGCCGCGGACGTGGCCGAACAGCTCGTCCTCGAGGATCGACTCGGACAGGCCGGCGCAGTTGAGGGGGGCGAACTGACGCTTGGCGCGTTTGGAGTTGTTGTGGATCGCCTGGGCGACGAGCTCCTTGCCGGTGCCGGACTCGCCGGTGATGAGCACGGGGATCGGCGAGGGGGCGATCTGCTTCATGGTGGCGATGACGGCCCGGATCGCGGGGGAGCCGCCGATGATGCCCTCGAAGCCGTAGCGTTCGTCGAGCCGGCCGCGGAGCTCCTGGTTCTGCGCCCGCAGGAAGACGGTGTTGAGCGCGTTGGTGCAGAGGGTGCGGAAGACGTCGAGGTCGAGGGGTTTTTCGACGAAGTCGAACGCGCCGCCCTTGATGGCGGCCTTGGCGGTGGGCACGTCGCCGTGGGCGGTGACCATGACGGTCTCGGCGTTGGGCTGGGTGGCACGGGCGGCGGCGAGGACCCGCATGCCGTCTTCGTCGCCGTCCATCTTCAGGTCGGTGACGACCAGGTCGAACCCGCCGTGCTTCAGCTCGTCCTCGGCCGCGGGCAGGTCGTGGACGAGGGTGCAGACGTGCCCGAGCCGACGCAGGGCCTCGGCCATGACCTCGGCGTGGTCGGGCTCGTCGTCGACGACCAGGACCTGGGCGGTGATCGTCTCGTCGGGGTCGGGGGGCATGGGGGATTTCGGATTGGGGATTTCGGATTTCGGATCTTGCCTGGCGGGGTGTCGGGGCGGAGCCCTGACCGCACGCCGCGGAGGCGAGGGCAAATAAATGCCCACCGCCACCTCTAGGACTTCTACAATTTAGCCGAATGACGCAAGACGTTAAAAAAACTGAACCGCCCAAACTCGGCTGCGTGTCGTACCTCAACGCCAAGCCGCTGATCCACGGGCTGCCCCCGGCCCCGGAAGGCGGCATCGACCTGACGCTCGATGTCCCTTCCCGGCTGATCGGCCGGCTGCTGAACGGGGAAGTGGACCTCGCGTTGTGCTCGATCGCCGACCTGTTCGCTCACCGCGACCGGGTCGAGCTCGTGCCGGTCGGCGGGATCGGCTGCGCCGGGCCGACGTGGACGGTGCGGCTGTTCAGCCGGGTGCCGGCCGAGGCGGTGCGGGTGGTCCACGCCGACACGGACAGCCACACGTCCGTGCAGCTGCTCCGCGTGCTGCTGCGGGAGATGTACGGCCACGACCCCGAGCTGATCCACTACGACGCCCGGCGGCGGCGGGCCGGGGGCCGCGACGTGCCGCCCGGCCACCCGCCCGAGGCAGTGCTGCTGATCGGCGACAAGGTCGTGACCGACGGCCCGGCCGCGACGGTCTACCCCTACCAGCTCGACCTCGGGGCGGCGTGGCACGACCTGACGGGCAAGCCGTTCGTCTTCGCGGCCTGGCTCAAGCGGCGCGGCGACGACCTCGGCACGCTGCCCAACCGCCTCGCCGACCGGCTGCACGCGAACCTGCGGCGGGTCGACGCGATCGCCGAGCGGTACGCCGAGCCGCACGGCTGGCCGATCGACCTCGCGTCGCGGTACCTGGGTGAGGTCCTGCGGTACCGGCTGGGCCCGGCCGAGCTCGACGCGATCGCGCACTTCGAGCGCCGCCTCGCCGCCCTGCCCCGGCCCGCGGCCGCGACCGACTAAATTGACCGCATCGCCCGCGCCGCCCCCGCCTACCGCTGCAAGCCGCTGGCCGAGGCCGCCCCGCGCTGGCTCGCGCTCGACGAAGCCCGGCGCGACGCGATGCTGCGGGCGGCCGAGGCGCTGCACGACGCGCTGGACCCCGACCGGACGTACCCGTTCGACTTCGTCGCCTACCGGCTGACCGGCTACCGGCGGGACTACGGCGACGACTCGCTGCTGGTCGGCGAAGCCGTGGCCGAGGACCTGCGGCTGCTAATCGACCGGCTGTCACGCGGCCTCGACCTGCCGCCGGAAGACGGCGAGACCCGCACCGTGGACCAGACGGCCGCCGCGCTGGGCGTGAGCACCAAGACCCTGTCGCGGTGGCGGAAGGACGGGCTGCGGTGGCGGTGGCTGCGGCCGCTGCCCGGGGCGCGTCGGGTCCTCGGGTTCCCCGCCGCGGCCCTGGATCACTACGACCGCCTTCGGCCCGGTCGGCTGGAGCGGGCGTCGCGTTTTACCGCCGTGTCGGACCACGAGCGGGCCGAGCTGCTGCGTCGCGCCCGCCGCATCGCCGAGCGGGTCGAGGTCGCGCCGCGTCGGGTCGCCGAGCACCTGGCCCGCCGCAGCGGCCGGGCGGTCGAGACGCTGCGGCTCGTGATGGCCCGCCACGACCGCGAGCACCCCGACCACCCGATCTTCCCCGACCGCGGCCACCCGCTCACCCCGCGCCAGCGCCGGGTCATCGCCCGGGCCCGTCGGCGGGGTGTGCCGGTGTCGCGGTTAGCCGAACGTTTCGGGCGCACGCCCGCCGCGATCCACCGCGTCCTGCTCGACCGCCGCGCCGCCGACGCCCGGCGGATCGACCTGACGCACGTCCCGCACCCGCAGTTCGATCGGCCCGACGCCGCCGAGGTCTACCTCCGCCCGATCGCGGGCACCGCCCGGTTTACCGATCCCTCGCCGCCGTACCCATCCGGCGACGCCAGGTCGGTGCTGCCGGACGACTTCCCGCCCGTGCTCCGGCCGCTGTTTGCCTGGGAGCCGCCCCCGCCGCCGGCGGTGCGTTCGCTCATGCTGCGGATGAACTTCTTGAAACACCGGGCCGAGCAAGCCCGGCGGTGCTTCGCGGGCCGGCCGGTGCGGGCAGCGGAACTGTCGTCGTTCGACGCCGACGTCGCGGCGGCCGCGCGGCTGCGGGGCCGACTGGCGGCGGCGCACCTGCCGCTGACGGTGTCGGTCGCGCGGCGGCAGCTCGTGGGTCAGGCCACCTCGGGCCCCGTCGAGCTCCTGCGCCTGGTCGAGACGGCCCTGCCCGTGCTCACCGAAACCCTCGACCGCTACGACGCGACCCAGCGGCCCCGGCTGGGTTCGGTGCTGCGCAACCGCCTGCTCCGCCGCTTCGCCGACGCGCGTCCCGATCCGGATCATCCGGCCCGCGCCCGGCGGCGTGAGACCCCCGAGGCCGCGGCCGAGCGGCTGCTCGGCGAGGCCCGGCGGCTCGGCGTGGGCGGGAGCGGGTAGCACGGGACGCTGCGCGTCACCCGCTAAACCGGCTGCGGCCGGTTATCGCCCGTCGTCCGACGACCCGAACCGTCCGGCATCGACCTGCAGTTTGACCCGCCGAAACGCCGCGCCGCGGTGCGATGTGATCAGTTCTTGTTCCAACCCTTCCCGCAGCCGGCGGTCCAGGTCGTACATCCGGCTGGCGGTGTCGACCGACACGGTCAGCACGCCGCGTTGCAGCGACTCGAGCCGGGTACCCGCCGCGACCTCGGCCGGCAGCCGCGACTCCCACAGCCGGGCGAGGTCGCCGAGCTGCTTAAACGGCCGGGCCACCTCCCGTCGGAACTGCTCGGGCAAGAATGCCAGCGACAGGTCGGCGTCGGGCCGGACACGCCGGTCGCGCAGGCGTTCTAACGCCGCCTGCTGCCGCTCGGTCTCGGGCTTGGGGTCACGCATCGCTCGCTCGCCGGGCGTCAAATAGGAGCGGCAGGATTCGAACCCGCGACCTAACCATTATGAGTGGCCTGCTCTAACCACTGAGCTACGCTCCCGCGGGGCGTACTATAAACCGCGATGAGACACACACGGGCGATCGGGTCGGCGGCGTGTTGGATCCTGCTGCTCTGCATCTTGCTACCGGGCTGCGGGCCGGCGACGCTGGTGGTGGGCATCGCCCCCGGCGGGCAGCAGATCACGGCCACGGCGGTGCAGCGCGACGGGCGGCTGGGCAGCCGGCGCGTCGCGGTGATCGACGTGTCGGGCCTGATCGTCAACGCGGACCAGCCGGGGCTGCTGTCGACGGGGATCAACCCGGTCTCGACGCTGGCCGAGTCGCTGGACTGGGCGGCGGCGGACCCGCGGACGGCGGCGGTGATCCTGCGCATCAACTCGCCGGGCGGGACGGTGACCGCCAGCGACTTGGTGTACCACGAGGTAATGAAGTTCCGGGAGAGGACGGGCAAGCCGGTGGTGGCGGCGATGATGGATGTGGCGGCCAGCGGCGGGTACTACCTCGCCTGCGCGGCCGACCACGTCGTCGCGCAGCCGACGACGATCACGGGCAGCGTGGGCGTGGTGCTGCAGACGGTCAGCGTGCGACCGGCGTTGGAGCGGATCGGGGTGCGGGCCGAGGCGTTGGTGAGCGGGCCGAACAAGGCGGCGGGGTCGCCGCTGGAGACGCTGGACGACGGGCAGCGGGCGGTGCTGCAGGGGCTGGTGGACGGGTTCTACCGCGACTTCGTGGCGGTGGTGCGGGAGCGTAGGACCGCGGTGGCGGCGGACGACTGGCCGACGGTGACCGACGGGCGGGTGTTCACGGGCCGGCGGGCGTACGAGCTGGGGCTGGTCGATGCGGTGGGCGACCTGGACGACGCCTTCGCGGCGGCGAAGCGGCGGGCGGGGATCGACCACGCGGACCTGTTCGTGCTGCACCGGCCGCTGGAGTACGTCGGCAGCGTCTACGCTCAAGCGCCCGCCCCGGCGAGCGGGCCGGCGACGCAGCTCAACCTGGTGCAGATCAACCTCGAACGCGGGCTGCTGACCGGCGACGCATGGTTTTATTACCTGTGGCGGCCGAGTCTTGACTGAGTCGGTCGAGCGCTAAGCCGCAAGCGGCAACGCCCGGGGGGGCAAAGAAGCCCACGGCACGGGTCCGTGGGCTTCCGGGGACACTCCTTGTCCGCCTCCCACTCAGCCGGCCGCGGGGGCCGACTCGGCGGAGCGAACATGCGATACATGATCAGCCCATCCTACCCCCGGCGGTGGCAAATCAAGCGATATAAGGGAAAATCAGAACAAATAGCGTAAACCGACGTTGAAACCCCACTCCAGCTCGGCCCGGCCGTCCAGGTCCTGGAAAGCCGGAAGGTGGACCGTCGCCTCGAAGGCCCACCGCGGGTCTTCGTACATCCAGCCGGGGGCGACCATGAGCTGGGTGTCGCCGTTGGTCTCGTAGCGGCCCAGCAGCTGGACCTGGAAGTAGTGCGAGCCGAACGAGTCGGCGGTGTACGCCTCGGGGGCGAGGCGGTAGAGGTACGAGGCGTCGAGGCGCAGGGCGTCGTGGCGGGTGTCGCCGAACTCGAAGGCGAAGTCGGCGGCGGCCCCGGTGTTGAACTTCCACAGGGCCGAAGCGTTGAACCCGTGCCGCCCGTCGATGCGGGTGTAGGCCAGGCCCAGCAGCGGGTCGAAGCTCTCGGACGAGAAGCCGTCGTCGTAGCTCGGCACCTCGACCCCGGCCAGCAGCACGGCCCGGCGGGTCTCGATCGGCCCGACGTCTTCTTGATAGAACCGCCACTGGAACATCACGGGCAGGTCGTCGAGGCCCCAGCCCTCGGTCTCCGGGTCGGGGGCCGCGTTGCCCAGGCCGTGGAACATCACGGGGACGTGGACCATGACGGCCGTGTCGCGGGTCGTGCCGTAGGCGAGGGTGGTCTCGAACTCGACCATGTCGATCGCCCCAAAGCCCGCGGGGCGGGGGTCGTCGAGCCGCATGACCATCGCTTCCTGCCGGACGATCAGCAGCTCCCACCCGGGCTGGACGGCGGCAGGCATGTCGGTGGCCTGCTGCGCGGCGAGCGGGGTGGTGGTCGTCAGCCAGCCCCCGGCGAGGGCGGACGCGGCCGTGAAGACCGCGCCCGCCCCGCGACGTCGGGGTGGCGTCTGGGTGGTAGCGCGCTTCACGGGGTAGCGGCCCCCTCTTCGGCCCGGGCGGGCAGCGTGACGTCGCCGGGCGTGAAACCCGCGTCGCGCACCGCGTCGCGCAGGGTGGCGGCGTCGGGCGTGGGCCGGTCGGGGTCGAGCCCGACGGTCACCGTGCCCGTGCCCAGGTCGATGCGGGTCCACGCGACCCCGTCGACTTTTTTCAGCCGGCGGTCGGCGCTGCCGGCGCACAGCGGGCATCCCATGCCGCTCGCTTCGATGGTGGCCACCGGCTCGGGGGCCGACGGCTCCGCCGCCGCGCAGGACGTGCACGCCCGACCCGACACGCACATCGCGCAGGCCGGCTCGTTGGGGCCCGGGTTGGCCCGGCAGGCCGGGCAGTGGTCGCCGGCCGCGCAGGCCGTGCACGTCGCCCCCTCGCCGCACCCGGCGCAGTCGGCCAGGCCGCTCTTCGTGGCCGCGTGGGTCGCGCAGCCCGCGACCAGGCCGACCGTCAATAAAACACTCAACATCGTGATGCGAAACATCTTGGTTTCCTTGTAATCAGCAAACAAATCGATCGGTACCACCGTGCCCGCCGCGGCGACAAACGCCGGGCGACGGGCCGGTGCGGGATCGGCGGGCGGCGGGCCCACCGTTCACCCCCGCGGACGGTCCGATCGGACCGCGCAAGGGACAGGATTGACACGTGATGTGGCAGCTTCCCCCGGACCCGAGGCTAGTTGAGCCAGCGACAGAGCCGCGGCAGCGGGGCATCAGACGCCGACGGTCCGTGACGCGACGCCGCCCACGGACGGACACCCGGTGCGGTTGACTCAATCTCGATCGCGACGCCCGGCAGCAGCACCCCCATCAACAGGGGCGCCTGATCCGGCGCGGCGGGCGGTGTGGCGGGGGGACGCGGCGCCGGGTGGTGTTCCGGCGATTCGCCCGCGCAGCAGCAGGCCGGCCCGCAGCACGCCACCGGCCCGCAAGACGGGCCCGCCGCGTGATCCGCCCACGCCACCGGACAGCTCCACGCCGGCCAGAACGCCAGCGTCATCACCAAGCCGAGGCAGCGGAGCCGATGGGTCACACTTCCGATACTACTCCGGACGCGGCGGGGTTCAACCCGGCCCGCCGCACGCCGTCGATCCACCCGCCGCCGAGCACGGTGTCGCCGTCGTAGCAGACCACCGCCTGCCCGGGCGTGACCGCCGAGACCGGCTCGTCGAACGCGACTTCCAACGCGTCCTCACCCGTCGCCCGGACCCGGCCCGGCGTGGGTGACGAGTTGTATCGCACCTTCACCTCACACCGCCGCCAACCGTCGGTCGGCACGTCGGTCGGATCGATCAGCCAGTTGGTCTGATCGGCCGTGCAGCCGTCGGCCCGCAGGTCGTCGCGCCGGCCCACGGTCACGGTGTTCGCCGCCGGGTCCTTGTCCACGACGTAGATCGGGTAGCCCAGCGCGACGCCGACGCCGCGGCGTTGACCCAGCGTGAAGTGCTGCTGACCGGCGTGGACACCCAGTTCGTTGCCATCCGTGTCGAGGATGCTTCCGGGGGAAAAGCCGTCGGGCGTCCGCCGCTCGACCAGCCGGGCGTAGTCCTGGTCGGGCACGAAACAGATCTCCTGGCTGTCGGGCTTGTCGAACACCGGCAGGCCGAAGTCGTCGGCTACCTGACGAACGTCGTCCTTGCGCATCTCGCCGATGGGCAGGAGCATGTGGGACAGCCGGTCGCGGGGGCTGCCGAAGAGGACGTACGACTGGTCTTTCTTGCGGTCGAGACCGCGGAGTAACGCCCGGGGGCGGCCGCCCCCGGGCTTTGAAACCCGCGCGTAGTGGCCCGACGCCACGTAGTCGCAGTCGATGCTCCGGGCGTAGTCGTGCAGCTTGCCGAACTTCAGCCAGTCGTTGCAGCGGACGCAGGGGTTGGGCGTACGCCCGGCGTTGTACTCGTCGACGAAGTAGTCGATGATCCGGCCGAAGTCTTTCTTGAAGTTCATCACGTAGAACGGCACGCCGAGGATCGCGGCGACGTGGCGGGCGTCGCCGGCGTCGTTGACCGAGCAGCAGCCCTGCTTGTGTTTGCGCGGCGTACCAGACGCTTCGCCCCCGGAAAGGGGCTCAGCGTCGGCGTGGCACGCCTCTGAATGCCGGGGCGTCATGTTGTCGTAGCCGTCCGCCGCTTCGACCGAGTCGTCGCTGCCGAGGCGCATGAAGCAGCCGACGACTTCGTAGCCGTCGCGTTTGAGCAGCGCGGCGACGACGGACGAATCGACGCCACCGGACATCGCGACGAGCACTTTTTTCCCGGTTCCGGGTTTCATCACGGCGATTGTAGCGGTCCCGGGGCGTGTCCCCGCCGGGGCGGGCGGTATGATTCGACGTCCGTGAAGAACCGCCGACCCCGATCAGGAGCCGCCATGCACCGCCCCGTGACCTGCTTGTTGACCGCCGCGTTGTTGGCCTTCGCTCCGTTAACTTCCGGGGGGGGCGAGCCGGACGCCCGCGTCGTGGCCGCCTTCGATCAGGCCGCCGACGGGGCCGAGGTCGTGGTGGTGATCCCGTCGCTGAGCGGGCTGAGCGAGCGGATCGCGGCGTTCGGGGCCGACACCGGGCTCGACCGGCTGACCCCGGAGGTGGGCGACGTGCTCGGCGCGTTCAAGCAGGAGATGGGCTGGCGGCAGGGCGTCGACGACGACGGGCCGATGGTCCTGGTCGTCACCGGGCTGGCCGACGCGATCGAATCGGAACTCGACGGCGTATCCAAACAGCCCGACGCGGTGATGCTCGTGCCGGTGGCGGACTACGCCGCGTTCGTGACCCAGTCCGGCGGCGACCCGGAGCCCGACGTCACCGCCCTGCCGCGCGGCGAGGGCGGCGCGGCCAAGAAGCTCAACGGCTTCGCGGTCCTGGGCGAAGACGTCGCGGCGGTGCAGGACTACGCCGCGGGCGGTAACGGCAAGGCCATCGCCGAGGCCCTCGGCGGCGTCGTGACCGAGTATCTGAACGTCGGCGACTCGCTGATCTACGTCGACGTCGCCGCGCTGGCCCCGGCCTTGAACAAGCTGATCGACAAGGGGCTCGAAGAGGCCGAGCGCGAGATGGCGGGTAACGCCGGCGACTTGCCCCCCGCCTTCGCCGGCCTGGCCGAGGCCGCGATCGCGCTCTACGGCGAGACCGCCCGGCAGTGGGTCGACGGCACCGACAAGCTGCTGCTCAGCCTCGACCTGACCGAGCGCGGCCTGGGCATGACCAGCGCGACGCAGCTCACCGAAGACTCGACCCTCGCCGGCTACTTCGCCCCCGGGGCCGAGGCAGAGGGCGAGCCCGCGGCCGCCGCCCTGCTCGCCGCGCTGCCCGACGAGCCGTACATCTGGGCCAGCTCGATCGACGCCAGCCGCTTCGCGCTCGATTCGCTGGTCGATCAGGTCGCCGAGGCGATGGACGCCGTCGAGGGCGGGGGCGGCATGCTCGCGCTGTACCGCGAGTCGCTGACGTCGCTTAAGGAGACCAACGGCGTCGCCAGCGTGTTCTACACCCCCGACCCCGCGGCGATGATGGGCGGCGGCTTCATGACCACGCTCACCGTCTACGACGTCGAGGACGCCGAGGCCTACCGCACCCTGCAGAAGAAGACCTTCGAGCAGATGGCCGACCTCAAGGTCCCCATGCCCGCGGTGCAGCCCGGCGGCGAGGCCGGCGAGATCACCTTCAACACCACCTACACCGACCGCGCCCTGGTCATCGACGGCGTCGAGGTCGACCAGTACGCGGTCAAGACCGTCCTGCCCCCGGCCGTGATGCAGCAGATGGGCCCGATGGCCATGATGATGGGCAACACCGGCACCAGCGGCTACCTCGCGGCCAAGGGCGACAAGGTGCTGGTCACCACCGTCACCGACCCGCAGCTGATCACCAAGGGGCTGGCCGCCCTCGACGCCGACGGCGGCGTCGGCTCGGCCGGCGCGATCGCCACCCTGCGTAATGAAGCCCTGCCCGCCGACAGCTCGCTGGAGCTCTACGTCAGCGTCGCCGGCATCGCCGAGACGGTGAACCCGTTCCTCATGATGTTCGCCCCCAATGCCGGCCAGCTCGACGTGCCCGACGACCTGCCGCCGCTGGCGATGGGCGGCGCGAGCGACGGCGAGGGGCTGGCCCTGCGCATGTTCTTCCCCGCCGAGCTCGTCCGCTTCGGCGTCGAGACCTACGAGCTCTTCGCTCCCGAGGCGCGGGACGCCCCCGGTGACGGCGCCCCCCGCGCCCCGCGGGCGTTCTGACCTGACGCCGCGTCCGGTAACCTGCCGACGCCACACGCCGCCGCTCAACCCGTCGCCGCCCCGGCCCGATGGCGCATAGCCGGCCCGCTCGCCTCCGCCGGCGGAGACGCCGCGTGCCCCTTCGCTTCCGACCCGTCATCCCGACCCTGCTGGCGCTCGCCGCCTGGCTGCCCGCCGCCTCGGTCCACCCCGCCGCCGAGACGCTGCTGGTCTACGGCCCGCCGCTGCCGCCGCCTTCACCCGCCCCCATTTTCGTCTCGGCCGAGCAGGCTACCGTCTTTCCCGACAAGGCCCGGGACGCCTCGGCCGCCACCCCCGGGTGGCTGGTCGGCGTCGCCGCGGCGGCCGCCGCCGGGGCCCTGGTCCTCGCACTGCTCGCCCACCGCCAACACCGCCGCGGCGCAGCGATGCGAGTTTGGCTGTTGGCGGTGGCGGAAAGCGACACGCCGCCGCCCCCGCCGAAGCTCGGCCACACGTGGTCCGCCGCGACCGACGCCCTGAGCCGCCGCTACGCCGACGCTCAACGCTTCCGCGACGAGGTGGACGAGATCGAACGCGGCCTCGACGCCGCGGCGGCCGGCATGCTCGAAGCGGTGGAAGCACTCGCCGGGCACGGCCCGAGCCACGGAGCCGACCCCGACGGCGTCGTCCCCGCGTTCGCCCGGGTCTCGGCCGCGACCGCCGAGGTCGTCCAACGCGCTTCCGACGCCGCCGCCTCGGCCGAGCGTTCGGGCGAAGCCGCGGCCAACGGGGTATCTGTCGTGGACGAAACCGTCGCGGGCATGCAGGCCATCCGCGAGGCGGTCGCGGCCAGCTCCGGCAGCGTCGCCGAGCTGGGCAAGCGCGGCGAGCAGATCGGTCAGATCATCGGCGTCATCAACGACATCGCGGACCAGACCAACCTGCTGGCGCTCAACGCCGCCATCGAGGCCGCCCGCGCCGGCGAGCACGGCCGGGGCTTCGCCATCGTCGCGGACGAGGTCCGCAAGCTCGCCGACCGCACGACCCAGGCGACCGAGGAGATCGCCGGCTCGATCCGGGCGATCCAGTCCGAGACGGCCGCAGCGGTGCAACGCATGGACGCCGGCACGGCGCAGGTCGCCGCCGGCGTCGAGCGGGCCGGCGCGGCCGGCGAATCGCTACGCCAGATCGTGGGCTCGGCCCGCGAGGTGGCGGACCTGACCCGGTCGATCACCGCGGCCGCCGAAGAGCAGTCCGCCGCCGCCGAGGAGGTCGCCCGCGGCCTCGAACGGGCGACGTCCGCCGGTCCGCAGACCGCCGAGCGTGGCCGGGCCGCCGCCGCCCGCGCGGCCGAGTGGCAAGAAAAAACCGCGCAACTCCGCGCGGCGTGCGAACGGTTTACCCGGTAGCGCTTGCCACGCCCCGGCGAGCCGCTACGCTGCCGCCCCTATGGCCAAGCGACCCAAGCCCCGCGCGACCGACGCGCCGCCGACCGAACCGATGAACGTGCTGGTGCTCGGGGCCGGCGGGCGGGAGCACGCCCTGGGCTGGAAGCTGCGGCAATCGAAGCGTTGTAAGAAGCTCTACTTCGCCCCCGGCAACGGCGGGACCGCGGGGATCGGCACCAACGTCGACCTGAAGATCGAGCCGGTGGACACGAAGAACGTCGACGCGATCGACTACTTCTGCCGGCACCACGACATCGGGCTCGTTGTCATCGGCCCGGAAGACCCGCTCTGCGGCGGGCTGGCGGACCGTCTGCAAGCCCCCGGAAGGTTCATCTTCGGGCCCACGAAGGACGCCGCCCGGCTCGAGGGCGATAAAGCGTTCGCCAAGGACCTGATGCGGGCCGCGTCGATCCCCACCGCCGACGCCCGGACGTTCACCGACTTCGGCCGGGCCAAGGCCTACGTCGAGGCCCGCGAAACGCCGGTCGTCGTCAAGGCCGCCGGCCTGGCCAAGGGCAAGGGGGCCATCGTCACGTCGAGCACCGAAGAGGCGATCGACGCGCTGCGCCGCTGCCTCGTCGACCGCGAGTTCGGCGACGAGGGCGACACCGTCGTCGTCGAAGAACGGCTGATCGGCCAGGAGGTCTCGATCCTCGCGCTGGTCGACGGCCGCAACCTCTTCCTCCTCGACCCGTCGCAGGACCACAAACCCATCGGCGAGGGCGACACCGGCCCGAACACCGGCGGCATGGGCGTCTACTGCCCGACGCCCCTGGTCGATGACAAGCTGCTCACCCTGATCCAACGCGAGGTGCTGGTGCGGGCCGTCGACGCTTTGAAACGTGACGGGACCGACTTCCGGGGGGTGCTGTACGCGGGCCTGATGCTCACGGCCGGCGGGCCGAAGAACCTGGAGTTCAACGTCCGCTTCGGCGACCCCGAGACCCAGCCGCTGATGGTCCGCCTGCGCGGCGACCTGATGGAGGCCATGCTGGCAACGTGCACCGGTACGCTGGATCAGGTCGACCTGCGGTGGGACCCTCGGGTGTGCTGCTGCGTGGTGATGGCCAGCGGCGGCTACCCGGGGCCGTACGAGAAGGGCAAGCCGATCACCGGGATCGACGCCGCCGAGGCCGACCCGGACGTGACGGTATTCCACGCCGGCACCATGCTCGACAAGGCGGGCCGCGTGGTGACCGACGGCGGGCGGGTGCTGGCGGTCTGCGCGTTGGCGGACACGTTGAAAGAGGCCCAAACCAAAGCCAACGCCGCCTGCGAGAAGATCCACTTCGAAGGTGCGCAGTTCCGCCGCGACATCGGTTCGCGCGTGATGTGACCGTTTGATGCCACCCGGGCTAACCTAACACCATGAGCAACCCCGAAGACCGCATCGCGCAGTGGGAGAAGATGGCCGCCGAGGCGCCGGACGATATGGCGTTCTTCAGCCTCGGCAACGCGTACCGCGAAGCCCAGCGCTACGACGACGCCGCCAAGGCTTACGGCCAGGCCGTGGCCATGAACCAGGGCATGAGCCGGGCGTACCAGTTCCTCGGCGAGTCGCTGGTCAAGGCCGGCCGCGGCGACGACGCCAAGCCGATGCTGCTCAAGGGCTACAAGGTCGCCGCCGAGCGCGGCGACGTCATGCCCCAGCGGTCGATGGGCGAGATGCTCAAACGCCTCGGCGAAGAGCTGCCCGATGTCGACGACTACGCCGCCCGCAAGGAAGAGGTCGAGGCCTCCGGGAATATGGTTCTGGACCGCCGAGCGGGTCAGCCCCAGCCCCGCCTCGCCGACCCACCGATGCGCGGACCGCTGGGCAAGTTCATCTACGACCATTTCGGCCAGATCACCTGGAACCAGTGGATCGGCCAGGGCACCAAGGTCATCAACGAGCTGCGCCTCGACTTCTCCAACGTCGCCCACCAGGACCTCTACGAGCAGCACATGCTCGAGTGGCTCGCGGTGACGCGCGAAGAGGTCGACGCCTACGCCGAGGAGGCCGAGGGCGAGCCGGCCCAGAGCTGATCTATCGGTTCGTCGGCCCGAGACGCGATCGCATTTGCCTGTTGCGACGAGTTATTGCGTCCGGCGTGTCGAATCACGGGTTGTGGGTGTCTAGACTTACATGTTGCGAACAACGGGGCCCGAACGCCCCCCCGACACTCACCCCACCGCTTGCTCCCGGCTCTGTTGTTCGCGGTTCCTTCGAGGAGATCAACCCATGACCACCAACGCCGAAGTTGCGGAGATGGCCGAGGAACGGCGGGAGTACACCGCCGGCTTCGTGACCGACATCGAGCAGGAGTTCGCCCCGCCCGGGCTGAACGAGGACATCGTCCGCTTCATCTCGGCCAAAAAGGACGAACCCGACTGGCTGCTGAAGTGGCGCCTCCGCTCGCTCCGTATCTGGCAGAAGATGGAAGAGCCCGAATGGAACTTCCTGCCCTACCGCTACCCGCCGATCGACTACCAGGCGTTGAGTTACTACGCCGCGCCCAAAAAAGGCCCCGCGAGCCTCGACGAGGTCGACCCGGCCATCCTCGAAACCTACGACAAGCTCGGCATCCCGCTGCGCGAGCAGAAGGTGCTGCTCGGCATCGAGGACGGCACCCCCGCCGAGGCCCTCGCCGCTGAACCGGCCGAGGGTGGACGCAAAGTCGCCGTAGACGCGGTCTTCGACTCGGTCTCGGTCAAGACGACCTACCAGGACGAACTCGCCGCGGTCGGCGTGATCTTCTGCTCGTTCTCCGAAGCGGTGCAGAATCACCCCGAGCTCGTCAAGAAGTACCTCGGCTCGGTGATCCCGCCGTCGGACAACTTCTTCGCCGGGCTCAACTCCGCGGTGTTCAGCGACGGCAGCTTCGTCTACATCCCCAAGGGCGTGAAGTGCCCGATGGAGCTCAGCTCCTACTTCCGTATCAACGCGAAGAATACGGGTCAGTTCGAACGCACCCTGATCATCGCCGACGAGGGGGCCGAGGTATCGTACCTCGAGGGCTGCACCGCGCCGCAGCGCGACGAGAACCAGCTGCACGCCGCCGTCGTCGAACTGGTCGCCCACCAAGACGCCAAGATCAAGTACTCGACCATCCAGAACTGGTACCCCGGCGACGAGAACGGCAAGGGCGGCATCTACAACTTTGTCACCAAACGCGGCGTCTGCCTCGGCAACGACAGCCACATCTCCTGGACCCAGGTCGAGACCGGCAGCGCCATCACTTGGAAGTACCCCTCCGTCGTTCTCCGCGGCGACCGGTCCAAGGGCGAGTTTTACTCCGTCGCCCTGACCAACCTCCGCCAGCAGGCCGACACCGGCACCAAGATGATCCACATCGGCAAGGACACCAAGAGCACGATCATCTCCAAGGGCATCTCCGCCGGCGAGGGCCACAACACCTACCGTGGCCTCGTCGCG
>JBCCOP010000013.1:0-31052 GCA_039025315.1 Planctomycetota bacterium | reverse complement strand
GGTCTGCCGTTTCGCGGGTGCCGCGCCGCGTCCCGCGACTGCGTGGAGGTCGCCCCCGCCGCGGGACGCTGCGCGTCACCCGCTAAACACGAGGTCGTGGATCGCGTAAGGCGCAACGCAAAAAACCGGCCCGCCGTCGTGAGACGGCGGGCCGGTCGTGTCCCTCTTCCTCCCGGTGTTCCCGGAACCCCTTACCTCGTGTCACGAGGCCCCCGGAACGCCCCCCCGGATAGTCCCCGGTCTCTCTCTAGGTTGTCGGCGACGCGGGAACGGTCAGAGCGCGTCGTTGTCGGCTTCGCCGGTGCGGATGCGGACGACCTTGGTCAGCTCGGTGACGAACAGCTTGCCGTCGCCGACGTTGCCGGTGCGGGCCGCGGTGGTCACGGCCTCGAGGGCCTTGTCGAGGTCGTCGCTCTTGACGGCGACCTTGAGGGTGACCTTCGGCACGAAGCCGACGTCCATGCGGCCGCCGCGGTAGCGTTCGGTGTGGCCCTTCTGCTTGCCGAAGCCTTTGCATTCCAGGGCGGTCATGCCGAGGATGCCGATCTGGGCGAGTTTGGACTTGACCGCGTCGATCGACGACGGCTTGACGATGGCCTCAATCATGTGCATGAGGGGTTCTCCTGCGGGGTAGGGCGGCGGGCTCGCGGCGGTGGCCGGGCCGGCCGGGTGGTTCGTTAGCTCGGTCTACTGGTTGCCCGAAAGGCTCAGGCGTACGACGTCAAACGGTTTCGGGGTCTCCCGATTCGGGCGGCGTGCTCGTGCGGGGCACGGCACGCCGCCCGGTATTCCGGGGGGCCGGGGTGAGTGATCAGATCTCGCGAGCGTGGTAGCTCTTGATGAACGTCTGCTGGAAGTCCGGGTAGGCGGACATGTCGTGTTCGCCGAGGTCCAGGCCTTCGACCTCTTCCTCTTCGCTGACCCGCAGGCCGACGGTGGCCTTGAGGATGGAGAAGACGATCAGGGCGAAGACAAAGGCGGTGGCGGAGATCGCCAGGGTGCCGATGAGCTGGATGCCGAATAGGGACATGTCGCCCCAGATGGCGACGCAGAGCGTGCCGTAGATGCCGCACACGCCGTGGACCGAGATGGCCCCGACGGGGTCGTCGATCTTGAGCTTGTCGAACATCAGGACGGAGAAGTAGACGATCACGCCGGAGACGGCGCCGACGCCGAGCAGGGCCTCGACCCAGGAGCAGGTGTCCGGGCCGGCGGTGACGCCGACGAGGCCGGCGAGGATGCCGTTGAGGCCCATGGTCAGGTCCGGCTTGCCGCCGAGGATCCAAGACACCGCGGCGGCGGCCATCCCGCCGCCACAGGCGGCCATGGTGGTGGTCACGAGGACGTAGGAGACGCCCGGCGCGAAGGCCGAGAGCTCCGAGCCGCCGTTGAACCCGAACCAGCCGAACCACAAGAGGAACACGCCGATGCAGACCAGCGGCATGCTGTGGCCGGGGATGGGCTGGACGGTGCCGTCGGCGGCGTACTTGCCCAGCCGCGGGCCGAGGACCAACGCCCCGGCCAGGGCGCCGAAGCCGCCCACGGCGTGGACCAGCGACGAGCCGGCGAAGTCGGCGAAGTCACGGTCGTCCAGCCAGCCGCCGCCCCATTCCCACGAACCCGTCGCGGGGTACAGAATGCCGGCGAACAGCACACAGAAGATCAGGAACGGCAGCAGCTTGATCCGCCCGGCCACGGCACCGGAGACGATCGTGCAGCAGGTCGCGGCGAACATCGCCTGGAAGAAGAAGTCGGTCCAGACGGTGTAGTTGCCTTCGTAGTAGTCCGGGCTGATGCCGGCGTAGTCGTAGCCGTCGGAGTAGTACGCCCCGCCGGCCCCGATGCCAAAGCCGAAGGAGAACACGTCCTGGACGACGTTGAACTCGTCGCCGGGGTACATGATCAGCCAGCCGCAGACCCCGTACATGACAATGCCGATCATGACGATCGACATGTTCTTGAAGAGGATGTTGACCGTGTTCTTAGCGCGGGTCAGGCCGGACTCGACGCAGGCGAAACCCAGGTGCATGATGAACACCATGCAGCCGGCAATCATGACCCAGAGGTTGTTGACGGTGAACATCGCTTCGGAGAGGTCGGCCGTCTCCCAGTCGAAGACGTAAGCCTCTTCCTCGGCGGCTTCACCCACCTCGGCCACCGCGTCTTCGACCGCGGCCACGGCGTCTTCCGCCGCGGCTTCGACGTCGGCGGCGTCCTGCGCCCACGACGCGTCGCCCCACATCAGACCACCCGCCAGCACGGCGAGCAGCAGGACCCATCGACCTCGGTACATTCCCATCGTTTCGCTCCTGTCTGTGAAAGGCCCGCACGCGGGACCCGGTTCATCCGGGCCAGACCGCAGACAGCGCGGCCCGCCCGACCCATAAACTTGCCCGGCATGCTAACGGCCCGTTGCCCGCCACGCAATCGCTTTTTTATTTTTGTGCCCAAGCATTAGGCGTATAAAGCCCTAAACGCCCAGAATCTCTGCTTAAATACCTAGATTCAGTCGCCCGAATCTCGAAAAATGAACCTTGATTGCGGCTTTTATCGGACCTGACCGGCGGTCACCACGGTGATCGTTGTTTGCGGCCTGGTGCGTGGTGTGGCGGTGGAGGTGGTGGGGTAACTCAGCCGGGCGGTCGATCCGGAGAGGGCGTGATCGTTATGTGTTCCTAGTCGAGGCTTGCTCGATGGTCGCTGTTTCGGTGTGCCGGGAGTGATCATAAAAAAGCGGACACCCGCAAAGGTGTCCGCTTATCGCCCCCCACGACCGTCGTGGGGGTGGCCTGCTTCATGTGACGGCCGGATTGACCGGCAATATGGCATAGTGCAATCCACTTGCCACTAAATTCTCGCCGGAAAGTGAAGACCGAAATTATGAAGCTTCTGGGGTAATAAAGCGCATAAATTCATTTTTTGATATATTTTATGTAAGAAATGGCCGGGCCAGCGGCTCGGCTTGAACTTCGATATGGTCGATCGGCCGTAAGACAATCGATGAAAAATTATGCGATATGCCCCCAAGACGCTTAAATAATCGGCGAATATATGACTCATTATGTGTCGTCGTGCGTAAAGTTCAAAGTTTGGTTCCGGGGGTGCGTTGGTTATCCGCCGACTGAGATATGATCAAATTGTGGTCAGAGGGCTATTTGGGCGAAAAAGATCATCGGGAGATACGAAGAGTCTCGGCGCATTGGTATTGGCGTGTTCTTGCCTTTAGAGGATCGAGCTTGGCGGGTTTCAGTCTGACCGGGTCTGCGGCGACAGGAGCGTCAATCATGCGAAAAGCGGCAATTCACGGTCCGGTGGGCACCTTTTTGGGCGCGGGTGTCGTCGCCACGCTGCTTTTGGCAAGCGGGGCGGCGAGGTCGCAGCCACCGCAACCGGACGGCCCCACGGCGACGGTACGGCTGGACCTGCTGTTGGGCTTGGACCGAGTCGTCGGGGCGGATTGGTCCGGGCCGGTGTGGAGTCTGACGGCCGGTCCGGGCCGCCGGCTGGTGCAGCTGCCGATGCGGGTCGAAGCGGGTTTGGAGGAAGGCGTCCTGGGCGAGCCGGCGCTGGATTTTGCGGGCGGCCGGTTTGTCGGTTGGACGATCCCCGAGCCCGGGACGGTTGTGAGCGGGGGCGGGCCGAGTCCGGAAGCCCTGACGGATCTGACCGGGCTGCTCGCCGGGTTGGACAGCCCGCCGCGGGTGCCCGCGGCTCGGGTCACCGCCGAACCGGAGGCGTCCGGTGTGCCCGAGGGCGCGCCGCGGGCGACACGCGAGCTGACGGTGACGCCCACGGGCGGCGGCGAGCCGGCGCGGTTGGCTTGGGGCTTGGATCGGGGTTTGCCCAACGGCGTGCTGCGGGCGGGCGACACGGCGTACCTGCTTCTGCTGGACCGTGAACGGCTGCGGGCGTTGGAGCCGGCCCGCCCGGAGCGGCTGACCCGCAACGCCGGCGAGAGCAGCCGCGACTTCGCGATGCGTCGCCGCGAGTCGGACGCGCAGTACCGGGCCGAGGCATCGGTCTACCGCGACCTGACGCGGAGCGTGCGGGCCTTGCCCGACCGTTTCGCGCAGCCGCTGCCCGAGACGGTCTGGGCGGTGTTCGAGGTCAGCGCGTTCGGCGACGGCTGGTCGCTGCGGGGGCACCCGGCCGGGCCTTGGGAGATGCGGTTCGACGACTGGGACCGGCTCACGGCGTTGGCGCGGGCCGGCGGCGGCCGGGGGGCGGCGACGGGCGACGGGCGGTTCACGGTCGAGGAGCTGCAGACGCTGCGGGAGCTGGACCGCTTGGCGCGAGACCCGCACCCGTGGACGCAGCGGCTGCTGGCCCAGGCGGTGGCGGCGTCGGGCTTCGCGGGCCGGGCGGCCGAGGGCGGGCCGGCGTACGCGGTACTCGACCGCCTGCTGCGGAGCGACGACCCGATCGCCCGGAACCGGACGGTCTACACGCTGGTGCAGGTCACCCCCGCCACGCCGGCCGCGGCGGCGCTGCTGGCCTCGGCAGCGCAGCGGAGCGGCGACCCGGCGGTGCAGCTCGCGGCGCTGCGGGCGCAGCTCTCGGAACAGCTGGCCCGCGACGCGGGGCCGGTGGGCGTGGCCGGGGCGGTGCGGGTCGCCAACAGCCTGCTGCGTGACCCCGACGGGCCGGACGCCGGGCTGATCGTGCAGCAGTTGCTGGCCATGGTGCCCCCGGGCGCTGACGCCGACGCGGCGGTGATCGGCGGGGTTCGTTTCGACGGGATGCCCGAAGCGCGGTTCGACGCCGCGGTGGCCGCGGCCTTGCGGGCCGCGGGGCGGCGGCCGGGCGTGGTCGGCGGCTGGCTCAACCGCCAGCTGCTGGGCGCGAACGACCCCGAGGTCGTGGACCGCACGCTCGCGCTGCTCGAGCGGGCCGACGCCCCGGCCCCGGTGGTCGGGCCGCTGGCGGCGGCGTTGCGGGGGCTGGTGTTCGGCCGTCCCGAAGCCGACGCCGAGAACCCGCCGCTGCCCGACCTCACGCTCACCGCGGGGCTGCCGCTGGACTCGGCGAACCACGCGTTGTTCCGGCTGCTGAACTCGGGTGACCCCGAGCTGCGGCGGCGGGGCTGGCGGGTGCTGCGTCACTTCGAGCTCACCGACGCGGCGGGGGCCTCGGCGGCGCGGGGCGGGGGGGGCGACGGGCTCGACCCGCTGACGATGATCGTCAACGCGGGGCTGGGTCAGGCCGACACGCCGCCGACGCTGGTGCCGTTTCTGGACCGCCAGCCGGAACGGCCGCGGGCCGACGGGCCGCTGGTGCGGGTGACGCTGCGGGGCGACCCGGCGTCGTCGCGCAAAGCGGCGCGGGCGCTGCGGGGCTCGGAGCGGCCGCTGAGCCCGGTGCTGGCGGAGCTGTCGGCGGACGACCGGGCGTTGTTTGCCCAGCGGGTGTACGACGCCCTGGGCGACGGCCCCGAGCCGGTGACGGGGCTGATGCGGGCCCTTCCGGGGGGTGGCCCCGGGGCGGTGGTGGCGTGGTTCGGGCAGGCGTTGGCGGCGGGTGAGCTGCCGCCGGCCGAGGCGTGGGCCGAGGCCGCGGGCGGCGAGGCGGCGCTGATGGCGCCGGCCGTCGGGCAGGACGAGCCGCTGGCCCACGGCGCGTTGGCGGCGTTGACCGCCCTGGCCGGCGGCGACCGGGCGTTGCAATTCAAGATGATCGAGCGGTTCAAACAGGACCGCACGACCCAGACCGCCGAGGCGTTCGCCGAGACCTGGGGCGGGGCGAAGCAGGACATCTACCGGCAACGCCTCCGCGGCGCGGCCGGGGAGTACCGGCTGGTCATGGTGGTGACCGGCGGCGAGGCCGACGTGGAAGGCCGGGCCCGCGACGCGGTGCTCGGCGTCGACCCCGGCGTGGCCGCGGCCCAGCAAGAGGCCGCCGCCCGCGACGTGACCGAGCGGACCGTGCTGGGCGTCACCGAGCTACGCGTCACGGGCCAGGCCCTGCGGTTCACCAGCGGGCTGCCGGCGTTGTCCGTGCCCACGGACCGTTTGGCGATCCGCTTGGACGAGCCGGGCCAGCTCAAGAGCTACCCGGCCGAGGCGCTCGAAGGGCTGCCGCTGGACGAAGTGAACGCGCCGCTGGACCTCTTGCCCGGCGAAGACGGGGCGTGGGTCGGCGGGCTGACGCTGCCCGACGGGCGGGGCTTCACCCTGGTGATGGAGCCGCTCGGCGGGGCCGGGAACGCCGACGCGGCAGCGGGCGACGCGAAACCGCAGGAAGCGAAGCCGCGGGGCGGCGGTGAGCTGTTGCGCAATCCCTTCGGCGGGTGATTCGGTCGATGGTTGTTTATTTCTTGAGGCGGGACGCTGCGCGTCACCCGCTTAACGACGTGCGGTTGGTGCGGCTAGGCCGCTTTCCCGCCGACCGTCAGCGGCGTGGTCGCGGACACGCCGCTTCGGGTCCGCGGGTGGAATGCGCCGCCCGCGGCGGTGAGAACGAGGACGGGCGACTTCTCGCGGAGGCGTTCGACGGCGTCGCGGACCGCGGGCTGGGTGGCCGCGCCGGGCCACGCCTCGACGACCAGGGGGTGGACGCCGACGCGGTCGTCGTGGGTGGTGGTGAAGATCACGCCGAGGCGGTCGGGGCGGTCGTCTTCGGTGAGGTGGCCGTCTAGCCAGAGGCAGCGGAAGCCGCGGCACGACGCGGGGCGGTCGTGGTAGTTTCGGCAGCCGCCGTGCGGGCAGGCGTGGGCGCAGTCGGCGAAGGCCGGCTTGTCCAGCTCCTCGATCACCAGGCTGTGGCAGCACGCGGTACACGACCCGCACGCCCGCGCTTGCGGCGGCATGTCGGCTCCCTTCCACCTCCGGAATCGACACGCCGCGACATTCGTTACGGCCGCACCGATCGATTTCGTGCCTGCTTCCGGGGGGCGACGCGGCGTGTGCCGGTCGTAGGGGTCAGGGAAGGGGTTATGCTTCGCGTTGCCGATTCTCTCTCCGTTCGGACCCCTCTCGATGCAAACGCTGCTGATCGCGCTCGGGGCCGGGGTGGCGTTCATGGTCGCCTACCACACCTACGGCCGGTGGATAGGAAGACGCGTTTTCGAGCTGTCCGCCTCGGCGGTGTGCCCGAGCGAAGAACTGCGCGACGGGCGGGACTTTGTGCCGACGCCCAAGGCGGTGGTGTTCGGCCACCACTTCACGAGCATCGCGGGGACGGGGCCGATCGTCGGCCCGGCGATCGCGGTGATGTGGGGCTGGGTGCCGGCGCTGCTGTGGGTGGTGCTGGGGTCGATCTTCATCGGCGCGGTCCACGACTTCGCCAGCCTCGTGGTGTCGCTGCGGAGCAAGGGGCGGACGGTCGGGGATATCGCGGGCGACGTGCTGAACCGGCGGGTGCGGTTGCTGTTCCTGTTTGTGCTGTTCATGGCGCTGACGATCGTGCTGGCGATCTTCGGGCTGGTCATCGCGGCGGTGTTCCGGCAGTACCCGGCGGCGATCACGCCGTGCCTGGTGCAGGTGCCGCTCGCGGTCGCCATCGGCGTGGTGCTGCACCGGCGCGGGCAGAGCCTCGTCGTGCCGTCGCTGGTCGCGTTGGCGGTGATGTATCTCACCGTGATCTACGGCGACGTCGGCGTGCTCGGCGGGTTGAATGAGCGGCTGGCGGGCCTGCCGGTGATCGTGTGGGTCGCGGGGCTGCTGCTGTACAGCTACGCGGCGAGCGTGCTGCCGGTGTGGACGCTGCTGCAGCCGCGCGACTTCATCAACAGTTTGCAGCTGCTCACGGCGTTGGGGTTGATCGTCGCGGGCCTGGTGGTGGCCGCGTTCACCGGCGGTGAACCGCCGGTGCCGGGGGCGCCGAGGCAACCGTTGGAGATCGTGGCCCCGGCCTTCAACCCGGCCCCCGAGGGCGCCCCGCCGCTGTACCCGTTCCTGTTCATCACGATCGCCTGCGGCGCGATCAGCGGGTTCCACTGTCTGGTCAGCAGCGGCACGAGCTCGAAGCAGCTGCGGCGCGAGACGGACGCGCGGTTTGTCGGCTACGGCGGGATGGTGACCGAGGGGTTTCTGGCGACGCTGGTGATCTTGTGCTGCGTAGCGGGGTTGGGGTTGGGCGTCGGCGGGCAAGTGGCGGAGATGGGGCCGCCGCGGTCCGAGTCGAACGGCGGGGTCGGCGGGACCACGTACGCGATCACGATGGATCAGCAAGGGTGGACCGAAGTCGATCAAAGCGTTGCGCCGTCCGAGGGGCAGTACTACCGCATCGATGAGCCGAATCAGGACGGGGATTTTGATGCGGTTCATGTGCTGGTGGGAGAATTTGCCTGGTCGATCCAGTACGCGAGTTGGCAGGCGGCCGGCGGCCTGGCCGCCAAAGTGGGGGCTTTTGTGAAAGGGGCCGCGAACTTCCTCGTGGTTCTGGGGCTGCCGGTGTCCGTGGCCGTGGCGTTGATGGGCGTGTTGGTCGCGTCGTTTGCGGGCACGACGCTGGACACGGCGTGTCGGCTGCAGCGGTATGTCGTGCAGGAGCTGGCCGGGACGCTGCTGCCGCGGCGCCGCGCGAGCGATTGTGCTGCGTGCGGGTACGACCTGACGGGGAACGTAAGCGGGGTGTGCCCGGAGTGTGGGGCGGTGGTGGGAGCGGGGGCCGGGGGTGCGAGCCCGGCGGCCGGCGGGCTCGCGCCCCCGGCTCACGGGGTGGCGTGGTGGAACCCGCTTCGGTGGTTGAACAACGCGCACGGGGCGGCGCTGTTTGCGGTTCTGGTGGCGGCGGGGATGGCTTGCGTGCCGGCCCCCGGAAGCGATTGGTCGATTGCCGGTGCCGGCCAGGGGGGGCTGATCCTCTGGCCGATGTTCGGGGCGACGAACCAGCTGCTTGGGGGGTTGGCGTTTCTGGTGGTGGCGTTCTGGCTGCGGCGGCGGGGCAAGCCGGTGTGGTTCGTGTTGCTGCCGCTGGGGTTCATGCTGGCGATGCCGGCGTGGGCGATGGCGGTGCAGCTGCCGGAGTGGGTGAACGCCGACGAGCCGAACTGGGTGCTGATCGGGATCGCGGGCGCGACGCTGGCGTTGGAGGCGTGGATGGTGGTGGAGGCGGTGCGGCTGTGGCCCGGGGCGCGGGGGTCGGGCTCCATCTCCGGGGGGATTGGGCCGATAGACTCCTGACGCGATGAGGACGGGTCCTGTTTTGATCTTGATGGTCGGCGTGCTGGGCGTGGTCGGCTGCGCCGCGAGCGGCACTTCCGGGGGGGGGGTTCGGGTGAGCCCGGAGGACCGGGTGCGGGCCGGGGAGTTGTTGCGGGAGGCGGGGCAGCTCGACGCGGCGTTGCAGCAGTTCAACCGGGCGTTGTCGGACAACCCGCGGTCGGTCGACGCGGTGCTGGGCATCGGGTCGGTCGAGCACGCCCGGCTGCAATACGAGCGGGCCCGGGACACCTACCGCCGGGCGGCGGGGATGGACGCCACGCGGTTCGAGCCGCGGTACTACCTCGGCCTGATGCAGCAGGTGCTGGGCGAGACCGGCGAGGCGATCGACGAGTACCGCGTCGCGCTGCAGTTGAACCCCGACGACCCGGCCACGCACCGGGACCTGGCGACGGCGTACCTGCAGGTGGGTCGGCCGGACTTCGCGCTGAATCACGCCGAGCGGGCGGTCGAGCTGACGCCCGGGTCGCAGGCGGCGTGGTGCAACCTTGCGGCGACGTACTCGCTGCTGGGGCGGTACGAGGACGCGCTGCGGGGCTACCGCACGGCGACGGAGATCGGGGAGTTGGATGCGCCCGTTTTGCTGGGGCTGGGCGACACGCACCTGAAGCTCGAGAACTTCCCGCGGGCGGTCAACACGCTCGCCGAACTGGTGCGGCGGTTCCCGGGGTCGGTCGCGCACGAGCGATTGGGCTACGCGTTGTTCCGGACGTACGCGTTCGAGCGGGCGCAGTGGCACTACCGCCGGGCGCTGGCGTACAACCCCGAAGAGGTCACGGCCCTCAACGGCCTGGGCGCGACGCTCGTCACCGAGTACATGCGGCAGGAGAACCGCCGGCGGAAGGCGAAGCTCGACGAGGCCCTCGACGTCTGGCGGCGGAGCCTGCGGATGCAGCCCGATCAGCCGCGGATCGCGGACCTGCTGTCGCGGTACGGGCGGTTCGAGTAGGGGTCAGGCGGCGTCGAGCGAGGCGTCGTCGTCGCCGAGCGAGGCGACGGGGTCCTGGCCCGCGATCTGGGGGATGTAGTTCTCGTCTTCGGTGATGACGTGGCCCGACGTGGTGCGGATCTCGGGGATCGGGTTGTCGCGGAGGTGTTTCTTCCAGGCCTTCTCGATCTCGGCCTGCTTGGCTTCGTCGAGCTTGTTGAAGCCCAGCCGGCCGCGGCACTTCGGGAAACGCGAACAGGACAGCCAGAGCCCACGCTTGGAGTCCCGGGCGTAGAGCGTCGCGCCGGTCTCCTCGCCGCAGACCGGGCAGAGGATGTCGGTGGTCATCGGCGGGGCTTTGGGCAGGACGACGGCCCCGGTCTTGGGGTCGAGCTTCAGGATGTACTGCACCTCTGGGTAGTTGCTTGAGGCGAGGAACGGGCCGAATCGCCCGGTGCGGCGGATCATCGGCCGGCCGTCTTCCGGGCAGAGCACGTCCGTCAGCTCGGGCTGCATCGGGTTGCCCTCGGCGTCGATCGGCGCGGCGTACTTGCAGGGCTCGGGCATCTCGTCGGAGAGCTTCTGGAACGCTTCCTTGTCGTGCTTCTCGAGCTTGGACCAGAGGATCTTCTCGCTGCCGTCCTCGCTGAGGACCTTGGGGCGGGCCTTTCCCTTGCCCTTGTGCAGCAGCCACGACCCGCCGGACTCGGGCGGGTCGAAGCCCTCGGGTTTCACTGCTTCCGGGGGGACGTTGAAGGCGGTGCAGGAGAGGAAGCGGCCGTTGCGGCCGAAGCGGTACTCGCAGTCGGCGCCGCAGGTCGGGCAGGTGTGGGGCGACGGTTGGGAGGCGGCCTTGGCGTGGACCATCGTCTCGTGGGCGCGGTCGAGTTTTTTCTTGAACGGGTCGTAGAACTCGTGGAGCGTCGCCCGCCAGTCCTTGTTTTCCGACTCGATCTCGTCGAGGTGGTCTTCCATCTCCCGGGTGTAGCCGACGTCCATGATCTTGGGGAAGGCTTCGATCAGCTTGTCGGTGACGACCATGCCCATGTCGGTGGCGCGGAGGCGTTTGTCGCGGGGCGTGAGCGGCTCGACGTACTTGCGGTCCTGGATGGTGGAGATAATCGCGGCGTAGGTCGAGGGCCGGCCGATGCCTTCTTCTTCGAGCTTTTTCTGCAGCGACGCCTCGGTGTAGCGGGCCGGCGGGCTGGTGAAGTGCTGGGTGGGGTCGAGGTCGATCGGGGCGACGGGCTGGTCTTCGGCGAGCCGGGGCAGGATCACGTCGTCGGACTTGGGCAGGCCCATGACCTTGAGGAAGCCATCGAACACGAGCGTCCGGCCGGTCGCGCGGAACACGGCATCGACGCCGCCCCCCGGCTCGATGGTGACGGCGGTCGCGTCCCACTCGGCGGGCACCATCTGGCAGGCGACGAAGCGGCGCCAGATCAGGTCGTACAAGCGGAACTGCTCGTCGTTCAGGCGGTCGCGGATCGAGCCTGGGGTGATGGTGACGTCGGTGGGGCGGACGGCCTCGTGGGCCTCCTGCGCGTCCTTGTTGGACGACTTGTAGAAGTTGGGTTTTTCCGGGAGGTACTTGCCGCCGATCGACTGGTCGATGTAGCCACGCACCCCCGACAAAGCCTCGCGGGACAGGTGCGTCGAGTCGGTCCGCATGTAGGTGATCAGGCCGGTCTGCCCGCGGGCGCCGCGGAGGTCGACGCCCTCGTAGAGCTGCTGGGCGACCCGCATGGTGCGGCGGAGGTTGAACCCCAGGCGGGTGCTGGCCTGCTGCTGCATCGTCGAGGTGATGAACGGCGGCGACGGCCGGCTGCGGGTCCGCTTGGTCTGGATCGAGGTGATCTTGTAGTCCGGCACATCACCGCCGATCCCGCCGAGGTAGACGACCTTCGACTTCGCGGGGCCCTTGGCCTTCTCGTCCTCGGTCTCGACCGTGTCGTCGAGGGCGAACCCCAGCGATTCGGCAACGCGTAGGGCGGTGTCTCGGTCGGTGGCGTCGAACTTCCTGCCGTTGAACTCGGCGAGTTCCGCGCGGATGCCGCCGCGTTCGGACAGCCAGGCGTTCTGCTCTTTGATCGTGCGGTCGTTGGTGTCTTCGCCGACGTCGATGAACTTCCGCCACGCATCGCCGAGCGCCGCGGCTTCGCTCAATTGCGGGGTGAACAGGCCGGTGACCTTCCAGTACTCGTCGGGGACGAAAGCGTCGATGGCGCGTTCGCGTTCGACGACGAGGCGGGTGGCGACGGACTGGACCCGCCCCGCGGACAACCCGCCGGCGACCTTCTTCCAGAGCAGCGGGCTGACCTGATAGCCGACGATGCGGTCGAGGATGCGCCGCGCCTGCTGGGCGTCGATCCGGTTGAGCTCGAGCGGCCGGGGGTTGGCGAAGGCGTTCTCGACCTCGGCCTTGGTGATCGCGTTGAAGACGACCCGCTTGGCGTCCCGGATCGGGTAGTCCAGCGCGTGGGCGACGTGCCAGGCGATGGCCTCGCCCTCGCGGTCGAGGTCGGTGGCGAACCAGACGTCGGCCGCCTTCTTCGCCGCCCGCTTCAGCTCGGTGACGGTCTTCTTCGAGTCGGCCATCACCTCGTAGGTCGGCTCAAAGTCCTTCTCCAAGTCGACGCCCGGGACCGGGGACTTGACCCCTTTAGGATTCCGGGGGGGCAGGTCGCGGATGTGGCCGACGCTCGCCATCACGACGTAATCGGGGCCGAGGTACTTGTTGATGGTCTTGGCCTTGGTCGGCGACTCGACGATGACCAGGTGCTTGCCCGAGGCGTCGGGCGCGGCGGCGCGGCGGGAGCCTCCGGGGGCTTTGGTCGTCGTGCGGCGGGGGTTGGACTTCTTTTTGGCCATGGTGGCGGGGCTCGGCCGGCGGTCGGGTTCGGGAGAGCGTAGGCGGTCCGATCGGGGCAACGATACGCCGACCGGCGGCCGGCGGTTCAACGGCCCCGATGAGGCCGGGCGGGCCGCGAGCCGGTGATCCTATCGGACCCCCGGGGGCGTCACGCTTGAAACCCGCCCCGCGGGGGCGTGCGCACCTTGGTGTAAACCCATGCCAACACGATGTTCATTCGTTTTCGGCCGCGAGCCACCGCAGGGCGTCACCTGTCGGGTCGGCGTGTGGCATCTCGATCCACCGCACGCCCGCAAAACGCTTGAGCCAGGTCCGCTGCTGCTTGGCGAACCGGCGGGTGAGGACCTTGGTCCGCTCGTAGGCGTCGTCCAGCGTGCGGAGTCGCGGGTCGATCAGCTCGGGGAACCGCTCGGGGAAGAGCACGCCCAGCACCTGCTTGTACCCCAGGGCCGCGCACGCTTGGGCCCCCGGAAGTAAGCGGCCCTCCGCGACGAGGCGTCGGACCTCGGCCGGCAGCGACTCGCCGCGGGGGCAGACCGCCGCGGCCAACGCCGGATCGACTTTCTCGGGGTGGAACATCGCCCGGACGCGGAGGTTGATCCGCGGGTTGATCGCCTCTGCGGGCCAGCGTAGGCCGAGGAGCAGTGAGTGGTGAGTGGGGGTGGGTGAGTGGGGGGAACCGGGGCGGCGTATTTCCCCACTCATCGCCCCCCACTCACCACTCACCGGCTTCCCCCACTGCACCTGCCAGTCGCTGATCGGCCGGCCGGTCATGTGGAACACTTCGAGCGCGCGAGTCAGCCGCGGCCGATCGGCCGGGGCGATGCGGTCGGCGGCGTCGGGGTCGACCGCGGCGAGGCGGGCGTGCAGCTCGGGGCCCGGGACGTCTTGGAGCGTGGCCCGGAACGCGGCGTCGCGGCCGGGGCCGTCGAACAGCCCGCCGAGCAGGGCCTTGAGGTACAGATTGGTGCCGCCGACCACCACGGGCGTCCGGCCCGCGTCGAGCGCGTCGCGGATCGCCGCTTCGGCTTGCCGCAACCAGTCGTGGACGGTGAACCGCTGCGTCGGCTCGACCACGTCGATCAAATGGTGCCGTACCCGCTTGCGAAGTTCCGGGGGGGGTTTGGCGGTGCCGGCGTCGAGGTGGCGGTAGACCTGCATCGAGTCGGCCCCGATCACCGGGCCGCCCAGCCGCTCGGCCAGCGCGGCCGCCAGCTCGGACTTGCCCCCCGCGGTCGGGCCCAGCAGCACCACAGGCCGCGGCCGGGCGTCGGGCGGGGTTGGGTCGGCGGGGGTCGGCATGGGCTGCGGCAGGATAAGCCACTCCCGCTATCACCCGGTCCCCCGGCCCGTCGTCGGGGCCGGGCCGATCGGGTAAGGTGGCCCGAGCGTAAGAAGCATCACATCTTTCGGACGAGAGGCGACGCGATGATCGAGAGTCGAGTTTCGGTGTTCGGGGCCTTGGGCTTGTCGGCGGGGTTGGCGTTCGGCGTGCCGGCCGGGGCCGCGTGGGCGGCGGCGTCGCAAGCCGCGGGGGCGGAAGCGGCCTTGGACGGATTGATGCCCGAGCCGATGGCGGGTCCCGAGGCGGACGCCGCGTTGACCGTCGGCCGGGCGGTGACCGTCGCGGTGGACGAGGCGGAGCCGTCCGTGCTGTCCGTGACCGCCGCCGAGCCCGGGCTGTTGACGGTCGTCGGTGTGAGCGAGCCGCGGATCGACCTGACGATCACGGTGACCGACCGGCTGGGCCAGGAGGTGATCGGGGGCGACATCGACGTGGACCCCGTAGAGCTGCCGGGCGGGGAAACGGGCGTGGTCGCGTTGCCGCGGGCCGGGGACTACCTGGTCCTGCTCGAGAGCCTGGACGGGGCGGGGCGGGTGCGGGTCGAGTCGGGCTGGATCCCGATGCCCGAGGCGGACCGGCCGGCGGACCCGAACGGCGGGCCGGACGACGCGTTGCCGCTGCGGGTGGGCGTGCGTCAGGATCAGTCGTTCGACAGCAAGACCGGCGACCTGCGCGATTGGTACGTGATCGAGCCGGCGCGTAGCGGCCTGCTGCGGGTGCAGGCCCGCACGCCGGTGGGCAGCGAGACCGACCTGATCCTGGAGCGTTACACGGCCGACCGTTTCTGGGAGTCCGAGGACTACGCCGACAACGACGAGGGCGAGGTGCTGGGCCACGAGTCGCTCGAGCTGGCGGTGAACCGGGGGCAGCCGGTGTTCATCCGCGTCAGCACGTGGTCGACGCTGGACCCCGAGGGGCAGGCGGAGCCGTACACGCTGACCGCGCGGTGGGCGGAGTGAGCGCTGCGGCGTTTCGTTGGTTCACGGCCGGGGCGATCACCGAAGACGAGTTGCGGGCGGCGTGCGGGCTGCATGCGCGGGCGTTCCCGCGGCCCGGGCGGACGGTGGACGACGTCGTGGCGAGCCGGCGGGCGGTGTGGACGGGCGACGGCGGGGCGGTCGTGCCGGGGCCGCTGGTGAGCACGACGCCGCCGAGTCGGGTGGCGGTGATCGACGGGGACGGGGTCTGGCGGGCCAACGCCGCGACGATCACGCGCCAGATCGCGACCCCGGCCGGGCCGATGGTGGTGCTGGGTCTGCTCGACGTGGCGACCCACCCCGACGACCGCGGCCGGGGGCTCGGGGCGGCCGTGGTGCGGGCGGCGTGGGGCCCGGTCGATCGGGGCGAGCTCCCGGCCTGCCTGTTCCAGACCGGCGACGCCCAGCCGTTCTACGAGAAGCTCGGCGCCCGCGTCGTGGACAACCGCTTCGTCGACTCGACCGGCGCCACCCCGGCGGACGCGCCGGTGTTCGAGGACACCTACACGATGATCTATCCCGCCGACGCCTCTTGGCCCGCCGGCGAAATCGACACGCTTGGCCCGGGGTATTGAGACGGTGGTTCAGTACCGCGGGCAAACGCCGGCCGGTCACAGATTTTCGACCCAAAAAGCGCGTTCGAACAACAATCTGCGGCACGCCGGCGTATGCTATTTTGACCAAGCGCGTTGGATCGGTGGCCTCCAACGGGTCGATACCTTTGACGAATCACCCGAGAGCTCTGCTGCGCCGATGTCTAAAATCCTTGCGACGGACAACAACCGCCCATGAGCCTTTACGACGACTACCTCCGGGAGATCGAGCAACGCAAGGAGGTGGGCCTGCACCCCAAGCCCATCGACGGCGCCGATCTGCTGGGCGAGATCATCGAACAGATCAAAGACCCCGGCCACCCGCACCGCCAGGACTCGCTGCACTTCTTCATCTACAACAGCCTGCCCGGCACGACCCCGGCCGCCGGCGTCAAGGCCGCCTTTCTTAAAGACATCATCCTCGGCCAGGCCGTCGTCGAAGAGATCACCCCCGACTTCGCCTTCGAGCAGCTCTCGCACATGAAGGGCGGGCCCTCCGTCGAGGCCCTCCTCGACCTCGCCCTCGATCACGACGACCCCGACATCAACCGGCGGGCCGCCGAGGTCCTCAAGACCCAGGTCTTCCTCTACGAGGCCGACACCGAGCGCCTCGAGAAGGCCTTCCGGGCCGACAACCCGATCGCCAGGGAGCTCCTCGAAAGCTACGCCCGGGCCGAGTTTTTTACCGAACTTCCGGGGGTGCCCGAGACGATCGATGTGGTGACCTACATCGCCGGCGTCGGCGACATCTCCACCGACCTGCTCTCCCCCGGTGCCGAGGCCCACTCGCGCTCCGACCGCGAGCTGCACGGCAAGTGCATGATCACCCCCGAGGCACAGGCCGAGCTCGTCGAGATGCAGAAGCAGCACCCCGACAAGCGTGTCATGATGATCGCCGAGAAGGGCACCATGGGCGTCGGCTCGTCCCGCATGTCCGGCGTCAACAACGTCGCGCTGTGGATCGGCCGGCCCGCCAGCCCCTACGTCCCCTTCGTCAACATCGCCCCCGTTGTCGCCGGCACCAACGGCATCTCGCCGATCTTCCTGACCACCGTCGACGTCACCGGCGGCATCGGCATCGACCTGCAGAACTGGGTCAAGAAGAAGGACGCCGACGGCAACGTCCTCCGCGACGACCACGGTGACCCCGTCCTCGAAGAGGCCTACTCCGTCGCCACCGGCACCGTCCTCACCATCAACACCAGAGAGAAGAAGCTCTACAAAGACGGCGTCGTCGTCAAAGACGTCGCCCAGAGCTTCACCCCGCAGAAGATGGAGTTCATGCGGGCCGGCGGCTCCTACGCCGTCGTCTTCGGCAAGAAGCTTCAGACCTTTGCCGCCCAGACCCTCGGCGTCGACATCCCCCCCGTCTTCGCCCCCTCCAAAGAAGTCTCCCACGAGGGCCAGGGCCTCACCGCCGTCGAGAAAATCTTCAACCGCAACGCCGTCGGCAACACCCCCGGAAAAGTGTTGCATGCGGGCTCGGACGTGCGGGTGAAGGTCAACATTGTCGGCTCCCAGGACACCACCGGCCTCATGACCTCGCAGGAGCTCGAGGCCATGGCCGCCACCGTGATCTCGCCCTCCGTCGACGGCGCGTACCAATCCGGCTGCCACACCGCCTCGGTCTGGGACACCAAGGCGCAGGCCAACATCCCCAAGCTCATGAAGTTCATGAACGACTTCGGGCTCATCACCGGCCGCGACCCCGACGGCCACTACCACGCGATGACCGACGTCATCCACAAGGTGCTCAACGACCTGACCGTCGACGACTGGGCGATCATCATCGGCGGCGACTCGCACACCCGCATGTCCAAGGGCGTCGCCTTCGGCGCCGACTCCGGCACCGTCGCCCTCGCCTTGGCGACCGGCGAGGCCTCCATGCCCATCCCCGAGTCCGTCAAGGTCACCTTCAAGGGCGCGATGCAGGACTACATGGACTTCCGCGACGTCGTCCACGCCACCCAGGCCCAGATGCTCCAGCACTTCGGCGGCGAGAACGTCTTCCAGGGACGCGTCATCGAGGTCCACCTCGGCAGCCTCCTCGCCGACCAGGCGTTCACCTTCACCGACTGGACCGCGGAGATGAAGGCCAAGGCCGCCATCTGCATCTCCCAGCCCGACACCCTCATCCGGTCCCTCGAGATCGCCAAGTCCCGCATCCAGATCATGATCGACAAGGGCATGGACAACGACAACCGCGTCCTCCAGGGCCTCATCGACCGCGCCGACCGACGCATCGCCGAAATCCGCTCCGGCGAGAAGCCGCCGCTGGCCCCCGATCCCCACGCCAAGTACCACGCCGAGTTCGAGGTCGACCTCAACGTCATCGGCGAGCCCATGATCGCCGACCCGGACGTCCACAACGAGGACATCTCCAAACGCTACACCCACGACGTCATCCGCCCGCTGTCCTACTACGGCGGCACCAAGCACGTCGACCTCGGCTTCGTCGGCTCCTGCATGGTCCACAAGGGCGACCTCAAGGTCCTCGCCCAGATGCTCCGCAACCTCGAAGCCGAGCTGGGCGAGGTCAAGTTCGGTGCCCCCCTCGTTGTCGCCGCCCCCACCTACAACATCATCGACGAACTCAAGCAAGAGGGCGATTGGGCCATCCTCCAGAAGTACTCCGGCTTCGAGTTCGACGACCTCGCCCCCAAGGCCGAGGCCCGCAAGGAGTACGACAACATGATGTACCTCGAACGGCCCGGCTGTAACCTCTGCATGGGTAACCAGGAGAAGGCCGAGAAGGGCGACACCGTCCTCGCCACCTCCACCCGCCTGTTCCAGGGCCGCGTCGTCGCCGACTCCGACCGCAAGAAGGGCGAGTCGCTGCTGGCCTCCACCCCCGTCGTCGTCCTCGCCGCCATCCTCGGCCGCACCCCGACGCTCGAGGAATACAAGACCGCCGTCGCCGGCATCGAGCTCACCAAGTTCGCCCCCCCCGACAAAGAGCTCGCCACCGCCGACGCCGGCTCGTCCACGTCTCTCAAGGTCTTGCCCTCCGCCGTGCCCGGTTGATCCGCGACCCCCCGGCCGCAAGGCGTAAACTTGTGTGAATCAGCCGCCTAAGGTTTTGCATCCGCTTAACGCGTTTTCTTTGCGAAACCTTGAAGGAATGGCCCGATGAAATCAGCCTTCGTTAACCCCGCTCGTTTGCTCGCTGCCATTGTGTGTTTTTCGATGGTTTTCGCGTTATCGAGCTTCGCTGCGCCGAGCCGGCCGAAGCCCAAGCCCGTGGACGAGCACGTGAAGCTTTACAACACGGCGTACGACGAGATCCAAAAGCTCGAGTTTGCGTCGGCCCAGGTGCTCCTGGAGCGTGCCTTGAGGCTGGAGCCCGACTTCGCCGAGGCCCACAACAATCTCGCTTACACGCTGCGGAAGCTGGGCGAAGACCACTACGACAAGGCCCTGGAACACTACAACACGGCGATCGAACTCGACGAAAAGCTCGCCGAGGCGTACATGTACCGGGGTGTTCTCTACGTTAAAATAGGCAGCAAAGACAGCGCGGAGGCCGACCTCGAAACGCTGGATGCGATGGGCAGCGACCTCGCCGCCGAGCTCGCCTACGTGATCGAAAACGGGGTTGAGAAGACGCCCGAAGGTTTCTTCGGTGTCGCCGGCAAGAAGTGAACGGTGGTGGGCGTGAAGACGGGCTTGGAGTCGTTGTCGATCTCGCGGTCTAGAGCATGCACGCAACCGAATCAATAGGCCGGGCTGAACGGTGGGTTCGATACCGTGCGTCGCGCGTGGCCGGTGTGATGCTGGTCGTCGGGATCGCTTGGTTTGGCAAGGCGTGTGGTCCCGCGGCCCCCGGAATCCAAACCGCCGCGGCGGAGGCGGTGGCGGCGGACGAGCCGTTGGTGTTTCCCGATCCGGCCGACACGATCAGCGACGAGAACCGGGCGATCCTCGACCCGTGGACCGGGGAGTGGCGGGGCGAGTTTGTCGTGTACGCGGTGGACGGCAGTGTGCTGAGCCGGCTGCAGGTCCGGCAGACGTACCGCTGGGACGGGGATGTCCAGCGGGCGACGTTTCACGAGACCGATCAAGACGGCAACGTGACGACGGCCGAGGCGGCGAACTATCAGGACGCCGAGGGGCGGCTGGTGTGCACGGTCGAGAAGAGCGGCGGCGAGCGGTCGCTGCACTTCGGGCAGGTGAGCGACGGCTACCTGTTCTGGTCGGCGGACCGGCCCGGGACGGCCGAGACGTTCCGCGAGCGGGTTGTGGGCGAGGGCGACGACGCGACGTACACCATCCACGGCCTCGGGGTGTACGACGGCACACCGCTGCTGTTCCACGGCGAGTACGCCCGGCCCGGGTGACCCGCGTCCGGCCGTTCAGTCGTCGGCCGGCCCCGTGATCGCCCGTCCGCAGCGTGCCGCCGCGGCGGTCATCTCGTCCAGCCCCCGCGCGAGGGCGTCGGTGTCGTTCATCAGCCGGGCGAAGTAGGCCGTGGGCGCCTCGCCCCGTGGGTCGACCAGCCGGCCCAGGAGCTCCCGCGTTGTGGCGTAGACCTGCCGCATGGCCTCGCTTAGCCGCCAAGGCTCCTCGTTGCCCGCCTCATTACCCGCCTCGATCACGGCCGCCCACGCCCGGCCGCGCTGGACCGCCTCCAGGTCGCCCATCAGGAGGTGGAACACTTCGGCGTAGCCGCGGTGGTCGACCTGGTCCAGACGCGCCCTGCGTAGCAGCCGCACCAGCACACCGCCCGCCTGCGCTGCCGCATCGGCCGCGTCGATCAGCTCCAACACCCCCCCCGGAAGTTTCGGCGGCGCTTCGGCGTGGTCGAGGGTCGCGGTGGCGGCCGCCGCGGGTTCGTCGTAGTCCGGGTCGCCCCGCAGGAGGTGTCCGGGGTGGACGTGGAGCACGGCGGCGAGGCGTTGGCCGACCTCACGCGACAGCAGCACCTTGCCCTGCTCGTAGGAGTAAAGGGCGTGGTGCGACACGGCGTTGCCGGGGGTCTGCTCGCTGACCCGCTGCGCGAGCTGCGGGGCGGTGAGCCCGGCCGCCTTCCGCGCCCGCCGCAGGGCCGAGCCCCGCCGGTCCCGCAGGTCCTGTTGTTCCGCTGTGACTAGGTTCGCCATGGTTCAGTCTCGACTCATGCTCTACTATGCTACCGCTATTGATCGGAACATGATCCGTTTGACGCTAATCAGAGGAATATTCGTCTGATAAAACGAGATATTCCCGCGATATGCCCGGAGTACATTATTTTTTCTCAAATAATCCTCCAGACTCGGTTGACAGCGCCGTCAAACTCGATAATTTGTTGTCTCATCGGGTGGATGGACCCGCCCGATTCCACGATGCGACTCACGGATGGGCTTAAGTCAGCACGTGGAGTTTGAGGCCCGGTGACGGACCGCCGGACTCGAGCAACGCCGGGCGGAGCGAGCAAGGACGCTCGACCCGCCCGGCGTTTTTTTGTGCGCGTCGCGTCTCAGTCCAGCAGCCGCATACCGTCCCCGCCGCCCGAGCCCACCGGGTGGGGGTGCAGCTTCCGCCAGTCGTCGAGCATGTGGATCAGCAGCCGGGCGACGTTCTCCGCCCGGTCGGCGGCGACGTAGCTGCGCAGCGAGACGTCGGCGAGCCAGTGCTCGGGCATGTGCCGCATCTTGGATTCGCGGTACGGCCAGCCCCGCAGCGTCATCGCCATGGTCCGCAGGTCGAGGGCCCCGCGGCCGAAGGGGTTGTGTCCCGTGAAGCGGTGCAGGTACCACGCGGCCCAGAGGTAGGCCGCCGACGCGGGGTAGCCGACGAAGACCGGCCGTCCCGGCAGGGCGTTGAGCCAAGCGAGGTAGTTGCGCATCGCCGCGCCCGGCGGCTCGGCGTCGGCCCGGCAGGCCGACCATGCCGCGGGCTGCGACGCCCACCACGCCCCGACCGCCGGGTCCGCGGCGGCCCCGTCGAGCTCGTCGAGGTTGGCCGTGAACCGCGAGCGGATCGTGCCGTCCCGCGTCACCGCCACCGACGCCAGGCTCAGCAGCGAGTGCGGCCCGGGCACGGGCCCGTCCGTCTCGACCGCCGTCGCCACGTAGACCTCACCGCCCGCCATCGCCGCACCTCGCGTCAGAGTCGTCTCATGTTATCGACCGTCCGCGCCCCCTCGCGCCACCCTCGGGCCCGTGGCGGGGCGGTCTGTGCGCACGGAATCGCGGCGTTTTGCCACAAAAATTCACAAAACGCACAAAAATTTCAAACCGTGCTACCCCCGGAACCTACGCCGTGGCGTCGCGGCCGATTCCGGGGGTTTTCGCGCACAAATCGTTCGTTGCGTCCTTAAGTGTCGGCCCCCGTTTTGCCGGCGGCTCCCGGTACAGACAAGGCCGGGCCCGCCCGCGGCGGACGGCCGGGTCGAGTGACCGCGTGTCGGCGGCGATGCCACGGGTACCACCTTGTCGGGAACCCCGTGGGTCTACGGCACCAGCGGCTCGGCCGGGGGCGCACGCCCGTGAGGTTGGCTGGGACTCGTTTTTGAACCACCACGGAGATCGCGGAGGCACGGAGACACGGAGGAAATCGGAAGCAGGGTTTTCAAACCAAATTTCTGTTTCTTCTCCGTGCCTCCGTGTCTCCGCGATCTCCGTGGTGGATCGAAACGACAACCAGCAACCCAACCACCCCGCCGCGGCGGCCGCGAAGCGGGAGGGGTGGGGGCGTGGGGTGCCCGCTCTTTGGCAATGTGGGTGGTGCGGAGTAAAGCCCGGGGGTGGCTGCCCCCGGGCTTTGGGCGTGACGTGGTGGTTCAGCCCGCGGTGTAGCCGCGGGTGAGCCAGGGTTCGCGGTCGGCCAGGGTTTCGTAGCGGGCCAACGCGTCCTCGAGGCGGCGCATGGCCGCGGCCTGCTCGCACAGCAGGGCGTTCATCTGCCGTCCGGCGGACAGGGCGGGGGGCGTAGGCGTGGCGGCGGGCTGGGATCGGGTCATGTTGAAGCTCCGGCGGGGTTCGGGTGAGTGGGACGGCAAAAACATCCAATTCGTTCACTCGTCCGGCCACACGTCGGGCCGGGTTTGGCACGCAGCGGGTCCGGGCGGTTCGGGCTGTGACGGCTGGGCTGAGCTTGCGGCGTGGGCCGGGCGGGGCGAACCGTGCAAAGCGTCCACGGGTGCCGGGCCGGGGCGCGGCGAAGAATGGCCGGCGTCGCGGCGCTTGGCCGAAAGCAAGGGCGATGCGCGTGGCGTGGCTCGGGTTGTCGGCGGTAGTGGTGGGCCTGGTCGGCTGCGCGGCGGCGGACCGGGCGGTGCGGGTGCTGCCGGACGGGGTGGAGCGGCCGCTGCGGGAGGCGTTGCCGGTGACGCAGGGGGAGAAGGTTGCGCGGCTGGGGCCGTTCACGACGGTGTGGACGCTCGACGGCGGGCTGACGTACTTCGAGATCGACGACGCGAACGCGGAGCGTTTGGGCGCGCGGTTCCGCGTGAACGGCGGGCCGTGGACCGTGGCGGCGACGACGCGGCGGGGCGACCGGCTGGACGTGGCGAGTTACGCCAGCCGCGGGCCCGGGGCGGTGTCGTCGGTGAGCTACACGGTGTACGGCCGGACGACGCGGGGCGAGGTGCAGCTGGTCGAGCACCGCTGGTTCCTGGACGGCTACCCGGAGCGGCGGCGGTCGCTGCGGCTGCTGCCGTACGGCGGGGCGCGGGCCGCGACGGCCGACGCGGCGGGGCGGTGGTAAGGCGGTGGGGACGGGCGGGCAAGCCCGCCCGCTACCCGGAGCAGTCATGGCGTCTGGATTTGATTTCGACGACCTTGCGGAAGTTTGCGCGGCGCACCGCGACGCGGGGCGGGCGGTGGTGCTGTGTCACGGCTGCTTCGACCTGCTGCACGTCGGGCACACGCGGTACCTCGACGCGGCGCGGCGGCACGGGGACGTCCTGGTGGTGACGGTGACGCCGGACGAATACGTCTGCAAGGGGCCGGACCGGCCGGTCGTACCGGGGGGGCAGCGGGCCGAGCTGTTGAGGGCGCTTCGGTGCGTGGACCACGTGGCGGTGAACCGCTGGCCGACGGCCGAGCCGACGCTGAGCTTGCTGCGGCCGGCGGTGTACGCGAAGGGGGCGGAGTACGCCGCGGCGCTCGGCACGCCGGGCAGCGCGGTGGACCGGGAGCGGCGGGCCTGTGAGGCGGTCGGCGGGCGGTTCGTGCTGATCGGCGGCGAGAAGTTCAGCTCGACGCGGCTGCTGGGGCGGCTGCGTCGGGCCGGCTGAGCGGCGGGGGCGGGGGGCGATGGGTGTCGAGCATCCGGCGGGCGGCGTCGAGGACGGCGTCGGCGGTGACGTTGACGAGGCAGGGGACGTCTTCGTAGGCGTGGCCCATCGGGCTGCGGTCGGCATCGACGTCCTGCGGGCCGTTGGCGTCGCGGGACTGGCGGGCGACGACGGCGACGGGGCCGCGGGGCCGGAAGAGCGTGAGGTCGCCGGGGCCCCAGGCGACGACGGTCGGCGTGTCGAGGGCCAGCGCCAGGTGCATGGGCCCGGAATCGTTGGCGAGCAGCAGGTCGAGGGCGGACAGCTGCCCGGGCAGCGCGTCGAGCGTGGGCCGCAGGACGGTGGCGGCGTCGCCGACGCGGCGGGCGACCTGCTCGGCCATTTCACCTTCGGCGGGGTGGGGCCCGGCGAAGACGGCGAGCCGGACGCCGTGCGACGCGATCAGGCCGCGGGCGACCTCGGCCCAGCGGTCGGGGTACCAGCGTTTGAACCGCCAGCCCGCCCCGACGTGGAGCCCGACCCACGGCCCGTCGCCGAGGGCCGCGCGGCCGGCCGCGCGGTCGGCGGGTTCGTGACACAGCCGCGGCCGCCAGTCGGTGGTGTCGGGTACCGCGAGGCCCAGCGGGCGCAGCAGCCGGGCGGTGCGGTCGATCAGGTGCGTCGAGAACTCGGGCCGCGGGATGCGGTGGGTGAACCCGTCCTTCCGGGCGGGGCTGTCGAAGCCGACGCGGGCGTCGGCCCGCAGCGTGCGGTCCAGGCGGGCGTGGCGGGGCACGTCGGGCTCGAGCAGGTCGATCAGCACGTCGTAGGCCGGCGTGTCGGCGAGGCCGCGGAGCTGGCCGGCGAAGCGTTTGGGGTGCTTCCAGTCGATCTCGACGACGCGGACGGCGGGCGCCAGCCGCGCGGCGATGGGCGCGAGCCCGGCGGTGACGTAGAGGTCGAGGTCGGCGTCGGGGTAGCGGTCGCGGACGCGGCGGACGATCGGCTCCATGCACACGAGGTCGCCGATGCGGTCGAGGCGGACCAGGGCGACGCGGCGGACCGCGGGCGGGCCGGCGGGGTCGGCCGGGTCGTGGACGAAGGCCCGCGGCAGCCGCGGCCGGCGGCTACGCCACCGCCAGCGCCGGCGGGCCTGATTCAGCTTGTAGCGGGCGGTCGCTGACGTGACGAGCCCGCCGGCCACGGCCGTGCTGAGGCGCAGCAGCATCACGCTGCCCCCGCCGCGCCACGCCAGGGCGGCGAGCCACAACGCCTGCCCGACGAGCCCGGCCGAAGGGTTGGCGACCAGCCGCTGTGCGACCCCCACCAAGACCTCGCGTCCCGCGACGCGGTAGCCCATCTCGATCAGCGCCGCGGCACGGGCCAGGTCCACGCGGGTCTGCAGGTCGAAGTGGCGGAAGTCGGTGCGGTCGAACACTCGCTGGGCCCGGCCGCAGAGCCCGAGTCGGTCGGCCGGCGTCGAGCGTTTGGACTGGGTCAGCGCCAGCAGGCAGCGCACCGCCGCCTCCGGGTCCGCGACGGCGGGGTCCGCGTCGTGTGCCTCGCCGGCGCATCGGGCCTGCCACACCCACGCCCGCTCGGCCGCCGCGGCGTGGCCCGCCCGGTCCAGCACCCGGCCCCACCACCAGCCCGCCCGCGGCTCGAGGGCGAACAGCCGGTCCGCCAGCCCGCCGTCGTCGGCGTCGAGCGCCGCCAGGGCCCAGCGGCCGAAGGCGTAGAAGCCCGGGTCGACCGCCAGCCGCGCCGGCGCGAAGTACGCCTGCCGGATCGCCAACGCCGTCAGCGACGCCAGCTCGTCGGTCGAGACCGCGGCCCCGTCGTCGCCCTGCCACCTCGGCCCGGACGACGCGTCGTCTTCACGCAGCCGGACCGACACCGTCAGCCGCCGCTCGTCCAGCGCCCCGTTCGTGTAGCGGTCGGCGTATACCCAAACTTTCCGCAGCGACAGCGACAGCGTCGACGGCTCGGTCTGACCCCCCGTCGGGTCGGCCACGGGCGTCGACCACCGCGGCAGCGACACGCGCAGCCCGTCACCGCTCGCCTGCCGCGCCCACCACGCATCGAATGTCCGCTCCAACGCGTCGTTCATCGCTCGGTCCGCCCCCCCGGAACTTCACAACTCCGGAATTTAAAACGCCGGCTCCAACCCCTGGTCGGCATAGTACCGCCGGCACACCGCCGCCGGCTCGCCTTCCGCGACGCTGCGCCCCCCGTCGAGGTACATCGCCCGGTCGCACAACGCCATCACCGCGTGCACGTCGTGGCTCACGTACAGCATCGTCAGCCCGCCCGCCCGCTGCTGCGTGATCCGCCGGTGGCACTTGTCCGCGAACGCCGCGTCGCCCACCGCCAACACCTCGTCCACGATCAGCACCTCCGGCTCGAGGTGGCTCGCCACCGAGAACGCCAGCCGCGCGAGCATCCCCGACGAGTAGTGCCGCACCGGCTGATCGACGTCGTCGCCCAGCTCCGAGAAGTCGTGGATCGCGCCGAAGCGTTGCCGCACCTCTCGCCGGGTCAGGCCCAGCAACACGCCGCTGAGCTCGACGTTCTCCCGCCCGGTCAGGTCCGGGTGCACGCCCGCCCCGAGCGCCAGCAGCGGCCCCACCCGCCCCCGCCGCTCGACCCCCCCGGAAGTGGGGCGGATGACCCCGGCCGCGAGCGCTAACGCCGTGCTCTTACCCGAGCCGTTGCGCCCCACGACCGCGAGCGCCTCGCCCCGCCGCACTTCCAGCGACACATCGCAGAGCGCCGTGGTCCACGCCGCCGGCTCCCGCCCGCCCAGCAGCCGCTGCTTCAGCCCGCGGTGCGGCGACTGCCGCCGGTAACGCTTGGTCACCCCGTCGAAGCGGATCATCACGTCGCCCTGTGCGGCCGCACCACCCGCCACGTCAGACCACCTCCGCGAAGCGTTTCTGCTGCACGGCGAACACCCACGCCCCCAACCCCAGCAGCCCCGCCGCCCACGCCGCCGCCGCGCCCAGCAGCGGCCCGTCCACCGTCCCGAACAGCAGCGCGTCCCGCCAGCCGATCACCAGCCCCGCCATCGGGTTCGCGAGCATCAACCAGCCGAAGCGTTCGGGGATGTACGACTCCGGGTAGACCACCGGCGTGAGGTGGAACTGCATCAGCACCCCGATCGTCACCAGCCGTTCGAGGTCGCGCAGGAACAGGTTGAGCGTCGCGAGCAGCAGCGCCAGCCCCAGCACCAACGCCGACTGCACGACCAGCAACATCGGCAGCAGCCAAAGCCACGACACCCGCGGCCCGTAGCCGAACGCCAGCATGAAGCCGAAGACCACGGGCAGCGCCAGCAGGTAGTGCACCAGGTCGTTCATGAACCCGCTGAGCACCGCGTAGACGCGGGGGAAGTTGACCTTCGTGATCAGCGGCCCGTTGCCGATCAGGGCCATCGTCGCCCCGGTCACCGCGTTGGCGTACCACTGCCAGGCGAACAGCCCGCAGACTAAAAACAGCCGGTAGTCCACCTCCGCCTGGAAGCGGAAGAAGTACTTGAACACGACGTAGAACACGACCGCGAACGCCAGCGGCTGCAGCAGCGACCAGGCGTAGCCCAGCACCGTCCGCTTGTAGCGGACCCGAAGCTCCTTGAGCACCAGCACCGCGAGCAGGTCCACGGCGTATTCGACTCGGCGGGGCCAGGCGGCGGGCATCACGGACCCGGCATGCTAACCCCGGCCCGTGCCACCCGGTCGAAGAAGCCTGCCCGCAGCTCGGCCTCGGTCAGCCCGTGGCCCCGCAGCCCCTCGACCTCGGCCCGGGCCCGTGCCGCCGCTTCACCCCGTCCTTCGTGCCGAACCACGACCCGCGTGGCGAGCTGCATCACGTGCTCGGCCGTCGTGCTCGGTGACGACAGGCACGCCAGGTCCACCGCGTCCGCCCCCGCCGGGTCGCCCAGCTCACCCAGCAGATACCCGCAGAGGTCCAGACAATCGGCGTCCACCACCGGCCCGTCGCCCGACAGCTCCCGCAACGCCGCGATGCGCGACCGCAGCCCCGCTTCCGAAACCAGCCCGCCCCTGGCCTCGCACTCCAACAGCAGCCGGCCCGCGTGCAGCGCCCACTGCCGCGTCGCCCCGTCTTGTCCGAGCGTCCCGAACATCGGCCCCAGAAGCGCCGCCGCCTCGCGGTCCCGCTGTGCCCGGTGGTGCCGCAACGCCTCGGTGTAGCGCCGCACCTCCGCCGCAGGGCCCGAGTCTTCCCACGCCCGCCGTTCGTCCGACACCTTCCGCCACGCCAGGAGAATCGGCACGACGACCGATATCCCCGCGAGCCGGGCCACGCCCTGCGGTGCCGCGTCCACGTCACCGCTCACCCGCCCGCGCCGCAGCGCCGCCTCCCGCCGCCGGGGCGTCGGCGCGTGGCCCATGCACGACGCGTCGTAGCCCAGGTCCGTCGGTCCCAGCCGCTCCAGCCCCGGCAGCGCCGCGTCCGCCCACGCCAGCGTCCGCCGGTCCCACGCCAGCACGCCCGGCAGCAGGTAGGGCGTGTCGTGCAGCGAGAACTCGGTGGTCACCACCAAAACCCCGCCGGGTCGCAGCAGCCGCTGCGCCTCGTGGAACACCGCCAGTAGCTCGGCCGGGTCCGGCACGTGCTCGATGCTCGAACACGACCACACCGCGTCGGCGCTCGCGTCGGGTCGCGGTACCGCCCGCATATCCGCGTCCATCACCCGCAGCCGGTCGGCCGGGTAGTCGAACGGCGCGGCGGCGGCCACGGCCTCCGCGTCGCGGTACCGCGCCTCCCGCCAGGCGTTGTCCGCCGCGTAGCGGTCCACGCCGACGACCGACCGGCAACGCCGGGCCAGGTGAAACATCAACGCTTCGTCGCCCACGCCCAGGCCGACGAGGTCGGCGTCGGGGCCGTCGACGCCCAGCGCCCCGAGCGTCGCGCCGATCGCGTCCCACTCCCACCGCTTCCGCGGCTCGGCTTCGAGCCTGCTTCCCGCCTCCCGCACCGCGTCGGCGAAGCCCGACCGCCCGCCGCCACGCAGCTCGCGCACGTCCGCCAGGCAGGTGCGCGGCAGCGGCCGATGCGGATCGGACGGTTCGGTGTCGGACTTCATCGGCGGACGGCCTCACGGCTACGCAAGCGTCCGCATGATAAAACCGTGACGTCGTTCTCCCCCGGACTCCCCCGGACACGCCCCATGACCCAGTTCAGCGAAGCGATGCAGCAGCGGGGCCGGGACGCCAAAACCGACGCGGGGCCGGCCGCGTCGGTCTGCAAGGTCTGCGGGGCCGAAGCGCCGCGCGTCTTCGGCCTGCCGTCGTCGAAGCTCGCGGGCAAGCCGATCCCCGACGGGCCGGACGACTGCCCGTACTTCCGCTGCTCCAAATGCAACTTCCTGTTCGCCCACCTGCTCGACGACATCGATAACACCCAGGTCTACGACGACACCTACTGGGACCACCAGGACCCCGACTGGCACGGCCGGGTCAACCAGACGCTGCGGCTGGTGATGCTTGCGAACCTGCTGCTGAGCCGGCTGCCGTGGGAGCTGGAGATCTGCGACTTCGGCTGCGGCATGGGCACGTTCGTCTCCGCGGCGCGGGAGCACCTCGGGCTGCGGGCCTGGGGCCACGACATCATCGAGCCGAAGTTCGGCCGCGAGCACTTCCTGCGTGAGCTGCCGGAGGGCCGGTTCGACGTCGTGACCGCCTGCGAAGTGATCGAGCACCTGCCGGACCCGGCGGCGATGATCGAGCCGGCGATCCGGGCGCTGCGCCCCGGCGGGGTCTTCGCGTTCCAGACCGCCGAGTACGACCCCGCGTCCTGCGGCCGGGACTGGTGGTACCTCGGCCCGGCGAACGGGCACGTTTCGCTCTACAGCCGCGGCGCGCTGGATGTGCTCTTCGAGCGCTTCGGCGGCACGCGGCGGCTGCTCTACGACGGCTACGGCGGGGTGCAGGCGTGGCAGATCGGCGGGGCCGACCCGCCCACGCTCCGCCGGGCGCGGCGCGGCGACGCGTGGCGCCGGCTGGCCAAGCGGCTGGTCCCGGGGGCGCTGCGGCCCAGGCAGTAAGACGTACGTCGTCCGCGTGGTCGGCGGGTCGGGTGTCTTTGACGCCGCGCTGTATTTCCCTAGAATCTCCGCTCTTTCGTGACCCCGGGCCGGTGTTTCGACGCCGGCCGTGCTTTGTTTGATCGCCCCTCCCGACCCCCGGAGCCGAACCGAATGGCCACCGCCACCAAGTCCACCAAGAAGAAAAAGACCGCCGCCAAGACCAAGACCGCCAAGACGAAGATGGTCTACTACTTCGGCAAGACCAAGACCGACGGCAACGCCACGCAACGCGAACTGCTCGGCGGCAAGGGCGCGAACCTTGCCGACATGACCTCCATCGGACTGCCCGTCCCGCCCGGGTTCACCTGCACCACCGAGTGCTGCGACCAATACTACCAGCAGGGCCGCAAGCTCCCCGCCGGGCTCATGGACCAGGTCCACGCCGCCGTCAAAACCCTCGAGAAAGAAACCGGCAAGAAGTTCGGCAGCAACACCGACCCGCTGCTCGTCTCCGTCCGCTCCGGCGCGGCCCAGTCCATGCCCGGCATGATGGACACCGTCCTCAACCTCGGGCTCACCGACGAGTCCGTCGTCGGCCTCGCCAACGCCACCGCCAACCAACGCTTCGCCTACGACGCCTACCGCCGGCTACTCAACATGTACGGCGACGTCGTCATGGGCGTCGACCACCACGCCTTCGAGCACGAGTTCGACAAGATCAAGAAGTCGCAGGGTGTCTCGGTCGATACCGACGTCGACGCCGAGGGCCTGCGCAAGCTCTGCGACGCCTACAAGAAAGTCATCAAGAAGCACACCGGCAAGGACTTCCCGCAGGACCCGATGAAGCAGCTGGAGATGGGCATCACCGCGGTGTTCAGCTCGTGGATGGTGCCCCGCGCGATCCGCTACCGCCAGATCAACGAGATGACC